>NZ_LYVQ01000317.1 GCF_001984095.1 Pelomonas sp. KK5
ATACCGGCCTGTCACGCCGGGGGTCGCGGGTTCGAGCCCCGTCCACTCCGCCATATATATTGAATGCCCGCCTTGGAATATCCAGGCGGGCATTTTCTTTTCACGCGTCGGATAGTATCCGCTGTGCGATGGCAGCGCCCATATCCGTCGTCGACGCCGTGCCGCCCAGCTTGGTGTACTCCCCCTCGGGTGTTCTCGCGCACGACCAGGTCGTCGATGTCGCCCGGCTTGCGGCCGGCGAGCGGGCAGGGCAGGCCTTCGAACCCTTCCGGTCGTCCGGCATCATCTGGCCGTGCTGCAAGTCCCAGTCGCAGCTCGCTCAGTCGATGGGCGTCAGTTCCAGTTCGAAACTGGACCGGCGCGAGGCAGCCTCCAGCGCGCGTAGGCCTTCTTCGGGCATCACCTCGCGGCCGATGCCGTCGCCGGGGATAACGGCAATTTTCAGCGCCAGGGTCGGCTCCTTCGCTCGTTCAGCGATCAGATATCGAACTGCATGGACGCGAGCTTCGCATAGAGCCCCCCGCGCGCCACGAGTTCCGCATGCGTGCCCTGCTCGACGATGCGGCCATGCTCCATCACGACGATGCGGTCGGCCCGCTGCACGGTGGCCAGCCTGTGCGCGATCACCAGCGTCGTGCGGTGCTGCATCGCCGCTTCCAGCGCGGCCTGCACGACCCGTTCGCTCTCGGCGTCGAGCGCGCTGGTGGCCTCGTCCAGCAGCAGCAGCGGCGGGTTCTTCAGGATCGCGCGGGCGATGCTGATGCGCTGGCGTTGGCCGCCGGACAGGCGCACGCCGCGCTCGCCGAGGAAGGTGTCGTAGCCCTCGGGCAGGCGGGTGATGAAGTCGTCCGCGAAGGCCGCCTTGGCGGCTTCGATCACCTCCGCATCGGTGGCCTCGGGTCGCCCATAGCGGATGTTCTCCATCGCGCTGGTCGAGAAGATCACGCTGTCCTGCGGCACCAGGCCGATCGCGCCGCGCAGCTCGTTCAGGCGCAGCTGGTTCGTCGGCGTGCCGTTGAGCAAGACCTGACCCTGCTGCGGGTCGTAGAAGCGCAGCAGCAGCTGGAATACCGTGCTCTTGCCGGCGCCGCTGGGGCCGACCAGGGCCACCGTCTCGCCCGGGGCGATGTCCAGGCTGAAGTCCTCCAGCGCCGCCTGCGTCGGGCGCGAGGGGTAGTTGAAGCGGATGCCGTCCAGCGTCAGGCTGGAGCCGCCGCTGTGCATCGGCAGGGCCAGCGGAGCGGCAGGTTCGGTCACCGGCGAACGCGCGGCCAGCAGCTCCACCAGCCGCTCGGTGGCCCCGGCGGCGCGCAGCACGTCGCCGTAGACCTCGGCCAGCACCGCCACCGAACTGACCAGCAAGGTCACGTAGACGACCGTCTGCCCCAGGTGGCCCGCGCTGATGCGCCCGGCGATCACGGCCTGCGTGCCCTGGTACAGGCCCCACAGCAGCGCGCCGAAGGTGGCGCTGATGATGAAGGCCACGAGGAAGGATCGCACGCGGGTCCGCTTGCGCGCCGTGTCGAAGGCGCTCTCGCTGGCGCGGCGGAAGCGCGCGTCCTCGGCCGCCTCCTGCGTGTAGCTCTGCACCACGGGCACCGCGTTCAGCACCTCGGCGGCGATGGCGCTGGTGTCGGCCACGCGGTCCTGGCTGGCGCGGCTGAGCTTGCGCACGCGCCGGCCGAAATACAAGGCCGGCGCCACCACCAGCAGCAGGATGCCCATCACCTGCGTCATCACCAGCGGGTTGGTGACGACCAGCATCACCGCCGCGCCGATACCCATCACCATATTGCGCAGGCCCATCGACATGCTGGAGCCGACGACCGTCTGCACCACCGTCGTGTCCGTCGTGATGCGGCTCAGCACCTCGCCGGTCTGGGTCGTCTCGAAGAACTCCGGGCTCTGCCGCAGCACATGGCCGTAGACCGCGTTGCGCAGGTCGGCCGTGACCCGCTCGCCGATCCAGGTCACCGCATAGAAGCGGGCGGCCGAGAACACGCCCAGCGCCGCGCCCACCGCGAACAGCGCCAGGAAGTGCTCCCGCAGCGCCATCACCCGCTCGCCCGGATCGGCCTTGATGAAGCCCTGGTCGATCAGCCCGCGCAGCGCCAGCGGGAAGGCCAGCGTCGTCAGCGCCGCCAGCAGCAGGAACACCACCGCCATCGCAATGCGGGCGCGATAGGGCCGCAGGAAGGGCGCCAGGCCGCGCAGCGCGCCGGGGCTGGCCTTGGCCGGGGAAGAGGGGGAGGTCGTCGTCATGGGCGCCGAGTGTAGGTGGCGACCATTGCGCCTTCGTTGGTGCGTTAATCGCTCGAAGTCAAATATCTGCCTTGACAATATTTGCCTAGGCAACTAAATTTCACCCCATGTTTTACCAAGCCGACAGCTACGAACGCAGCGAAAGCCTCGGCTGGCTGCTCAAGCGGGTCCAGCAGTCGATGACGGCCCATGCCGACGGCCAGCTCTGCAAGCAGGGCCTGACCCATGCGCAATGGGGCCCGCTGCTGATGCTGCATGTCAACGGCCCCAGTTCCGTGGCCCGGCTGGTCGAGCAGCTCGGCACCGATGCCGGCGCGATGACCCGCCTGCTGGACCGCCTCGAAGCCAAGGGCCTGTGCCAGCGCGTGCGTTCCATCGAGGATCGCCGCGTCGTCATGCTGAGCCTGACGGAAGAAGGCGAGCGCGTCACCAGCCAGCTCACCGCCGTGCTGGCCAATACCTTCAATGCCCACCTGCAGGGCTTCAGCCATGAGGAATGGCGCACCCTGCTGAACCTGCTGCAGCGCATGGTCGCCAATGGCGAAGCACTGCGCCAGGCGGACTGCCCCCCATCAGAAGAATGAACACCGCCATGAGAAGAAGCCTGCCCCTCTTCAGCGCCATTGCCGCAGCGGCCTTGCTGTCGGCCTGCGCGCTGGCCCCGAAGCTGCCGGACGCGGCCAGGCCCTTGACGGCCGAGCAGGCCGGCCTCAACGCCGCCGCGCGCACCGCCGAGCTGAAGAGCGACTGGTGGACCGCTTTCAATGATCCGCAGCTCGACGCGCTGGTCCAGCGCGCACTGGCCGAGTCCCCGAGCCTGGCCGCCGCCCGCGCCCGCATCGCCAAGGCCGCCGCCGGCGCCGAGGCCGCCGGTGCCGAGGAACGCCCGAAGATCGAGCTGGAAGCCGACGTCAGCCGCAATCGCTTCTCGGCCAACGGCATCTACCCCGAGCCGCTGGGCGGCAACTGGTGGACGCTGGGCAACGTCCAGCTGGGTGCCAGCTACGAGTGGGACTTCTTCGGCAAGCACAAGGCCGAGCTGGATGCCGCCATCGGCACCCGCGCCGCCGCCGAGGCCGATGCCGCCGCGGCCCGCCTGATGCTGGCCAGCCAGGTCAGCCGCGCCTATCTCTCGCTGGCCCGCCTGCTGGCGCAGGACGAGATCCTCGGCCGCCAGCTGGCCGAGCGCGAACAGGCGCTGGCGCTGACCCGCCAGCGCGTCGCCGCCGGCCTGGACAACAGCCAGGAACTGCGCGGCGCCGAGCAGCCGCTGCCCGAGTTGCGCCGCCAGCGCCTGGTGCTGCGCGAGCAGGCCCAGCTGCTGCGCCACCAGTTGGCCCAGCTGAGCGTCCAGCCGATCGACGCGTTGAAGGACCTGGCGCCGCAACTGCCCGCGCCGCTGGCGCTGCAGGCCGAGGGCCTGGGCATCGACCTGCTGGGCCGCCGGCCCGATGTGGTGGCCGCCCGCTGGCGCGTCGAGGCCGCGACGAAGAAGGTCGACTCGGCCCGCGCCCAGTTCTACCCGAACGTGAGCCTCAGCGCCTTCGCCGGCTTCAACGCGCTGGGCCTGGACAACCTGTTGCAGCTGCCCAGCCGCCAGTTCGGCTTCGGCCCGTCCATCCACCTGCCGCTGTTCGAGACCGGCGCGCTGAAGGCCCAGCTGCACGGCGCCGCCGCCGACACCGACGCCGCCGTCGCCGCCTACAACGGCGCGCTGCTGGAAGCCGTGCGCGATGCCCGCGACCAGCTCACCACGCTGGGCTCGCTGCAGGGCCAGCAGCAGGAGCAGCAGGCCTCGATCAGCAACGCCGAATCCACGCTGACCCTGGCCGAGTCCCGCTACGGCGCCGGCCTCACCAACCGGCTGGCCGTGCTCAACGCGCGCGACCGCCTCCTCGTGCAGCAGCGCCAGGCGCTGGACCTGCGCGGCCAGACGCTGGACAGCCAGGTCAACCTGATGCGCGCCCTCGGCGGCGGCTGGACCGACGCCAAGTAAACGAACGGACACTTGAAGAACACCATGAGCGACACCGACAACAACAAGCCCGCCGCCGCTGCTTCCAACGCCCCGGCCACGGTCACCCCCGTCTCCATCCCGCCGAGCTCCAGCAGCCGGCGCAAGACCGCGCTGACGGCCCTGACCGTCGCGGTCGTGCTGGCGCTGGGCGGCTATGCGATCTACGAGTACGTGATCGGCAAGCGCACCGAGGCCACCGACAACGCCTACGTCAACGCCAATGTCGTGCAGATCACGCCGCTGGTCGGCGGCACGGTCAAGGCCATCCGCGCCGACGACACCGACTACGTCAAGGCCGGCCAGCCGCTGGTGAGCCTGGACCCGGCCGACGCCCGCGTCGCGCTGGACCAGGCCAGCAGCCAGCTCGCGCAGACCGTCCGCGAAGTCCGCACGCTCTACACGAACAACGGCAGCTTCGAGTCCCAGGTGCAGGCTCGCGAAGCCGACGTGCGCCGCGCCCAGACCGAGCTGGACCGCGCCAGTGCCGACGTCACCCGCCGCCAGCCGCTGCTGGCCAGCGGCGCCGTGGGCAAGGAAGAGGTCGACCACGCGGTTGCCCAGGCCACCAGCGCCAAGAGCGCGCTGGCCGCCGCCCAGTCCGCGCTGCAGACCGCCCGCGAGCAGCTCGGCAGCAACAAGGTGCTGACCGAAGGCACCGACGTGGCCAACCATCCGAACGTCCAGCGCGCCGCCGCCCGCATGCGCGAGGCCTACCTCGCGCTGCAGCGCACCGAGCTGCAGTCGCCGGTGGACGGCTGGGTCGCCCGCCGCAGCGTGCAACTGGGCCAGCGCGTGGCCGCCGGTGCGCCGCTGATGTCGGTCGTCGGCCTGCGCAATGTCTGGGTGGACGCCAACTTCAAGGAAAGCCAGGTCGCCAAGCTGCGCATCGGCCAGGTCGCCAAGCTGACCGCCGACGTCTACGGAGACAAGGTCGAGTACACCGGCCACATCGTCGGCCTGTCGGCCGGCACCGGCGCCGCCTTCTCGCTGCTGCCGGCGCAGAACGCCACCGGCAACTGGATCAAGGTCGTGCAGCGCCTGCCGGTGCGCATCGCGCTGGACCCGAAGCAGGTCAGCGAGCATCCGCTGCGCGTGGGCCTGTCGATGGACGTGGCCGTGGACGTGCAGGACAAGAGCGGCAAGATGCTGACCGAGGCGCCCAACACCGCGCCGGCCGCGCAGACGGAAGTCTTCGACAACGCCGACAAGGGCGCCGACGACGCGGTCAACAAGGTCATCCGCGCCAACCTCGGCAGCGCCGGCGGCAAGAAGGCAGTCCGCTGAAATAACCCGTTATGAGCGCGAAGCCTCAATCCGC
>NZ_LYVQ01000318.1 GCF_001984095.1 Pelomonas sp. KK5
CGAAAGTCTTGTGACGGCCAAAAAAGCTGTGCTACAGTAGCGGGCTTCGCTGATCAAAACGCAGCGCGACTTGCAAAGCAGGTTGCTGATGCCGGTCAGGGAAGGGGTGAGGTTTTGACCGATCCGAGTGGCTGGTAATACTGGCTGTTTGAATCGAGTTTTGATTGATCCGGTGATCGAGAGAGTTTCAAAAGAAATTTTCGAAAATCACTTGACGAGTTGATCAAAACGCTGACATAATCTCGCTTCTCTGCTGATCACTGATCAGCGCGAACGGCAAAGCGACTGAGGTTGCGAGTTGTTTGGTTCTTTAAAAATTAACAGCCGATAAGCGTGGGCGTTTGAAGGCGAGTTTTGATGCTTGGTGACAAGTATCAAGT
Source organism: Pelomonas sp. KK5 (assembly GCF_001984095.1). Lineage (GTDB taxonomy): Bacteria > Pseudomonadota > Gammaproteobacteria > Burkholderiales > Burkholderiaceae_C > KK5. The sequence continues at coordinate 381 of NZ_LYVQ01000318.1, forward strand.
CTCTTAGACTTTAAACGCTCACGGAAAATAGACTTTTACTATGTAGATAGTTCAAGTCGATTCCGTTGAGTAAATTCAAGATCGAACTGTAGAGTTTGATCCTGGCTCAGATTGAACGCTGGCGGCATGCCTTACACATGCAAGTCGAACGGTAACAGGTTAAGCTGACGAGTGGCGAACGGGTGAGTAATGTATCGGAACGTGCCCAGTCGTGGGGGATAACTGCTCGAAAGAGCAGCTAATACCGCATACGACCTGAGGGTGAAAGCGGGGGATCGCAAGACCTCGCGCGATTGGAGCGGCCGATATCAGATTAGGTAGTTGGTGAGGTAAAGGCTCACCAAGCCGACGATCTGTAGCTGGTCTGAGAGGACGACCAGCCACACTGGGACTGAGACACGGCCCAGACTCCTACGGGAGGCAGCAGTGGGGAATTTTGGACAATGGGCGCAAGCCTGATCCAGCCATGCCGCGTGCGGGAAGAAGGCCTTCGGGTTGTAAACCGCTTTTGTCAGGGAAGAAACGGCTTTCTCTAATACAGAGGGCTAATGACGGTACCTGAAGAATAAGCACCGGCTAACTACGTGCCAGCAGCCGCGGTAATACGTAGGGTGCAAGCGTTAATCGGAATTACTGGGCGTAAAGCGTGCGCAGGCGGTTATGCAAGACAGAGGTGAAATCCCCGGGCTCAACCTGGGAACTGCCTTTGTGACTGCATGACTAGAGTACGGTAGAGGGGGATGGAATTCCGCGTGTAGCAGTGAAATGCGTAGATATGCGGAGGAACACCGATGGCGAAGGCAATCCCCTGGACCTGTACTGACGCTCATGCACGAAAGCGTGGGGAGCAAACAGGATTAGATACCCTGGTAGTCCACGCCCTAAACGATGTCAACTGGTTGTTGGGAGGGTTTCTTCTCAGTAACGTAGCTAACGCGTGAAGTTGACCGCCTGGGGAGTACGGCCGCAAGGTTGAAACTCAAAGGAATTGACGGGGACCCGCACAAGCGGTGGATGATGTGGTTTAATTCGATGCAACGCGAAAAACCTTACCTACCCTTGACATGTCTGGAATCCTGAAGAGATTTGGGAGTGCTCGAAAGAGAGCCAGAACACAGGTGCTGCATGGCCGTCGTCAGCTCGTGTCGTGAGATGTTGGGTTAAGTCCCGCAACGAGCGCAACCCTTGTCATTAGTTGCTACGAAAGGGCACTCTAATGAGACTGCCGGTGACAAACCGGAGGAAGGTGGGGATGACGTCAGGTCATCATGGCCCTTATGGGTAGGGCTACACACGTCATACAATGGCCGGTACAGAGGGCTGCCAACCCGCGAGGGGGAGCCAATCCCAGAAAACCGGTCGTAGTCCGGATCGTAGTCTGCAACTCGACTGCGTGAAGTCGGAATCGCTAGTAATCGCGGATCAGCTTGCCGCGGTGAATACGTTCCCGGGTCTTGTACACACCGCCCGTCACACCATGGGAGCGGGTTCTGCCAGAAGTAGTTAGCCTAACCGCAAGGGGGGCGATTACCACGGCAGGGTTCGTGACTGGGGTGAAGTCGTAACAAGGTAGCCGTATCGGAAGGTGCGGCTGGATCACCTCCTTTCTAGAGTAGATCGAGCAGTCAACTGCCTTCGGGTAGGGGACCAGCGAGATCCAAATGACTCGTTTTTAAGCGCCCACACTTATCGGCTGTTGACACACAACAGTGAAGAGTAAATACGTGAGCCTGCCGAGCTGGCCTGGTCAGTGACAAGGGCGAGCGTACTGAGAGGCAGGCACGTTAAAACAACGTGGGTCTGTAGCTCAGTCGGTTAGAGCACCGTCTTGATAAGGCGGGGGTCGCTGGTTCGAATCCAGCCAGACCCACCACGAGGTTGATGAGAATCAATCGGGGGATTAGCTCAGCTGGGAGAGCACCTGCTTTGCAAGCAGGGGGTCGTCGGTTCGATCCCGTCATCCTCCACCATTTACTCTGAATACGTTGGCAATTCAAAGAGCTTCAGATGAGAGTCTGGAGCATTTTGAATTGCCAGCAAGACTTTAAAAGTCGGCTGTTGTTCTTTAACAATTTGTAGAGTCGAATCAGCGTTGTCAGTGGAAAGCAAGGCTTCGTAAAGGGAGCTGAGCACCGTGCCACTGATGACATTTGATTGCGTCAACATAGAACTTCAACTGAGCAAGAAATTGTTTGGATATGAAGAACGGCGTAACGCGTGAATACTCAAAAAACGGCCTGATCGAGGAATCGATTGGGATCGTGTCCTTGATCGACAGTGCCGTCAGCGCTGTCAAAGTTATAGGGTCAAGTGACTAAGTGCATGTGGTGGATGCCTTGGCGATTACAGGCGAAGAAGGACGTGATAGCCTGCGATAAGCTTCGGGGAGCTGGCAAATTAGCTTTGATCCGGAGATTTCCGAATGGGGAAACCCACCGCGCGAGCGGTAACGCATGCTGAATACATAGGCATGACGTGGCGAACCGGGTGAACTGAAACATCTCAGTAGCTCGAGGAAAAGACATCAACCGAGATTCCGAGAGTAGTGGCGAGCGAAATCGGAGTAGCCCTTGCGTTTTAGCAGTTGGCATATCAGAACGGAATGGAAAGTCCGGCCATAGCGGGTGATAGCCCCGTATGAGAAATGTTGATTGTGGAACTAGGCGCAAATAGAGTAGGGCGGGGCACGAGAAACCCTGTCTGAACGTGGGGGGACCATCCTCCAAGGCTAAATACTCGTAATCGACCGATAGTGAACAAGTACCGTGAGGGAAAGGCGAAAAGAACCCCGGGAGGGGAGTGAAATAGATCCTGAAACCGCATGCATACAAAAAGTAGGAGCCCGCAAGGGTGACTGCGTACCTTTTGTATAATGGGTCAGCGACTTACATTCAGTGGCGAGGTTAACCGAATAGGGTAGCCGTAGAGAAATCGAGTCCGAATAGGGCGAATTAGTCGCTGGGTGTAGACCCGAAACCAAGTGATCTATCCATGGCCAGGATGAAGGTACCGTAACAGGTGCTGGAGGTCCGAACCGACTAGTGTTGCAAAACTAGCGGATGAGCTGTGGATAGGGGTGAAAGGCTAAACAAACTTGGAAATAGCTGGTTCTCTCCGAAAACTATTTAGGTAGTGCCTCAAGTATTACCTGCGGGGGTAGAGCACTGTTATGGCTAGGGGGTCATGGCGACTTACCAAACCATTGCAAACTCCGAATACCGCAGAGTACAGCTTGGGAGACAGAGCACCGGGTGCTAACGTCCGGACTCAAGAGGGAAACAACCCAGACCGCCAGCTAAGGTCCCCAAAATTGGCTAAGTGGGAAACGAAGTGGGAAGGCTAAAACAGTCAGGATGTTGGCTTAGAAGCAGCCATCATTTAAAGAAAGCGTAATAGCTCACTGATCGAGTCGTCCTGCGCGGAAGATGTAACGGGGCTAAGCCAGTTACCGAAGCTGCGGATGCACAGTAATGTGCGTGGTAGGAGAGCGTTCTGTAAGCCTGTGAAGGTGGCTTGTGAAGGCTGCTGGAGGTATCAGAAGTGCGAATGCTGACATGAGTAGCGTTAAAGGGGGTGAAAAGCCCCCTCGCCGAAAGCGCAAGGTTTCCTACGCAACGTTCATCGGCGTAGGGTGAGTCGGCCCCTAAGGCGAGGCAGAGATGCGTAGCTGATGGGAAACAGGTCAATATTCCTGTACCGATCAATAGTGCGATGTGGGGACGGAGAAGGTTAGCTCAGCCAACTGTTGGAATAGTTGGTTCAAGCGTGTAGTCGTGGTCTCTAGGCAAATCCGGAGATCTGAGATGAGGCGTGATAACGAGGCAGCATGCTGCCGAAGTGAGTGATACCCTGCTTCCAGGAAAAGCCACTAAGCTTCAGCTATTGACGACCGTACCGCAAACCGACACTGGTGCGCGAGATGAGTATTCTAAGGCGCTTGAGAGAACTCTGGAGAAGGAACTCGGCAAATTGACACCGTAACTTCGGAAGAAGGTGTGCCTTTGGTAGGTGAACCATTTACTTGGGGAGCCGATAAAGGCCGCAGAGAATCGGTGGCTGCAACTGTTTATTAAAAACACAGCACTCTGCAAAGACGAAAGTCGACGTATAGGGTGTGACTCCTGCCCGGTGCTGGAAGATTAAATGATGGGGTGCAAGCTCTTGACTGAAGTCCCAGTAAACGGCGGCCGTAACTATAACGGTCCTAAGGTAGCGAAATTCCTTGTCGGGTAAGTTCCGACCTGCACGAATGGAGTAATGATGGCCACACTGTCTCCTCCAGAGACTCAGCGAAGTTGAAATGTTTGTGATGATGCAATCTCCCCGCGGAAAGACGGAAAGACCCCATGAACCTTTACTGTAGCTTTACATTGGACTTTGAACAGATCTGTGTAGGATAGGTGGGAGGCTTTGAAGTATGGTCGCTAGATCATATGGAGCCGACGTTGAAATACCACCCTGGTGTGTTTGAGGTTCTAACCTTGGTCCCTGAATCGGGATTGGGGACAGTGTATGGTGGGCAGTTTGACTGGGGCGGTCTCCTCCCAAAGCGTAACGGAGGAGTTCGAAGGTACGCTAGTTACGGTCGGAAATCGTGACGATAGTGCATTGGCATAAGCGTGCTTGACTGCGAGACTGACAAGTCGAGCAGGTACGAAAGTAGGACAAAGTGATCCGGTGGTTCTGTATGGAAGGGCCATCGCTCAACGGATAAAAGGTACTCTGGGGATAACAGGCTGATACCGCCCAAGAGTTCATATCGACGGCGGTGTTTGGCACCTCGATGTCGGCTCATCTCATCCTGGGGCTGTAGCCGGTCCCAAGGGTATGGCTGTTCGCCATTTAAAGAGGTACGTGAGCTGGGTTTAAAACGTCGTGAGACAGTTTGGTCCCTATCTTCCGTGGGCGCTGCAAGATTGAGAGAGCCTGCTCCTAGTACGAGAGGACCGGAGTGGACGCACCTCTGGTGTATCGGTTGTCACGCCAGTGGCATCGCCGAGTAGCTAAGTGCGGAAGAGATAACCGCTGAAAGCATCTAAGCGGGAAACTCGTCTCAAGATGAGTCTTGCCGGGGCCTAGAGCCCCCTGAAGGGTCGTTCGAGACCAGGACGTTGATAGGCTGGGTGTGGAAGCGCGGTAACGCGTTAAGCTAACCAGTACTAATTGCCCGTGAGGCTTGACCCTATAACTTTG
>NZ_LYVQ01000319.1 GCF_001984095.1 Pelomonas sp. KK5
CTCCTGCACGCCGACCCGGGCCTGCAGCGCCTGCTCGCCCGCATGGAAGCCGCCGGCGCTCATGACACGAGCTCCGCCGTCAGCGGGATGAAGCCCGGCAAGGTCTCGACCCGCTGCAGCCAACCGCGCACGGCCGGGTAGGCCTCCAGCGAGATGCCGCCGATCTCCGCCTGCGAGCAGTAGCCGTACAGCGAGACGTCGGCCAGCGTCGGCGCCGCGCCTTCGAGCAGCCAGGGCTGCGATTGCAGCGTGGCCTCCATCAGCGCCAGCAGCCTGTGGCCGTCGACGCGGCTTTCCTCGCGGACCGGCCGACCGATCAGCGCCGAGAAGCGCGCGGTGGCGATGCCGTAGTCCAGCAGGCTGGCCGCCAGCGAGAACCAGCGCTGCAGGCGGGCCGCGGCCACAGGATCGGTCGGCAGCCAGGCCGAGTCCGGCGCATAGCGGCGGGCGAGGTAGACCAGGATCGCATTGCTGTCGGCCAGCGCCAGCTCGCCGTCCTCCAGCACCGGTATCTGGCCCAGCGCGTTCAAGGCGAGAAACGCGGGCTGGCGCTGCTCGCCACGCAGCAGGTCCACCTCGACCGTCTCGTAGGGCAGGCCCAGCAGCCGCAGCATCAGTTCGACGCGGTGGCAATGGCCGGAGATCGGCATGCGGTGCAGGCGCATAACGTTGAGATTCATCTGACGCTCCTTGTTGGGAATGGCGCCACGATATCTATTGCAATATTCGACAGGAATACCGAAAGTCAGCCTTTCAGAATTACTCGGTGAGAAACAATGGACCATCTCGACACGCTGCGCGCCTTCGTCGCCACGGCCGAACTGCAGGGTTTCGCCGCGGCGGCGCGGCGGCTGGGCGTGTCGGCGCCGGCCGTCACGCGGGCGATCGTGGCGCTCGAGAAGCGGCTGGGCGTCGTGCTGCTGATGCGCACCACCCGGTCGGTGCGGCTGACCGATGCGGGGGAGCGCTTCCTGCAGGACTGCCGGCGCATCCTGGCCGACCTGGACGAGGCCGAGGCCGCCGCGGCCGGCGGCCAGGCCCGCGGCTGGCTGACGGTGACGGCGCCGCAGATGTTCGGCCGCCTGCACATGGCGCCGCTGGTGCTGGATTTCCTGAAGGCGCAGCCGCAGGTGCAGGTGCGCACGCTGTTCGCCGACCGGGTGGTGCATCTGCTCGATGAGGGCATCGACGTGGCGCTGCGCATCGCGCAACTGCCGGACTCAGGGCTCACGGCCGTGCCGGTGGGCGCGCTGAGGCGGGTGGTCGTCGGCGCGCCGGCCTATCTCGCCGCGCACGGCACGCCGCAAACCCCGCAAGACCTGGCCCCGCATCATGCGATCGCCTATGCCCAGGACGGCCACAACCCCACGCCCTGGCGCTTCCGCGACGGCCAGCTCGGGGAGCCGCGGATCAACTGGGTCACCAACAGCAACGAGGTGGCGATCAGCGCCGCCGTGGCCGGCCATGGTCTCACCCGCTGCCTGATCTACCAGGCCGCGGCCGATCTGCGCGCCGGCCGGCTGCGAAGCGTGCTGGACGAGCATGCGCTGCCGGCGGTGCCGGTGCACCTGGTCTACCCGGCCGGGCGGCGGGCGCCGGCCAAGGTGCGGGCCTTCATCGAGTTCGCGCGCGAACGGCTCGCGGCGGAGCCGGTGCTGCGCGGGGAGCTCTGACGGGCCCTTCGATACCTCAGGGCGAACGGAGTGAGTGGTTCCCAAACCCGTTCGGGATGAGGTATCGAAGCCCTCAGGCCTTGGCCGCCTTCTTCGCCGCCACCTTCTTCGCCGGCGGCGCCTTCGCCGCACGCGGCTCGAACTCGAACACCACCTTGCCCTCCTTCTTGTCATAGGCCAGGAAGGCCTTGAACTTGCGGCGGGTCTTGTTGGAGACGAAGTTCTCCAGCAGGTCGGTCTTGCCGGTGGTGAGCAGCTTGTGCACCTGCGCCGGCTCGACCGGCTGCTGCAGGATGATCTTGCCGCTCTTGAAGTCGCAGGTCACATGCGCCCCGACCGCGTGCTCGCAGACGTAGTTGGCGCCATGCTCGTAGACATGGCCGCCGCACTTGGGGCAGTTGCCAAGAGAGGACTGCCCGCCGAAGTCGACCGGCTCGCCGTCGTTCTCGGCCTTCTTGGCGTCCTCGCCGAAATCGAACTCGAGCTTCCAGTTGGCGATCTCGTCGTCGTAGACCAGCGCCAGCTCGGCCGTGAAGGGCCAGCCGGCCTTGGAGCGGAAGCCTTCCAGCGGGCCGATCTTCTTGTCGCGCAGGAAGGCCTCGACCTCATGCAGCTCGAAGCTGCGGCCGCCCGGGATCTTGCCGATCGAGAAGCCGCAGGCATCGCTGCCCTCGCCGCTCTTGCCCATGCAGGTGAAGCGGCGGTAGTTCTCCTTGACGATGCCGCCGCACTTGGGGCACGGTGTCTTCAGCGTGGCGTAGTCGCCGGGGATGGTGTCGCGGTCGTAGCTCTTGGCCTTCTGCACGATGCGCTCGGTCATCGCGGCGATCTCGGCCATGAAGGCGTCGCGGTCCAGGCGGCCCTTCTCCATCTCGGCGAGCTGGTATTCCCAGTTGCCGGTCAGCTCGGGCTTGGTCAGATCCTCCACGTCCAGGCCGCGCAGCAGCGTCATCAGCTGGAAGGCCTTGGCCGTGGGGATCAGCTCGCGGCCCTCGCGCAGCATGTACTTCTCGGTGATCAGGCCTTCGATCGTGGCGGCGCGGGTGGCCGGCGTGCCCAGGCCCTTCTCGGCCATGGCCTCGCGCAGTTCGTCGTCGTCGATCAGCTTGCCCGCGCCTTCCATCGCGGAGAGCAGCGTGGCTTCCGTGTAGCGGGCCGGCGGCTTGGTGGCCAGGCCCTTCACGTCCACGCTCTCGGTGCGCACCAGCTCGCCCGGGGCGACGGCCACCAGGTTGGCGTCGTCGTCCTGCTCTTCCTTGCCGTAGACGGCCAGCCAGCCGGCCTTGACCAGCACCTTGCCGTTGGTCTGGAAGGAATGCTCACCGACCTTGGAGATGCGCGTCGTGACCAGGAACTCCGCCGGCGGGAAGAACACCGCCAGGAAGCGCTTGACCACCATGTCGTAGAGCTTGGCCTCGGCCTCGGTGAGGCTCTTGGGCGCCTGCAGCGTCGGGATGATGGCGAAGTGGTCCGAGACCTTGGCGTTGTCGAAGACCTTCTTGGTCGGCTTGATGTAGCCGTTCTTCAGCGAGGTCTTGGCGTGCGCGCTGAGCGCGCGCAGCGGGCCGGGCATGTCCTCCTTGGACAGCATCTCGGTGGTCTGCTTCGCCACCGCCAGATAGTCCTCCGGCAGGAAGCGCGAGTCGGTACGCGGGTAGGTCAGCACCTTGTGCTTCTCGTACAGCGCCTGGGCCAGGCCCAGCGTGGTCTTGGCCGAGAAGCCGAAGCGGGAGTTGGCCTCGCGCTGCAGGGTGGTCAGGTCGTAGAGGCCGCCGCAGGAGCTGGTCGTCGGCTTGCTCTCCTCGGTGACCGTGGCCGGCTTGCCGAGCACGGCCTGGGCGATCGCCTCGGCATCGGGCTTGGCCCAGATGCGGTCGGCGCGGTCCTCGGCATCGTCGCCCTTCTTCCACTTGGGATCGAACCACTTGCCCTCGTACAGGCCGGCCTGCGCGTCGAAGCTGGCGCGCACCTCCCAGTAGTCGCGGCTGACGTGCTTGCGGATCTTCTCTTCCCGCTCGACGACGATGGACAGCGTCGGCGTCTGCACGCGGCCCACGGTGGTGAGGAAGAAGCCGCCGTCGCGCGAGTTGAAGGCGGTCATCGCGCGGGTGCCGTTGATGCCCACCAGCCAGTCGGCCTCGGAGCGGCAGCGGGCGGCGTCGGCCAGCGGCAGCATCTGCTTGTCGGAGCGCAGGTTGGCGAAGCCGTCGCGGATCGCCTGCGGCGTCATCGACTGCAGCCACAGGCGCTGCACCGGCTTCTCGAGCTTGCCCTTGGCGGGCTGCGCGTACTGCTGGATCAGCCGGAAGATCAGCTCGCCCTCGCGGCCCGCGTCGCAGGCGTTGATGATGGCCGTCACGTCCTTGCGCCGGATCAGCTTGACCAGCGCGTTGAGCCGGCCCTTGCTCTTGTCGATCGGGTTCAGGTCGAAGTGCGGCGGGATCACCGGCAGGTTGGCGAAGCTCCACTTGCCGCGCTTGACGTCGAACTCGTCCGGCGCCTTGATCTCCACCAGATGGCCAACGGCCGAGCTGACGACGTACTGCTCGCTCTCGAAGTACTCGTCATGCTTGTCGAACTTGCCCGTGCCCGGCGTCAGCGCCCGCACGATGTCCTGTGCCACCGAAGGCTTCTCCGCAATGATCAGTGTCTTGCTCATGTCGATCGACGAACCTGCTTATTTATCGTGCCTACAATCCGGCCTCGCGCGCACGTACACGTACGCGCACCCATGAATTCAATGTAACCACAACTTTTCGATGACGCGCAAAACAGCCTCTCGCCGCATCCAGGTCCGCAAGTCGGGCGTCCACGGCCGCGGCGTGTACGCGGTGGCCCCGATCGCCGCCGGCGAGACCGTCATCGAGTACACCGGCGAGCGCATCAGCTGGGACGAGGCGATGGACCGCCACCCGCACGACCCGGCCCAGCCCAACCACACCTTCTACTTCCACCTCGACACCGGCCAGGTGATCGACGCGCTGCACGGGGGCAACAGCGCCCGCTGGATCAACCACAGCTGCGCGCCCAACTGCGAGGCCGACGAGGTCGAGGGCCGCGTCTACATCAAGGCGCTGGCCGACCTCTCGCCGGGCGAGGAACTCTTCTACGACTACGGCCTCACCATCGACGAGCGCTACACGCCCAAGCTGAAGAAGGAATTCGCCTGCCACTGCGGCAGCCCCGAGTGCCGCGGCACGATGCTGGCTCCGAAGCGCCGGTGATGAGCGAGCAGCAACAGCCCCACGACGACGACGACATCGCCGTCCCCGAAACCGGCTGGCATGTCGATGCGCTGTGGCAGCAGCTCTCTCCGCTGCTGCCGGGCATCAGCATCGAGGTGCTGGCGCGCAGCGAGTCCACCAACACCGCGCTGCTGGAGCGGGTGCGCAGCAAGAGCAACAGTAGTGGCGGCGGCAGTGGCGCCGCTGAGCCTCAGAGTTATGGCCGCCGCGTGCACGACCTCCAGCCCTGCCTGCTGGTCGCCGTGCACCAGACCCAGGGCCGCGGGCGCCTGGGGCGCAGCTGGGTCTCCAGCGCCGGCGGCTCGCTGACCTTCTCGCTGGGCCTGGTGCTGGACATGCCGGACTGGTCCGGCCTCTCGCTGGCCGTCGGCTGCGCGGTGGCCGAGGCGCTGGAGCCCCTGGGAGATCCTTTGCCGGCCGGCCAGGCGCCGCGCCTGCAGCTGAAGTGGCCCAACGACATCTGGCTGGTGGACGACGACGGCGCCGGCCGCAAGCTCGGCGGCATCCTGATCGAGACCGTGCAGGCCGGCGCGCAGCGCATGGCGGTGGTCGGCATCGGGCTGAACGTCAGCGAGCAGGCGGCGCCGGCCGAGAGCGCCAGCGGCGTGCCGGTGCAGTTC
>NZ_LYVQ01000320.1 GCF_001984095.1 Pelomonas sp. KK5
CACCACGACCTTGTCGATGGCTTCGACGGCAAGGCCGTCACCCGCCGGTGTCGCCTGGGCGAATGCCACTCCGTGACCCAGCATTACGGCCAAGGCCGATGCGGCAGCCGCCAGCGGCGTGGCCTGAATGCGCTTGTTCATCTTGTCTCCTGCTCCGTTGAATTTCTCGCCCAGGCGGCGTCAACGGATCGGAAGACCTTCAGCCACGACATCTAGACGTTTTTATTGATTATGTTCACAAGTCTAATGGCGCGACATCGCACATCGGACCTTGGGTATTCCCGAAATGCCGGCGGCTATCGCCCAGCGGCGCGCTGCAGAAACCTGGCCACGCGGGATCTCCGCTAGACAAAACAAGAACACTTTCGTATAAAGTGTCTAACATGAAGTCGAATCACAAGCCTGAAAGTCGTCCCGTCGCGCTAGTGACCGGCGGGGCACGCCGCATCGGACGCGTGATCGCACTGGAACTGGCTGCGAATGGCTGGGATGTCGCCCTGCACTACCGGCATTCGGCCGCCGACGCGGATGCCACCGTCGAGGAGTTGCGGGCACTGGGCGCGCAGGCCTTCGGCTTCCGGGCCGAACTGGGCGATGCGGCCGAACTGGAAGGATTGCTGCCGGCCGTGATCGCGCGGCATGGACGCGTGGACGCCGTGGTAAACAACGCCTCGCTGTTCGAGCACGACGATGTGGCCAGCTTCAGCGCCGACGTGGCGCTGCGCCACTTCAACGCCAACGTGACGCCGTCCATTGTGCTGGCCCGGGCCCTTCACCAGCATGTACTGTCCCGCGGCTGCGGCGGCTGCGTGGTGAACCTGCTGGACCAGAAGCTCTGGAACGCCAACCCCGATCACCTGTCGTATACGCTGTCCAAGGCGGCGCTGGAAGCCGCCGGCAAGCTGCTCGCGCAGGCGCTGGCGCCAGCACTGCGTGTCTGCGGCGTGGCGCCCGGCGTCACCCTGCCCTCCGGTCCGATGAGCGAGCAGGAGTTCGCCGAGGCACACCGGATGACGCCGCTGCAGCGTTCGTCGACGCCTGAGGACGTCGCTCGCACGGTGCGATTTCTACTCGAATCACCAGCCATGACGGGCAGCACCTTGCTGGTCGATGGCGGCCAGCACCTGAGCCCGCAGCCGCGCGACGTGCTATTCCTGGTTCGCGAGCAAGAGCCCCGGAGGGCGCCCTGAATGTCGGCCCTTCTGGACCCCCGCCTCGCCGGTTGTCGACGCCTGTATCTGCGCAACTTCGAACTGCCCGTCCGGATCGGCGCTCACGACTTCGAGAAGCGAGCAGCCCAGCGCCTTCGCATCAACGTGGATCTTTACGTCCGCCTGTCGGATTCCTCGTCACGCAACGACGAGCTGCGCGATGTGGTGGACTACGACTTCATCCGCAGCAGCGTCCTGGCGCGGCTCGAACGCGGTCATGTCCATTTGCAGGAAACGCTCTGCGACGATCTCTTGGCAACGATGCTGGCCCATCCGCAGGTGCACGCGGCGCGGGTGTCCACGGCCAAGCCTGATGTGTACGCTGATTGCGGCGAGGTGGGTGTCGAAGTGTTCGGCTTCCGGCAAGAAGAGCGCCTAGCCGATTGACCTGGCAGCCCGCTGACTGTCAGCCGATGGGGTCCACGCCTCCCCAACCTTCGTCGCCAGCTTCGCGGCGCCAGCAGCGGGCGCTACTCAAAACTCGGCACCGGTGTGCTACAGGCAAATCATTTGTCCTGGTAAGGCTCGATTGCTTGGTATGGTGAACGCTTGGCTTATGCCGCTACACAGTGCGGCAGGCGACACAGAGGAAGAAACATGGCCGTTACCGGCCAAGAACTAGGATCGAACTCAGGGGAATTTTCCGCACCGATGCACTGCGGAAGCTACTGGCAGTAACTTGTGCAGTAACCACATGGACTTCCTCAGAACGTTGTCAATATCCATCGCACTTCCAGCGGTTTTTTCGATCCTCCTCCTCTCCACCACCGATATCCAGGCCTCAGAGGGCGACCTCTGAGGCCTTTTCGTTTTCCTTCCTGAACTCCTGCGTCGCCCAGTCCAGGAACACCCGCACCCGCGGCGACAGCTGCCGCCCGCTCGGGTACAGCAGTGACACCGGCATCGACGGGGGCGGGGTGTCGGCGAGGATCTCCACGAGCCTGCCGCTGCGCAGTTCGTCCTCGACGTGGAAGCGCGGCACCTGGGCCAGGCCCAGGCCGAGGCGGATGCCCGCGAGGTAGCTCTCGGTGCCGGTGACCATCAGCGGCCCCGGCAGCGAGAGCGTGCGCACCGGGGCCTTGCCCTTGCCGTCCTCCTGGAACTCGAGCGGCGTCACCTGCCCGGTGGTGATCGAGCGCAGGCCCACCATGCGATGGCCGGCCAGCCCGTCGACGCCGCTCGGCGTCCCGAAGCGTTCGAGGTATTCCGGCGTGGCGCAGGTGAGCCGCTCCAGCAGGGTCACCTGCCGCGCCACCAGTTCGCTGTCGCGCAGCGCGCCGTAGCGCAGCACGCAGTCGACACCCTCCTGCACCAGGTCCACCCAGCGGTCGCTCTCGCTCATCGACAGCTCGATCCCAGGGTACTGGGCGAAGAAGGCCGGCAGGCCGGGCATCAGGAAGTGGCGCGCCAGCGTGCCCTGCACCTCGACGCGGAGCTGCCCCTTGACCTGGGCGCCGCTGAAGGCGCCCTCGGCGTCCTGCACGTCGTCGAGGATGCGCAGGCAGCGCTGGTGGAAGGCCTCGCCGTCCAGCGTGGGCCGCACCACGCGCGTCGTGCGCTGCAGCAGGCGCACGCCCAGCCGCGCCTCCAGCTCGGCAATGACCTTGGTCGCGGTCGAGCGCGGGATCTGCATGTCGTTGGCGGCCAGCGTGAAGCTGCGCCGGTCCACGATGCGGGCGAACAGTTGCATGGCATCCAGTCGGTCCATGGCGGCCTCCGGTTTATTTGTTCGTATTCAAGAAACAGTCTTGGCAAACTATCGATGATTATCTATTGCCAGCGAATTGCCATAGTTGCTTCACCCCGCGATATCCGCGGCGGACATCAAGGAGAACTGCAATGAGCATGAGCAACACGTCCAAGGTCGCCCTCGTCACCGGCGCCTCCCGCGGCATCGGCGCCGCCATCGCCGAGCGGCTGGCCCGCGACGGCTTCACCGTCGCCCTGAACTTCGCCGGCAATGCCAGCGAAGCCGAGCAACTGGTCCGCAAGATCGAGGCTGCCGGCGGCCGGGCCATCACCGCCCAGGCCGACGTCAGCGACGCGGCCGCCGTTGCCCGCATGTTCGACGCGGCCGAGGCCGCGTTCGGCGGCATCGACGTCCTCGTCAACAACGCCGGCATCATGAAGCTGGCCCCGCTGGCCGACAGCGACGACGCGCTGTTCGACAGCCAGGTCGCCATCAACCTCAAGGGCAGCTTCAACACGCTGCGCCAGGCCGCGCGCCGCCTGCGCGACGGTGGCCGCATCGTCAACCTGTCGACCAGCGTGGTCGGCCTGAAGCTCGAGAACTACGCCGTCTACACCGCCACCAAGGCGGCCGTCGAGGCGATGACCGGCATCCTGTCCAAGGAGCTGCGTGGCCGCTCGATCACCGTCAATGCGGTGGCGCCCGGCCCGACGGCCACGGACCTCTTCCTCAAGGGCAAGTCCGACGAGCTGATCGAGCGCATGTCCAGGATGAACCCGCTGGAGCGCCTGGGCACGCCCGCCGACATCGCCAACGCCGTGGCCTTCCTCGCCGGCCCGGACGGCGGCTGGATCAACGGCCAGGTGCTGCGCGCCAACGGCGGCATGGTCTGAGACACACCCTTCACCACCCCACCAGGAGCATCAACATGAGCAGCAGGAAAGTCATCCTCGTCACCGGCGCCTCCAGCGGCTTCGGCCGCCTCACGGCCGAGGCCCTCGCCCGGGCCGGCCACACCGTCTACGCCTCGATGCGCGGCACCACCGGACGCAATGCCGACAACGTGCGCCAGATCGCGTCCTTCGCCCAGGCCCACGGCGCCGACCTGCGCACGGTCGAGCTCGACGTGCAGTCGCAGGACTCGGCCGATGCCGCCATCGCGCGCATCGTGGCCGACTGCGCCCGCCTCGACGTGGTGATGCACAACGCCGGCCACATGGCCTTCGGCCCGGCCGAGGCCTTCACCGCCGAGCAGTTCGCCCAGCTCTACGACATCAATGTGCTGGGCGCGCAGCGGGTCAACCGTGCCGCGCTGCCGCAGTTGCGCCAGCAGGGCCGGGGCCTGCTGGTCTGGGTTTCCAGCAGCAGCTCGGCCGGCGGCACGCCGCCCTACCTGGCGCCTTATTTCGCGGCCAAGGCGGCGATGGACTCGATGGCGGTGCAGTACGCGCGCGAGCTGTCGCGCTGGGGCATCGAGACCTCCATCGTCGTGCCCGGCGCCTTCACCAAGGGCACGAACCACTTCTCGCACTCGGGCTCGCCGGCGGATGCCGCCCGCGTCGCCGAGTACGAGGCTGGTCCCTATGCCGGCTTCGGCGAGCAGATCCAGAAGGCCTTCGCCGAGATCGTGCCCGAGGACGCCGACGTGGCTGCGGTGGCCGAGGCGATCGTGGACCTGGTCGGCCAGCCCTTCGGCAAGCGGCCCTTCCGCGTTCACATCGACCCGACGCAGGACGGCGCCGACATCGGCTTCAGCGTGATGGACCGCCTGCGCGCGGAGATGCTCCACCGCGTCGGCATGTCCGACCTGCTCAGGCCGCGCGTCGTCGCGGCGTGACGCGGGGCGCCTACAGGGCCATCCAGCCATGGGCGCCCTGCCTGAACAGCGACGGGTCGAGCGCATAGACCCAGGCGGTGGAGCGCATCAGCGCCTCCACCAGCGCCCGGCGCTGCGGTTCGACCCGCAGGCCCAGCTCGGGCGCGAACAGCTCGCAGCGCAGCGCGCGCGCCACGTCGCACAGCACCGCGCAGAAGCCGTCGGCATCCGAGCGGGCGTCGATGCCGGCCCAGACTTCGCAGCCGCCAGCCTCGCCCTCCACCAGGTCGATGTGATTGCCTTCCTGCGCGCCGAAGCTGATCACCGCCCCGCCCGCCAGGCGCTGCGGCCGCCCCAGCGACGCGGCGATGTAGGGCTGCGTGAGCGCCATCGCCTCGCCAGCCAGCGGGGGTACCAGGAAGCCATGGTTCGCCGGTGCCGGCGCGGCGGCGTGGACGGAAAGGAATGCAAGCTCGAACTGCCAGACGGCCATGGCGACCTCCATCGGTGATGGCGGAACCCGCGGGGTCCCGACGCCCGTCACAGGCAAGGCCGGTGCCTCTCGGGCCGCCTGGCAGGGCCCCACCGCACGGAACCGGAGCCGTCCTACGCACGCGCAAGCCCTGCGCGGACAAGAAGGCCGCCGCGGCGTGCGGCTCAAGCGGGCTGCGCCAGCGCCCTGGCGATCGTGCCGACCGTTTTCAGCGCGGCCGGCATGCCGGCGTGGTCCGGATGCCCGAAATTGATCCGCACATGGTGGCTGAAGCGCCGGTCCGCCGAGAACAGGTGGCCCGGCGCCAGGC
>NZ_LYVQ01000321.1 GCF_001984095.1 Pelomonas sp. KK5
CGGCAGCAGCGTCAGCGCCGCCGCCGGCACGCCGGCCCGCAGCAGGCGCTGGCGCTGCGCCTCGGCCTCGGGACCGGCCAGCCAGCTGACGCTGTTGCCGGCCAGCAGCAGCGAGGCGACGGCCGCCAGGCCGGCCTCGTCGCCGTCGGCAATGCACAGGAAGTGGCCGCGCGCATGGTGGCGCAGCGTGTTGCTCTCGCCGGTGGGGCCGGGCAGTTCCTGGTCGGCGAAGGCCTGCGCGGCTACAGCGGCCAGGTCGGCCGCGACCTTGCCGACAACCGCCGCGCGCTCGGCCGGCGTGCGGCCGCTCCAGCCGCCATCGGCGTCGGAGAGGCCCGCCGTCGTGACGCTGCCGGCGGGCATGCCGACGGCCTGCGGCACGTCCAGCAGCGGCTCCGCGCAGAAGCGCTTCAGGTAGGCCGGGCCGCCGGCCTTCGGGCCGGTGCCGGACATGCCTTCGCCACCGAAGGGCTGCACGCCGACCACCGCGCCGATGATGTTGCGGTTGACGTAGACGTTGCCGATGCGGGCCTTCTCGGCCAGGCGCTGGGCACGGCTGTCGATGCGGGTCTGGATGCCCAGCGTCAGGCCGTAGCCGAGGCTGTTGATGCGCTCGACGACGCGGTCCACGTCCTCGCTGAAGCGCACGACGTGCAGCACCGGGCCGAAGATCTCGGCGCCCAGCTGCTCGATGCCGGCCAGCTCGAAGGCCACCGGTCGGATCTGGCGCGGCATCGCGTCGTGGATCGGCGCCTCGGCGATCAGCGTGGCCTCGCGCTTGAGGCGCTCGACATGGGCGGAGATGCCGGCGAAGGCCTCGTCGTCGATGACCGGGCCGACGTCGGTGGCGAGGTCGGCCGGCTGGCCCACCCACAGCTGCTGCAGCGCGCCGCGCAGCATCTCGACGACGCCGTCGGCGATCGAGTCCTGCACGCACAGCAGGCGCAGCGCCGAGCAGCGCTGGCCGGCCGAGCGGAAGGCGCTCTGCACCACGGCGTCGATCACCTGCTCGGGCAGCGCGGTGGAGTCGACCACCATGGCGTTCAGGCCGCCGGTCTCGGCGATCAGCGGCAAGACCTGACCCTCACCCTTGGCCGCCAGCGACTTGTTGATGATCTGCGCCACCGCCGTGGAGCCGGTGAAGCAGACGCCGGCCGTGGCCGCATGGGCCACCAGGGCCGCGCCGACCGTCTCGCCGGGGCCGTGCAGCAGCGCCAGCGCGTCGGCGGGCACGCCGGCCTCGTGCAGCAGCTCGACCATCTTCAGTGCCACATACGGCGTCTGCTCGGCCGGCTTGGCCGCCACTGCGTTGCCGGCCACCAGCGCGGCGACCACCTGGCCGGCGAAGATCGCCAGCGGGAAGTTCCACGGGCTGATGCAGACGAACACGCCGCGGCCCTGCATCTGCGCGGATTCGGCCTCGGCCTGGTTGGCGTAGTAACGCAGGAAATCGACGGCTTCGCGGACCTCGGCCACGCAGTCGCCCTGGGTCTTGAAGGCTTCCTTGACCAGCAGCGCGCAGAACTCGGCCAGGCGGGCGTCCAGCGCGTCGGCGGCGCGGCGCAGGATGGCGGCGCGCCGGGCGACCGGCGTGGCGTTCCACGCGGGGAAGCCCGCGGCGAGCCGGCTCATGGCGGCATCGACATCCTCGGCATGGGCCTCGGCGACCGGCTGCACCTCGACGCCCTGCAGCGCCGCACGGATGGCTTCGCGCTGGGCCGGCGCGGTCAGGTCCAGGCCGGTGGAGTTGGCCCGCGCGAAGCCGTACAGCGCCGGCGGCAGCGGCAGCGCGCCGGCGGCGGCCACCTCGTCCAGCGGCGAGCCGAGCAGCTCGGGCACCTGCACATTCACATCGGCCAGCTGGTGGACGAAGGACGAATTGGCGCCGTTCTCCAGCAGGCGGCGCACGAGATACGCCAGCAGGTCGCGGTGCTCGCCCACCGGGGCGTAGACGCGGCAGGGGATGGCGCCGTCCTTCAGCACCTCGCGGTAGACGCCCTCGCCCATGCCGTGCAGGCGCTGCATCTCGAAGGCGGCGCCGGCCTGGCGCGCCATCTGCACGATGGCGGCGATGGTGCCGGCGTTGTGGCTGGCGAACTGCGGGTAGATGACGTCGGCGTGCTCGATCAGGCGCTTGGCGCAGGCGAGGTAGGAGACGTCGGTGTGCGGCTTGTGGGTGAAGACCGGATAGGCGGTCAGGCCCAGCTCCTGGGCGCGCTTGATCTCGCCGTCCCAGTAGGCGCCCTTGACCAGGCGCACCATGAAGCGCAGGCCATGCTTGCGGGCGATCGCCGCGACCTCGTCCACCACCTGCAGCGCGCGGGTCTGGTAGGCCTGCACGGCGAGGCCGAAGCCGCGCCATTGCGGGTAGGTGGAGGCGATGCGGGCGGCCAGCGCGTCCAGCACGTCGAGCGAGAGCTCGAGGCGGTCCACTTCTTCCGCGTCGATGGTCAGGTTGATGTTGGCGGCGGCGGCCAGCTCGATCAGCTCCCAGACGCGCGGCAGCAGTTCGGCGAACACGCGCTCGCGCTGCAGCACCTCATAACGGCTGAACAGAGCTGACAGCTTGATCGAGATGCCGTCCGCGCTTTCGGGCGACTCGGCCTTGCGGCCGCCGGCGATCGCCTTGATCGCGCCGATGTAGGCGGCCTGGTAGCGGCGCGCGTCGTCCTCGGTGCGGGCGCCCTCGCCCAGCATGTCGTACGAGAAGCGGAGCATGCCCTGCACGCGGCGGGCCGAGGCCGCCTCGTCCATCGCCTCCTTGATGTTGCGGCCGAGCACGAACTGGCGGCCCAGCAGCTGGATCGCCCGCACGGTGGCGGCGACGACGGTCTGGGCGCCGAGGCGCTTGAACAAGCCGCCCTCTTCCTCCGACCCGGGCAGGAACTTCTTGGACAGCGAGATCGCCGAGGCCGAGAGGCTGGCCAGCATCTTGTGCGGGCCCTCGCTGGCGCCGTCGAAATCGGCGCGGCCGAGCTGGTCGGCCGTCAGCGCGATGGCGGTGGGCGCGTCGGGCACGCGCAGCAGCGCCTCGGCCAGGCGCATCAGGGCCAGGCCCTCCGCTGACGTAATCGGGTATTCGCGCAGCAGCGATTCCATCGCCCAGAACGGCGCCGGATTGGCCCGCACCTGCTTGACCCAGGGGCCGGCCTGGGCGATCACCGCCGGCCAGTCCAGCGCCGGGCGCACGCCCGCGGCCAGCGCGCTGACCACGCCGATTTCCTCCCGATACGGGTCCGGCAGGCGGGTGGTTTCCGGGAGGGGGGCGAAGGAGGTCATGGTGGAGCGGTCCGATTTAGTGACGATCAGCACTTTAGAAGTGCCGGCCATGAATTAAATTCAGAACATTGACGCATCTCTAGTGAGATATTCGCCGTGAACACCGACATCGACACCATCGACGCCCGCATCCTGCGCGTGCTGCAGGCCGACGGGCGCATCTCCAACCTGAAGCTGGCCGAGGCGGTGCACCTCTCGCCCACCGCGGTGCTGGAGCGGGTCAAGCGACTCACCCGCGAAGGCTACATCCTGGGCTACGAGGCGCGGCTGAATCCCGAGAAGCTGGGCCAGGCGATGCTCGTCTTCATCGAGATCCTGCTGGACCGCACGGTGCACGATGTGATGGACAACTTCAAGGCCGCCGTGCAGTCCCGGCCCGAGATCCTGGAATGCCATCTGGTGGCCGGCGGCTTCGACTACCTGCTGAAGACGCGCGTGGCCAGCATGACGGCCTACCGCGAATTCATCGGCAGCGTGATCTGGACCCTGCCCGGCGTGCGGGAGACGCGGACCTACGCGGTGATGGAGGAGGTGAAGAACACGACGGCGCTGGCGATCTGAGGGCGGAATCTCCCACTTTGGTGGGGGCCTCACCCCTCTTCAGGGTGGATTTGCCGCGGCGGCGTCGGCGGGAACACTGCGTTCCATCAACACCGGAGACACCGATGAACGCAGTACCCGCCCTCACCCTCGACGATGCGCAGCAGAGCCACTGCGGCTGGTTCGATTCCAGCTACGAGCTGAGCGCGGGGCTGACGGTCACCGAGACCGAGCTGGACCCGATCTGGTTCGAATGCCTGTCAAAGAGCGGACAGCGGGTCGGCGCCGACCTTGCGCTCCATTGAGGGCGGCAGCACGCGCAGGCGGCGGTGCAGGTCGCTGCGCATGAAGGGCCGCTCGTGGCCGGACAGCTCCAGCGACAGCCTCGTCACCCACTCATGGGTGCGCGGCGCCGGCGCCGAGACCGGCATGGCCAGCAGCGCCCCGGCCAGCGCCGTCGGCAGCCACAGCGGCAGCACGGCCGGATGCGAGCCGGTCAGCCCGCGCAGGCTCAGCATGCTGGCCAGGCTGCCCAGCAGGAAGCCGGCGATCGCTTCCGAGGGCGAATGCGCATGCACCGGAAGGCGCGAGTAGGCGATGGCGGCGGCCAGCGCGAAGGCCAGGCCGATACCCAGTCGCTGGGCGCGGTCGCTGCGGTTCATCAGCGCCACCCAGGCCAGCATCGGGAAGCTGGCGGCAGCGAACATCGCGTGGCCGGAGATGCCAGTGAAATCCCACTCCGCGCTGCCCACGCCCCAGCCGATGAAGGCCAGCTTGGTCAGTGTGGTCAGCGTGGCGGCGCCGCCCATGGCGCAGAGCCAGCGCAGGGCCAGCGGCCCGCGGCGCGCGCCCAGCCAGAGCCAGGCCATGGCCAGCAGGTCCAGCGGCAGGAGGATCTGGGCCTCGCCCAGGCGGGTGAACAGGTGCCAGTAAGACAGCATGGCGGCGATCCTAGCGTGACTGTGTGAAGCCGCGCCGCCCGCGCCGGCCCGGGCCCGGTCGTTTTACGCGGTGCCTTCAGGCCAGTTGCAGTTGCACCCGCGGGGAGGCGAGCTCCGCCGCCGCATTCGCAACGACGAAATCCTCCGCCGGCATCGGCCGCCCGTAGTGCCAGCCCTGGGCCCAGTCGCAGCCCTCGCGCTTGAGCCAGGCGGCCTGCTCGGCCGTCTCAACGCCCTCGGCCAGCACGTCCAGGCCCAGGCTGCGGGCCAGCACGATCACCGTGCGGGCGATCGCCGCCACGTTGGCGTCGCTGCCCACCTCGGAGACGAAGCTGCGGTCGATCTTCAGCGTCTGGATCGGCATGCGCTTCAGGTAGGCCAGCGAGGAATAGCCGGTACCGAAGTCGTCGATCGCCACGCGCACGCCGCGCTGGCTCAGCTGGCCCAGCAGCTCGATGGCAGCCTCGGCGTCTTCCAGCAGCAGGCTTTCCGTAACCTCGAGTTCAAGCGCATGCGGCGGGCAGCCGGTCTCGGCCAGGATGAAGTCGACCGTCTCCACGAAATCCGGCTGGCGCAGCTGGCGGGCCGAGACGTTGACGGCCACCTGCTGCGGCTTGCCGGGCTGCCCCTGCCAGCGCGCGGCCTGGGCGCAGGCGGTCTCCAGCAC
>NZ_LYVQ01000322.1 GCF_001984095.1 Pelomonas sp. KK5
GGCCGTGGGTGAGCTGCAGGAACGGGTCGTTGAAGTAGTTCTGCTTCGGCGCCTCGTCGGCCAGCGCGGGAGCCAGCGCGAGGACCAGGGCTAACGCCTCAAATCGACGCATCGCCACCACGCCCGAAACGCTCGGCCGAGCGCGCCCGCGCCTTGGCCGCCTCGATCTCGCGATCCTTCGGCTCCGCCGTGGTCACCAGATCGGCGATCAGCACCCGCGCCGAGGCAGCGATCTCGGCCACCGCCCGGTCAAAGGCCGCCTCGTTCGCCTTGGACGGCACCGCGAACCCGCTGAGCTTGCGCACGAACTGCAGCGCCGCGTCGCGGATCTCCAGCTCGGTGGCCGGCGGCTCGAAGTTGAAGAGGGTCTTGATGTTCCTGCACATAATGCGAGTTCCGTCCGCTGTCCTTACGAGTCGTCCAGCCATGTTTGCACACGTCGAAGCCTACCCCGGCGATCCCATCCTGAGCCTCAACGAAGCCTTCGGCAAGGATCCCCGCGCCGGCAAGATCAACCTGTCCATCGGCATCTACTTCGACAACGAGGGCCGCATCCCGATGCTGGACTCGGTGCGCAAGGCCGAGCTGCAGGTCGTCGCCGATGCCGGCGCCCGGCCCTACCTGCCGATGGAAGGCGCGGCCAACTTCCGCAGCGCCGTGCAGGAACTGCTGTTCGGCAAGAACCATGCGGCGAAAGACCGCACCGTCACCATCCAGAGCGTGGGCTCCAGCGGCGGCCTGAAGGTCGGCGCCGACTTCATCAAGCGCTACTTCCCGAGCAGCGCCATCTACGTGAGCGACCCGACCTGGGACAACCACAAGGCTGTCTTCGAAGGCTCGGGCATCGAGGTCAAGACCTATCCGTACTACGACCCGGCCACCGGCGGCGTGCGCTTCGCCGACATGCTGGACGCCATCTCCAAGCTGCCCGCCAAGAGCGTCGTGCTGCTGCACGCCTGCTGCCACAACCCCACCGGTGTTGACTTGACGCAGGACCAGTGGAAGCAGCTGATCCCCGTCCTTCGTGACCGCGAGCTGATCCCCTTCCTGGACCTGGCCTACCAGGGCTACGGCGACAGCATCGAGGAAGACGCCTTCGCGATCCGCGCGATGGCCGACGCGGGCCTCTCCTTCTTCGTCGCCAACAGCTTCTCCAAGAGCATGAGCCTCTATGGCGAGCGCTGCGGCGCGCTGAGCGTGGTCTGCCCCGACGCCGCCCAGGCTGCCAACGTGCTGGGCCAGCTGAAGTTCACGATCCGCCGCAACTACTCCAATCCGCCGCTGCACGGCGGCCAGCTGGTGGCCAAGGTGCTCAGCGACCCCGCGCTGCGCGCGCAGTGGGAGGGCGAGGTCACCGAGATGCGCAGCCGCATCCAGCAGATGCGCAAGAGCCTGCACGAGGTGCTCAGCGCCAAGCTGCCGGGCCGCAACTTCGACTACTTCCTGACCCAGCGCGGCATGTTCAGCTACACCGGCCTCAGCGCCGCGCAGGTGGACCGGCTGAAGGACGAGTTCGCGGTGTACCTGGTGCGCTCGGGCCGCATGTGCGTGGCCGGCCTGAACACCGGCAATGTCGAGGCGACCGCCAAGGCGATGGCCGCGGTCCTGTAAGCAGGCCCTCCGCACTCAGGGAAAGCCCGGCATGCCCGGGCTTTTTTACGTCCGCTTCATCACTGCCGGTTATGGCTGCCGCGCCCGCTTTCATTGGCAGCGGCTGCTCATCGTCTTTACCCTGCCGGGCAGTAGAGAGCCGGAGTCCGATGAAGCATTGTGTGGTGATTGGGGGAGGGGTGGTCGGCCTGACGACCGCCTGGGCCCTGGCCGAGCGTGGCATGCAGGTCACGCTGGTGGAGCGGGCGGGCGCGGTGGGCACCGGCGCCAGCCGGGCCAATGGCGGGCAGCTCAGCTACCGTTATGTCTCGCCGCTGGCCGATGAAGGCGTGCCCTTGAAGGCGATCCGCTGGCTGCTCGATCCGGACGGCCCCTTGCGCTTCAAGCCCGAGTTCGACAGCCACCAGTGGTCGTGGATGTTCGCCTTCCTGCGCGCCTGCCGGCGCCAGGTGAACCGCCGCTCGACCGCCCGGCTGCTGGAGCTCGGCGCGCACAGCCAGGCCTCGTTCGTCGCGCTGTGCCGCAGCGCGGCGCTGGCGGCCGAGGACATCGAGCTGCGCAGCCCCGGCAAGCTGGTCGTCTACCGCAAGGCGGGCGAGTTCGAGCGCATCGCGGCCAAGCTGCGCAGCGTCGCCAACGGCGGCCCGGAGCAGGCGCTGTCGCACGACGAATGCGTGGCGCTGGAGCCGGCGCTGTCGTCCACCGAGGCCACGCTGGCCGGCGGCATCTTCACCCAGGGCGAGGCGGTGGCCGACTGCTACCGGCTCTGCGTGCTGCTGGCCGACCGGCTGCAGCGCCACGGCAATCTCCGCGGCTTCGTGCAGGCCGACGCGCTGGGCTTCGTGTCAGGGAAGGGCGGCGCCGCCGTCGCGCTGAAGACCTCCGAAGGCGAGATCGCCGCCGACGAGTTCATCGTCGCCGCCGGCCTGCAGAGCCGCGCGCTGATGCTCGGCACCGGCCTGTCGCTGCCGCTGTATCCGCTCAAGGGCTACAGCCTCACCGCGCCGATCGGCGCCGGGCACCAGCCGCCGGTGGTCAGCGTCACCGACTTCGAGAAGAAGATCGTCTACGCCCGCATCGGCAGCGAGCTGCGCGTGGCGGCGATGGTGGACATGGTCGGCGAGGACACGAGCATCGACCCGCATCGCATCGCCTCGCTGCAGCGCGCGGTGCGCGCCACCTTCCCGCTGGCCGCCGACTACGACCGCGCCGAGCCCTGGGCAGGCCTGCGCCCGGCCACGCCCACCGGCGCGCCGATCCTCGGCGCTGCGAAGACGATGAAGAACCTGTGGCTCAACGTCGGCCATGGCGCTCTGGGCTTCACCTTCTCCTTCGGCTGCGCGGACATCGTGGCCGAGCTGGTGGCCGGCCGCGCCAGCCCCCTGCAGCTGGACGGCCTGCAGCTGGCCTGATCATCATGAGCAACGCGGATCTCGGCCTGGCCCTGCTGGCGGCCGTGCGCGCCCAGCGCTTCGAGCTGAGCGCGGACGCGCTGCAGGGCTACGGCCCGGTGGGCGAGCACCCGAGCATCGACCTGGCCGTGGCCGCCTTCCGCCCGGGCGGCGCGCCCCCGCTGTTCGCCAACGTGCTGTTCTCGCGCGAGCATCCGCAGGGCCTGCTGGCCGACATCGGCGACGAGGCCGGGTCAGTGCGGAACATCCGTTATGTGGCCGACGTCCGCAACGCCGCTGGCGATTCGCTCGCCTGGCTGCCCGGCGCCGACTGGAACACGATCGACTTCCCGCCGCTGGCCGGCACCGGCCCCTACCGCTTCGTCGCCCCCTATCCGGCCTCGCTGCTGAAGCTGATGGTGCTGGTGGCCGTGGCCCGCCTGGTGGACCAGGGCCGCAGCAGCTGGACCGCGCCGCTGGCCCACGACTGGCGGCTGCGCCCGGTCGGCGACTGGGCCTTCGACATGATGGTGGTCAGCTGCAACGAAGCCACCTCGGCGCTGGTGAGCCTGCTGCATGCCAAGGGCGCCGTGGCCGGCGACGAGATCCACCTGCTGTTCGCGGCGCTGGGCTTGACGACGCTGCGCTTCGAGAACACCCGGCCCGACGGCGGCTGGCGCAATGCCGACGGCGCCGGCGTCGGGCAGATCCAGATGAGCGCCTGGGATGCGCTGCGCCTGCTGTGGCTGATCGACCCCGAGGCGCCTCCGGCGCCCTGGCTGCCGGCCGCGGCACCGGCCCTGCTGGGCGCCAGCCGCGCCCACGTGCTGCACTGCCTGCGCAGCCAGCGCCTGCACCATGTGCTGTCCAGCTGCTCGCTGCTGGGCGTGCCCGGCTGGGTGGAGGGCATCCCGGCCGAGGTCGAGTTCGCCCACAAGACCGGCAACACCGAGAACTACGCCTCCGACGCTGGCATCGCCCGCGGCCCGGGCCGCCACTACCTGGTCGCGCTGACCAGCAGCCTGGGCAGCCGCTACGCGCCGGACGCCGGCTGCGTCACCACCTGGCGCCTGCCGGCGCTGGGCGCGGCCATCGACGCCCTGATGGCAGACTTGCCCGCACGATGAAGATCATCACGCCCTTGAAGCCCGGCGCCACGCTGGGCATCGTCGCCCCCGCCGGCCCGCCCAAGCCCGGCCAGCTGGAGCGCGTGCCCGCGCTGATCGAGGCCCAGGGCTTCAGGGCCAAGGTCTTCCCCGGCTGTGCGGGCCCGGCCCATCTCGACTACCTCGCCGCCAGCGACGAACAGCGCCTCGCCGACCTGCACGCCGCCTTCGCCGACCCGGAAGTCGACGCGCTGCTGTGCCTGCGCGGCGGCTACGGCTGCCACCGGCTGCTGCATCGGCTGGACACCGCGCTGATCCGCCGGCACCCGAAGCTGCTGATCGGCTACAGCGACATCACCGCGCTGCACGGCGTGCTCGACACGCTGGGCCTGCCGGCGCTGCATGCGCCGATGCCGACGTCGGACCTGCTGCACCCGCTGGCCGGCCCGGACACCGAGACCCTGTTCGGCTTGCTGAAAAGCGGCATCGGCCGCGGCGACCTGATCGCGCCGGCGAGCGAGCCGCATGAGCTGAGCCGCGGCGACAGCGCCGAAGGCCGCCTGATCGGCGGCAACCTCGCCGTGTTCGCCGCGCTGGCCGGCACACCCTGGCTGCCCGACGCCCGCGGCACGCTCCTGTTCCTCGAGGACATCGGCGAGGAGCCCTACCGCATCGACCGCATGCTGGCCCAGCTGCGCCTGGCCGGCGTGCTCGACGCGGCGGCCGGCTTCCTCGTCGGCAGCTTCAGCGATGCGGACTACCCCGCCGCTCAACTGACGGATTACCTGAGCGGACTCGGCAAGCCCATCCTCGCCGGCTGGCCCAGCGGCCACTGCCGGCCGAACCAGCCGCTGTCGATGGGGTTGAAGGTGCGGATGGACGTGGCGGCGCGCCGGCTCGAAGTCATATAGAGGGTTCTTCGCCGACCTCCGGAGAGTCCCACGTCACGATGGTCCGCGGAAGGAACTGCTGGCGAGCCCGGCCCTGCGCGCCGCCGGGCTCAACTGCGCCGGCCGGCCTGCGGCCGACTCCCCTCGGTGCTCGTCAGCCGGCTTGCGCCGCGCAACTCTCTCGGCTACGCCTCGTTCGAACAGGCGCGTCGAGTCAGTTCACGAAGCTCGCCTGCGGCTCGCCAAGCCGGCTGCCTGCGCTCTCGGCGGCGCAGATTCGCCCGGCAGCGCGCAGGGCCGGACTCGCTTCCACCGGCCGGCCTTGGCGTCGAGAACACCCGCTGGCGCCAGCAGCGCTGCGGCCTGGGCGGCTGCGGGGCGACTTCGGT
>NZ_LYVQ01000323.1 GCF_001984095.1 Pelomonas sp. KK5
GGCCCGCCCGCAGCCTCATGAACAACGAACAACTCTTCGAACGCGCCCAGGCGGTGATCCCTGGCGGCGTGAACTCTCCCGTGCGCGCCTTCCGCGCCGTCGGCGGCACGCCGCGCTTCATCGCCCGCGGCGAAGGCGCCTATATCTATGACGCTGAAGGCAAGCGTTATGTCGACTACATCGGCTCCTGGGGTCCGATGATCCTGGGCCATGGCCACCCGGCCGTGCTGGAGGCCGTGCAGGCCGCCGCCCGCGAGGGCTTCAGCTTCGGCGCGCCGACCGAGCGCGAGGTCGAGCTGGCCGAGGAGATCCTGAAGCTGGTGCCCAGCATGGAGCAGGTGCGCCTGGTCAGCTCCGGCACCGAGGCGACGATGAGCGCCATCCGCCTGGCCCGCGGCGCCACCGGCCGCAGCAAGTTCATCAAGTTCGAGGGCTGCTACCACGGCCACACCGACGCCCTGCTGGTCAAGGCGGGGTCGGGTCTTGCCACCTTCGGCCACCCGACCAGCGCCGGCGTGCCGGCCGAGACCGCCCAGCACACCATCGTGCTGGAATACAACAACGTCGCCCAGCTCGAAGAGGCCTTCGCGCTGCACGGCGCCGAACTGGCCTGCGTGATCGTGGAGCCGATCGCCGGCAACATGAACTTCGTGCGCGCCAGCGTGCCCTTCATGACGAAGCTGCGCGAGCTGTGCTCGCAGCACGGCGCGCTGCTGGTGCTGGACGAGGTGATGACCGGCTTCCGCGTCGGCCTGGCCAGCGCCCAGGGCCACTACGCCAAGCTGATCCCCGGCTTCAAGCCGGACGTGTCGGTGTTCGGCAAGGTGATCGGCGGCGGCATGCCGCTGGCCGCCTTTGGCGCCAGCCGCGAGATCATGAAGTTCCTGGCCCCGCTGGGCCCGGTCTACCAGGCGGGCACGCTGTCCGGCAACCCGGTGGCCACCGCCTGCGGCCTGGCCACGCTGCGCGAGATCAGCAAGCCGGGCTTCTTCGAGGCACTGTCCGCGAAGACCCGCACGCTGGTCGACGGCCTGGCCGCCGTGGCGCACGACAACGGCGTGCCCTTCAGCGTCGATTGCGAGGGCGGCATGTTCGGCTTCTTCCTGATGCCGGAGCTGCCGCAGAACTACACGACGGTCATGACCACCGACAAGGAGCGCTTCAACCGCTTCTTCCACGGCATGCTGGACGCAGGCATCTATCTTGCACCGGCGCTGTACGAGGCCGGCTTCGTCAGCGCAGCGCACAGCGAGGCCGATATCGCGGCCACCCTGGAGGCCGCTCGCACCGCGTTGAAGTAATCAGTTAGCTATGCACATCCACATCCTCGGCATCTGCGGCACCTTCATGGGCGGCCTGGCCGCCCTGGCGCGCGAGGACGGCCACAAGGTCACCGGCTGCGACGAGAACGTCTACCCGCCGATGAGCGACCAACTCCAGGCGCTGGGCATCGAACTGGTGCAGGGCTGGAAGGCCGAGCAGCTCGACACGATCAAGCCGGACATGTTCGTCATCGGCAATGTGGTGACCCGCGGCAACGAGCTGATGGAAGCCATCCTCGATGCCGGCCTGCCGTATGTGAGCGGCCCGCAATGGCTGGCGGAACATGTGCTGCAAGGCCGGCACGTGCTGGCCGTGGCCGGCACGCACGGCAAGACGACGACCACCTCGATGCTGGCCTGGATCCTGGAGCATGCCGGGCTGCAGCCGGGCTTCCTGGTGGGCGGCGTGCCGCAGAACTTCGGCGTCAGCGCGCGGCTGGGCAGCGGCAAGTTCTTTGTGATCGAAGCGGACGAGTACGACACCGCCTTCTTCGACAAGCGCAGCAAGTTCGTCCACTACCGCCCGCGCACCGCGATCCTGAACAACCTCGAGCACGACCACGCGGACATCTTCCCCGACCTGGCCGCCATCGAGACCCAGTTCCACCACCTGGTGCGCACGATCCCGCGCAGCGGCCGCGTCGTCGTCAATGCACGCGAGGAAGCGCTGCAGCGCGTGCTGGCCAAGGGCTGCTGGAGCGAGGTGCAGCGCTTCGGCGCCCGCAAGGAAGAGCCCGGCGCG
This sequence comes from Pelomonas sp. KK5, assembly GCF_001984095.1. Lineage (GTDB taxonomy): Bacteria > Pseudomonadota > Gammaproteobacteria > Burkholderiales > Burkholderiaceae_C > KK5. The sequence goes on from NZ_LYVQ01000323.1 coordinate 2,065, forward strand.
CTGCGCGCCCGCGGCGAGCCGCAGGCCTTCGACGTGCTGCGCGGCAGCCTGAAGGTGGCCCGCGTCGACTGGGGCCTGATCGGCGAGCACAACCAGCTGAATGCGCTGGCCGCCATCGCGGCAGCCGAGCATGCCGGCGTGGCGCCCGAAGTGGCTGGCCAGGCGCTGGCTTCATTCCAGAACGTGCGCCGACGGATGGAACTGCGCGGCGAAGTGCGCGGCATCAAGGTCTACGACGACTTCGCCCACCACCCGACGGCCATCCATACGACGATCAACGGCCTGCGCCGCCGCATCGCGCCGAGCGAGCGCATCCTGGCCATCTTCGAGCCGCGCTCGAACACGATGAAGCTGGGCACGATGAAGGCCCTGCTGCCCTGGGCGTTGGAGGAGGCCGACCTGGCCTTCTGCAACCAGGCCGGCCTGGCCTGGGATGCCAAGGAAGCGCTGCTGCCGATGGGCGAACTGGCGATCGTCGGCGCCGATGTCGACGCCCTGGTGGCCGAGGTGGTCAAGCGGGCGAAGCCCGGCGATCACCTGCTGTGCATGAGCAATGGCGGCTTCGGTGGCATCCACACGAAACTGCTCAAGGCCCTGGCCTAAGCCGCCACCTTCACTACCGAGGCCTTCAGCGCCTCGCTGAGCAGCGCCAGCGATTCGGCGAGATGCGCCCGCGTCTCGACCGAATAGCCGCCGCGCCCCAGCGCCGCGCGCAGCTCGCTCTCCAGCTCCGTCGCATGCAGCCGCGTCAGGCTCAGCGCGTCAGGCGGGAAGATGGCCGGCGCACGCACCAGCAGGATCTGCAGGCGGCGCAGATGCTCGCGCTGCAGATTGCGGCGCAGCCGGTCGATCTCGCGGCCGCTCTTCAGCTCCGACCAGATCGAGCGCTGCAGCGTCTCCTGCACCTCGTTCAGCGAGACCAGGCCCTTGCGGCGGGCGGGGTCCACGTAGTTGGGCATGTCCAGCAGGCGCGCCGCCACCAGCGGGCTCATCAGCCGGTCCAGCGCGGCCATCTGCACGCTCAGCAGCATGCCCGAGATGTTCAGCGGGCCGCCGCGGCTGAAGTCGCGGTAGTCCACCGTCAGCGAGGACAGGAACTCGGGCTTGAACTGCTGGAAGCTGTCGCTGCGCAGCAGGCCGGCGTCGATCATCTGCAGCGCCTCGCGCTGCTTCGCGTTCTCCACCGGCTTGAAGTTGGGCCGGCCGCCGGAGCCCGGCAGGTCGCGCTGGGTGTACATGCCGCCGACGTACTTGCCCACCACGTCCGCGCTGCGGAACAGCTGGAAGAAGCCGTTGACCACCGCGCGGCGGCGGTGCAGCGGGTCCTCTCCCGCCTCGGGCTTCTTCGCCTGGATGCGTGCCCACAGCTCCTGCGAGAGCTTGAGCCGCCGCTTGAAGAAGGCCAGCGGATCCTGGCCCAGGTCGAAGCGGTTGATCAGCGGATCCATGCCGTCGTAGTAGCCGCCGACGCCGGCATCGATGTCGTCGCCGTAGGCCAGCGCCGGGTCCAGGTTGCTGCGCGAGGCGATGGCCGCCAGATCGGCCGCCTCGCTCTCCTTCGGCAGCGTCTTGTAGGCGTACTCGATGGCCCAGTAGTCATACGGGCCCAGCGTGGTGTCGTGGTAGCTGCCCTGGCGCTCGCCGGTCAGCGCCACGTTCAGCGCGTTGTAGTCCATGATCGAGCCGGACAGGCCGTGGGCCTCGGTGTAGGCCTTGTCGTCCAGCTGCGCCTGGGTCAGCAGCGTGGAGCCCTTGAAGTTGTGCATCAGGCCCAGCGTGTGGCCCACCTCGTGCATCACCACGCCCTTGAGCATGGCCATCACGAAGGCCTGCGCCTCGGGGCTGTCGGGGGCGATGTCGCCGCGGGCTTCCAGCAGGTCCAGCGCGAAGGCGGATTCGGTGGCGGCTTCGGCGGCATAACTGCAAGCCTGATCGGCGCGGGCGCGCAGCATCGGCGGCAGCGCCTCGGCGGCTTGCGCGTCCTGCTTGCGGGCCTCCGAGCTCGGCAACTCGGTGCGCACGGTCTCCCGGCCGGCGCGCAGCATCGCCTCGCTGATCGAGATGTCGGCATCGAGGATCTCGCCGCTGCGCGGGTCGGACAGGTGCGGTCCGATGGCCGAGAAGCCCACGTCCACGCCCGCCAGCCAGCGCACCGACGCATGGCCGGCGTCCATGTTGTCCCAGCTTGCGTCGTCCGGCTGCTGCTTCGCAACGATCGCGTTCTTGTAGCCGATGCGCTCGAAGGCCTTGTTCCATTCGAGGATGCCGGCCTCGACCGCCGGGCGGTACTGCGGCGGGATGTTCCTGTCGAGCCAGAAGGTGATCGGCTGCACCGGCTCGGACATCGCCGCCTCCGGCTCCTTCTTCTCCAGCCGCCAGCGGTTGATGTAGTGGACCTTGGGGTTGATATGGACGTCGCTGCCCAGGTCCACGAAGGTGTCGCTGAACAGGCCGATGCGCGGGTCCGCCAGGCGCGGCGCCATCGGTGTCTCGCTCAGCGCCTGGAAGTTGTAGACATAGCTGACGAAGAAGCTGCGCGGATCGGGAATCGACTGCGGCGGCGAGGGCACCGGCACCGGCGGCGGCACCAGCGGCGGCGCCGGGATGCGCGGCGTGGCGAAGTGCAGGCGCACGGTCAGCGTGCTGAGCTTGGCGTCGGCGCGGGTCGCTTCGAAGGACGAGTTGCTGCGGTCCGGCACGAAGGGGATGCGATAGACGTACTCGAGCCAGGTCGAGAGGCCGGGGATGTCGGCCATCAGGAAGCTGGCGTCGACCAGCAGCGACTTGCGCTCCGGATGCTCGGCCGCGGCCAGCGGCGTGGCCGCCAGCAGGCTCGGCGAGAAGCCCTGCTCCACCGCGCGGCGGCCGCCGGCGTCGGGCGCGGCGCGGTACTTCAGGTTCAGCGCCATCAGCTGGATCTGGTTGCCGATGCGGCGGAACTCCACCACGTCGCCGCCGGTCATCTGGCTGGCATAGAGGCCACGTTCGCCGATGGACTGGGCGATGTTGACGCTGAACATGAAGGGCTTGTTCAGCATCTCCTTCGGGATCTCGATCCAGGCCTTCTCGTTGTTGCGCCAGATCGGGAACAGGCCGTCGTCGACCTTGGCGCCGCGGGTGATTTCCGCGAAGGGGCGCAAGGCGCCTGGGGCCGGTGGCGCCTGCACGGCGATGGCGCCGGGCGCCGTGGCCGACGCGGCTGCCGCAGGAGCCGGTGCCGCAGCTGCCGTCGGCGCCGATGCGCCATTGGGCGGCTTGGCCGGCGCGGCCGGCTCCTTGGTGGCGCATGCCGCGAGGAGCAGCAGCGGCACGAGCAGGGC
>NZ_LYVQ01000324.1 GCF_001984095.1 Pelomonas sp. KK5
CATCCACACCAACGCGACGCTGATGTCCAACACCGTCGGCGGTCACCCACTGGCGCATGGGCTCGGAGAGACCGGCATCGGCCGGGACATCGTCGGCATAACGCGTGACCAGCAGTGACGAGATCCGCCTGTCCGCCGGCAGCGCCTCGTTGGCCTGGGCGACGATGCCGGCCAGGTCGGCGCTGCAGATCACCACCTTGGTGGACGGGTCGGTGATGTAGTGGCCGAACTCCTCGGCCTTGTTCATCGGGTTCACCGGCACCACCACCGCATCGGCGCGGTTCACCGCATAGACGGCGACCAGGAACTGCGGGCAGTTCTGCAGGAACAGCGCCACCCGGTCGCCCTTGCCGACCCCGACGCTCTTCAGCCAGCCGGCCAGGGCCAGCGCCTGGGCGTGCAGCTCGGCGTAGGTGGTCGTCTTGCCGCAGTAGATGGCGGCGGCCTTGTCCGGGTAGCGCGTGGCGCTGACCTGCAGGTTGAAGTAGAGCGAGGTCTTCGGCACCACCACCTCGCGCGGCAGGCGACGGGGAAAGTGGCTGCGCTGGGCAATCTGCTGGGGCGAGAGAGAGGTCATCCGCGTGTCTCCTTGTCCTGTCCTTGTTTGCCTGCGATTCTTCCCTGCATCTTCGGCGAAGGCCTGTCCCAGGTGCGACAGGAAATATGACGGAAAATAAGCAGTTACCCGCGATCCAACCCGAGCCTGACATGTCCACGATTCTTCAGCACATTCCCGCCGGCCAGAAGGTCGGCATCGCCTTTTCCGGCGGCCTCGACACCAGCGCCGCCCTGCACTGGATGCGCGGCAAGGGCGCGATCCCCTACGCTTACACGGCGAACCTGGGCCAGCCCGACGAGCCGGACTACGACGCGATCCCGCGCAAGGCGATGGAGTACGGCGCCGAGAAGGCCGTGCTGGTGGACTGCCGGGCGCAGCTCGCCCACGAGGGCATCGCCGCCCTGCAGGCCAACGCCTTCCACGTCAGCACCGGCGGCATCACCTACTTCAACACCACGCCGCTGGGCCGCGCCGTCACCGGCACGATGCTGGTGGCCGCGATGAAGGCCGACGACGTCAACATCTGGGGCGACGGGTCGACCTTCAAGGGCAATGACATCGAGCGCTTCTACCGCTACGGCCTGCTGACCAACCCGTCGCTGAAGATCTACAAGCCCTGGCTGGACCAGGCCTTCATCGACGAGCTGGGCGGCCGCGCCGAGATGAGCGCCTTCCTGAACAAGGCCGGCTTCGGCTACAAGATGAGCGCGGAGAAGGCCTACTCGACCGACTCCAACATGCTCGGCGCCACGCACGAGGCCAAGGATCTCGAGCACCTGAACAGCGGCATCAAGATCGTCAACCCGATCATGGGCGTGGCCTTCTGGCGCGAGGACGTGGCGGTGAAGGCCGAGACGGTGACCGTGCGCTTCGAGGAAGGCATGCCGGTCGCGCTGAACGGCGTCGAGTACCGCGACCCGGTGGCCCTCATCCTGGAAGCCAACGCCATCGGCGGCCGCCATGGCCTGGGCATGAGCGACCAGATCGAGAATCGCATCATCGAGGCCAAGAGCCGCGGCATCTACGAGGCCCCGGGCCTGGCGCTGCTGCACATCGCCTACGAGCGCCTGGTGACCGGCATCCACAACGAGGACACGATCGAGCAGTACCGCATCAACGGCCTGAAGCTCGGCCGCCTGCTGTATCAAGGCCGCTGGTTCGACCCGCAGGCCATCATGCTGCGCGAATCGGCCCAGCGCTGGGTGGCCCGCGCCGTCACCGGCGAGGTGGCGCTGGAACTGCGCCGCGGCAACGACTACTCGATCCTCGACACCCGCAGCCCCAACCTCACCTACGCGCCGGAGCGCCTGTCGATGGAGAAGGTCGAGGACGCGCCGTTCAGCCCGCTCGACCGCATCGGCCAGCTGACGATGCGCAACCTGGACATCACCGACACCCGCGCCAAGCTGGGCATCTACACCGATGCCGGCCTGCTCGCGGCGCCGGACGCCAATGCGCTGCCGCAGCTGAAGTAAGGCGTTACCTGCCTGGCACCGACTGCGCCGCGCGGGCGCGGTCGGTGTAGGCCTTGTACTGCGGGATCGCGATGGCGGCGAGGATGCCGATGATCACGATGAACGGTGCCAAGCTGCCCAGGATGCGCACTCCCCAAGTATTGGGCGGCGGCGGCAGGCCAAAACGATTGCTGCCCCGATCACCGGGCCAGAAGATCCACGCGAGCACGATGATCGGGATGATGCTGGTCAGTGTCCACCAGCCGCTGATGCCGATGTCGTGGCAGCGCTTGACCCCGCTGGTGACCGAGATCACGAACACCGCGATGCCGAGCACCGCGCTGACGACGCTCGCCAGGCCATGCGAGCCCGGCATCGCCAGTGCCAGCGCAAAGGTCGCGATGTTGACGGCGAACGACGCCCCGAAGACATAGGCCAGGTAGCGCAGCCGCCCGATCCGCCCCTGGGCCGTGAACAGGCCCAGTTCACCAGTCTGCCCCTGCACCGGCTCGATGTCCTGCACAACGGCCTGCGGTGCGGCGTATTGATTGAAGTTCGGTTCCTGTCGGTCCATCGCTCTTTCTCCCCTTTCAAGTCAGATCACAAAAGCCCCGCCCGCTTCACCTGGTGGTAGCGGTTCACCAGCGCCGTGGCCAGTTGCTGCGGCTCCACGTCCACCGACAGCCGGTCGCCATCGACCACCCGCGCGAAAGCATCGCGCCGCGCCTGGTCCAGCAGGTGGGCGCTGGCCACGTCCACGGCGCTGTCGGGGTCCTCGATCGGCTGCGCGGCGATGCGGCCCAGCGCCGTCTCGCGCAGGCTGGCCAGCAGCACCAGGTGGCGGCGGCGCAGCAGGCGCAGCGCGGGCTGCAGCTCGGGCGCATCCTCGTCGCGGAAGTTGGTGAGCAGGATCACCAGCGAGCGGCGCTGCAGCCGGCGCATCAGCGCCTCGGCCGCGGCCAGGTAGTCGGAGTGCTCGCCGCCGGGCTGCAGGTCGTGCAGCTTGTTCATCATCGCGTTGAGGGCGCCCAGGCCCTTGCGCGGCGCGCTGTCGCGCTGCTGGCCGGGCGGGCAGCCGAAGCTCATCGCGCCGACCTCGTCGCCCTCCGACAGCGCCACGTAGCTCAGCAGCATCATCGCGTCCAGCGCGTCGTCGAAATGGCTGTTCTCGCCAGCCTTGGCTGACTGCTCGTCGGCCCGCATGCGGCGGCCGCAGTCGAGCATGAACATCACGCGCTGGTTGCGCTCGTCCTGGAACTCGCGAACGATGGGCTTCCTCTGGCGCAGCGAGGCCTTGGCGTCGATGTGGCGCAGCGGCTCGCCGCGGCGGTACTCGGCCAGCTGGCGGAAGTCGGTGCCCTGGCCGCGCCGCGCGTACTGGCGGATGCCGATCTGCGCCAGCCGCCGGTCGCCGGACAGCCAGGCGTAGCGCGCCAGCGCCGCGAAGTTCGGGTACACGCGCAGGCTCGCCGCCTCGCCGAGGGTCTCGCGCACTTCCAGCAGGCCGGCGCGGCTGGTCCACAGCAGCTGGGTGCGGCCCAGGCGCACGATGCCGCGGCGCCGGGCGGTGGCCTTGAAGCGCAGCGTGGCGCGGGTCTGCGGCTGCAGGGTCAGGTCTTGCGGCAGGCCTTCGAAATCGAACAGCGGATCCAGCTCGTCGAACACCCGCAGCCGCCAGGCGCGCGGCCCGGGGTTGACCAGGTCGAGCTTCAGCTCGGTCGGCGCGCCGATGGCGAAGGCCGCGGGCAGCCGGCGCTCCAGGTGCACGCCGTCGCGGCGCCACAGCCGCAGGCTGAGCCCGAGGTCCAGCGCCATCGCCAGCGCCAGCGCGGCCAGCAGGGCCGTGCCCGCCGGCGCGACCGCGGCCAGCGGCAGGCCGGCCGCCAGCAGGCCCGCGGCGGCCAGCGCCAGCGCGGCCAGCAGCGCGATGCAGCGCCGCGTGGGAATGACAGCCCGGCCCTTGCCCATCGTCGTCATCAGAGGCGCGGCGCCTCCACGCTCTCCATCGCGGCCGCGAGCAACTCGTCCACTTCACGGCCTTCCAGCTGCGCATCGGGCGCCAGCGTCACGCGGTGGCGCAGCACGGCGAGCGCCTGCGCAGCCACGTCGTCCGGGGTCACGAAATCGCGCCCACGGATCAGCGCCATCGCGCGGGCCGCGCGCAGCAGCGCCAGGCTGCCGCGCGGGCCGGCGCCGATCTCCAGCCCCGGCCAGTTGCGGGTGGCACGGGTCACCCGCACGGCGTAGTCGACCACCCGCTCGTCGGCATGGATCAGGCCGGCCAGGCGCTGCAGCTGGCGCACCTGCACATCGTCCAGCACGGGCTTCACTTCCTCCAGCGGCAGCTGGTCGCCGGCGCGGCCGGCGGTGACGCGCTGCACCAGCGCGGCCTCTTCCTCCGCCGACGGGTAGCCGATCAGGATCTTCAGCAGGAAGCGGTCGAGCTGGGCCTCGGGCAGCGGGTAGGTGCCTTCGGTGTCCACCGGGTTCTGCGTGGCGATCACGATGAAGGGCCGAGGCAGCGCCAGGGTCTGGCCTTCGAGCGTGGCCTGGTACTCCTGCATCGCCTCGAGCAGCGCGCTCTGGGTCTTGGCAGGCGCGCGGTTGATCTCGTCGGCCAGCAGCAGGTTGGTGAAGACGGGGCCCTGGCGCACGCGCAGGCGGCCCAGGCCGCCGCCACCCGTGTCGTCGAGCACGCTGTGGCCGATCACGTCGGCGGGCATCAGGTCGGGCGTGAACTGCACGCGGGCGTACTGCAGGCTCAGCGCCTGGGCGATGGCGCGCGCCAGCAAGGTCTTTCCCAGGCCCGGCACGCCTTCCACCAGCACATGGCCCGACGCCACCAGCGCCACCAGCAACTGCTCCACCGCATCGGCCTGGCCGACCACGGCCTTGCCGATCTCCTCGCGCAGGCGGTGCAGCCACTGGGTGGCCAGCGTGAGTTCCTCGGGCTTGATCGTCGTTGTCGTGTCGTTCATCTCGGTCGTTCCTTGGTGTCCGGCAGCAGGCGGCGCCGGGCGGTCTCCAGCAGTTGCAGGCGCGCCGCCAGCGCGGCGCGGGGGCATTCGGTGCGGCGCAGGGCCTCGGCCAGGTCATCGGCCGGCAGGCCGGTGGCGGCGGCAACGGCGGCGGCGCGGGCGCGCGCATCGAGGCGGCGCCAGCCAGGCAGGTGGCGGGCGGCGGCCTCGTCGAGCGCGCGCTGCTGGGCCTGCACCAGCGCCTCGCGGCCCTCGCGCCGCAGCCAGGCGCCCAGGCCGCTGACCTGCTCGCCGATCGAGCGGCGCAGGCGCGGCGGCGTGGCCATCAGCGGCCCGAAACGCAGCGCGCCGCGCCACAGGGCAGCGGCCAGCGCC
>NZ_LYVQ01000325.1 GCF_001984095.1 Pelomonas sp. KK5
CGGCGACACGCAGCCACTGGAGAGCAACGCCGGCGCCGCCGGCCGCGCGCGCAACCGCCGCGTCGAGATCGAGGTGCTGACCGGGCCGGCCGCGCCGGCTCCCTCACCTGCCTCGGACCCTCGCAGCCCTTCCTGAGATCGAGATCCCGCCATGACCAGCCCTTTGCAATCCGCGGGCCTGCGTGCCTTCCTCGTCTTCCTCGGCGTGCTGCTGATGGGCCTCGCCATCTGGTTCATCGGGCCGCTGCTGGCCTTCGGTGAGCTGAGGCCGCTGGCCAGCAGCGGCGCACGGGTGACGCTGATCGCCTTCGTCGTCGTCTTTGCCATCTTCGTGCTGCTGGAGTGGGCGCTGTCGGTGCTCGCCGTGGCGGCGCTGTGCCTGCTGATCTGGCATGCCGGCCCGCTGCTGGCGATCGGCAGCGGCGGCGCGCCCTTGCAGCCGCTGGCCGGCGAGTGGCCGCGCGCACTGCTGATCGCGGTGATCCTGGTCGCCTACCTGGCCTGGGCGCTCTACATGCTCTGGCACATGATCCGGCACGACGAGGCCTTCGCCCGCCGCGTGCTGGGCCTGGACCGCAAGGCCGGCCAGCAGCAGCTCGCCAGGGAGGAGATCCGCGAGCTGCAAAGCAAGACCCAGCGCGCGCTGGCGGAGCTGCGGCAGTTGCGGCTCACCGTGGCCGGCCGCACCGGCAGCCTGGTCGCGCTGCTGCGCCGCCTGGTGGAGGGAAAGCGCCATCTCTACGAGCTGCCCTGGTACATGATCATCGGCCGCCCCGGTGCCGGCAAGAGCTCGCTGGTGGCCCGTTCGGGCCTGGCCTTCGCGCTGCCCGAGCAGATGCAGCTCGCCTCGCGAACCGGACTGCACGGGCCCGACCGCGGCACGCTCAACTGCCACTGGTGGTTCACCAACGAGGCGGTACTGATCGACACCGCCGGCCGCTACACCGGCGCCGAGGGCACCGATGCGGCGGCGCAAGCCACCGGCCCGACCAAGGACCACGCCGAATGGCTCGGCTTCCTCGACGTGCTGCGCAAGGCCCGCGTGCGCGCCCCGATCAACGGCGCGCTGCTGGCCGTCGACGCGGGCACGCTGTGCAGCGAGGACGCCGGCCAGCGCCTGGCCCATGCCGCACTGCTGCGCGCGCGCCTGGCCGAGCTGCGCCAGCAACTGGGCATCCGCTTCCCGGTCTATGTGTTCGTCACCAAGTGCGACATGCTGCGCGGCTTCAATGCCTTCTTCGCGCCGATGGGCAGCGATGCCGGCAGCCAGGTCTGGGGCTTCACGCTGCCGGCGCTTGCGCGAGACGGCATGCCCGCCGAGCAGCCGCTGCGCGAGCGGCTCGCCGAGGAGTTGCAGGCCTTGCAGCAACGCCTGGAGGCCGGCCTCGGCACACGCCTGCAGGAGGAGTACGAGCTGGACCGACGCCAGTCCCTCTACCTGCTGCCGCACGAGTTGCAGGCCCTGATCCCGGCCCTGGCCGAGCTGCTCGAACAGGTCTTCGCCGACAGCCGCTTCGACACCACCCAGCAGCGCCACATGCTACGCGGCGTCTACCTCACCAGCGCCGCTCAGCCCGAGATGGCCCACGTACCGCGCGCCGACGCGCGCAGCCTGGTCGGCCGCCTGCTCGATGCGCTGCAACGCCAGCACCGCACGGAGCAGGGCCCGCCGAAGTTCGCCTACCTGGCCGAGGGCGGCCAGCGCAGCTTCTTCATCGGCGACGCGATGCGCAAGGTCGTGATCCCCGAGGCGCACCTGGTCCGCCCGAATCTGCGCTGGGAAGCGCGCTTCCGGCTGCTGCGCCTGCTGGGCCATGCGCTGGTGGTGCTGGTCTGCACGTGGCTGCTCGGGGCGCTGCTGCTGAGTCATGACAAGAACCGCGCCTACCTGGACGAGGTAAGCGAGCGCACCGCCCTGCTCCAGCAGAAGGTCAAGGCCGCCGATGTCGCCCAGCATCCCGAGCGCATCGCCGGCCTGCTGACCGAGGCCCACCAGCTGGCCCAGCAGGTCGGCCTGGATCCGGCGCAGCCCCCGCTGGCCTGGCAGTACGGCCTCTACAGCCCGCCGCCTGTCGTCGAGCAGGCCAGCCTGCTGTGCTTCCACCTGCAGGACCGCATGGTGCTGCCGGTGCTGCTGCGCCGCCTGGAGTACCGGCTCCAGCAGTCCATCGCCGACGGTGACGAGGTGGCCGCCTACGACACCTTGCGCAGCTACCTGCTGCTGCATGACCCGGCCCGCTTCCAGGCCGACAGGACGGCTTCCGCGCAGCTGCGCGCCTGGGTGGTGGCCGACTGGCAGCGCAGCGATGCCGGTGGTGGCGGCGGCGGCGGCGGCAACAACGCGCGTCCGCTGTCCCAGAGCTTCGGCAACAGCGCCGCCATGCTGGACCATCTGCAGCAGCTCTTTTCCGGCGAGCGCGTGGTGCAGGCCTCCCAGACGGCCGATGCCGCCCTGATCAAGCAGGCCCGCGAGTTCCTCGGCAACCGCGGCACCAGCGAGCGACTCTATGAGCGCGCCAAGCGCACGGTGCAGGAAGCGGCGCCGCGCGAATTCAGCCTGGTAGGCGCGCTGGGGCCGCAGGTGGGCGCCAGCTTCCGGCGCGACTCCGGCAAGTCTATGGAAGAAGGCGTGCCGGGCCTGTTCACCTATGCCGGCTACCACCAGCTCTTCGCCAAGCGGCTGCGCGAGCTGGTCGCGGCCGCGGTGGACGACGATGCCTGGGTGATGGGCCGCAGCGACAGCGCCGCCGGCGCCGCTCCCGAACGTCTCTCCGGCCTGGTCGAAGACGTGCGCCGCCAGTACCTGCAGGAGTACGCCAGGCGCTGGGATGCCTTCCTCGCCGACGTGCGCCTGCGCAACGCGGCCGAGAGCGACAACATCGGCTTCGAGATCGGCCTCGTGCGCCAGCTCGCCGCCGCCGACTCGCCGCTGCAGCGCCTGGCCCGACAAGCCGCGGTCGAGACCACGCTGTCGCGCCCGCTGCAGCTCCAGGACGAGAACCCGGGCGACAAGAGCGTCTTCGAGAAGGCCGCCCAGGCCGTCGACGGCAAGAGCGCCGAGCTCGGTCGAAGCCTCGGCCTGCGGCCCGAGCAGCGCCTGGAGCGCAGCACCGTGGACGACCGCTTCGCCGCGCTGCGCGAAGTCGTCACCGGCCAGGCCGACACGGGCGCGACCGCCGCCCCGCGCATCGGCGCCGTGGCCGGCGCGCTCAACGAGTACTACACCACCCTGGTCGTCGCCCAGACCGCCATCGAGAGCGGCGCGCTGCCACCGCCCAACCTCGACAGCGCCAGCAAGATCCGCATCATTGCCGAGGAGATGCCGGCGCCGCTGCACAAGGTGCTGCTGGACGTCTCCAGCATGGGCAGCGGCAAGATCGCGCGCGGCGCCCAGGGCATCCTGCGCGGCCAGGCCCGCGCCCAGCTCGATCGCCTGCAGGGCCTGCTGGCCATGATGGTCGCCGAGCCCTGCCGCCGCCAGATCGCCGGCCGCTACCCCTTCGCGGCCGGCGCGAGCGAGGAGGTGGCGGCGGACGACTTCAACGCCTTCTTCGCCGCCGGCGGCACCGCCGAGACCTACTTCAGCAAATACCTGCAGCCTCTGGTCGACACCTCTGCCCGCCCCTGGCGCTACAAGTCACCCGAAAGCGCCAACACGCTCGGCGGTACCGAAGGCCTGGCCGAGGGCAAGCCGCTCATGCCCGCCCAGACCGGTCCCACGCTGCTCGGGGAACTGCTGCAGATGCTGGCCGCGCAGGGCCCGTCGCCCGAGGCGTTCGGCCAGATCCAGGACATCCGACAGGCCTATCTGCGCGACGGCGCCTTCAAGCGCCTGGGCTGGAAGCAGAGCCTGCGCGTCGAGCGCCTGGACCCGACGATCACCGAGCTGGTCCTCGACTTCGACGGCCAAGTGCTGCGCTATGCCCACGGCCCGGTACAGGACTGGAGCAGCAGCTGGCCCGGCCCGCGCGGGGGCCTCGGTCTGGACGTCTCCGTGCAGCCGCGCCTGCGGCCGGAAACGGCCCAGCTCCAGCTGCGCGGCCCCTGGGCTCCGCTGCGCCTGCTGGAACACGCCACCATGCTGCCCGGCAGCAGCAGCGGGCGGCTCGGCCTGGAACTGGACTTCGACGGCCGCAAGGTGCTGCTGGACCTCAGCACCAGCGGCATCAATCCGCTGGCCGCCACGCTGCTGCGCAATTTCAAGTGCCCGGGGGCGTGAAGCGATGCGCCCCCTCGCCGAGCTGGAGCAACGCCTGGTGCGATGGCGCCTCGCCGGCCCGCTGGCCCTCTGGGGCAAGCTGCCCGGGCAGGCCGACTACGTCAGCCGTCGCGCCTCGCCGTCCGACGTGGCGCTGCTGCAGCGCTGGGTCGCCGAGCAATGGCAGCCGCCGACCCGCCCGCAGCCCCGGACGCGCCAGCGCGGCTGGCTGGCGCTGAACCACGATGCCGACCGCGCACCCGACCTCAGCATGACGCCGGTGCTGTTCGTGATGGGCGCCGGGCCGGGCCGCCACCTGCGCGGCGCCGTCGTGCCCTCGCAGGATCGCATCGGCCGGCCCCATCCCCTGGTGCTGTTCCAGCCCGCCACGCGCCGCTGGCTGCAGCGGCGCCTGCCCGCGGCCTGCGGCTCGCCGGACGAGCTGCTGTATTGGCTGGCCCGTGTACTCGCCCGCTGGCAAGCCCACTCCGAATCGATCGAAGCCCTCGACCGGGCCGTGCAGGCGCTCGACCGCCTGCAGCAGCCAGGCTTCTCCCACGCCCTGCTGGGCGACCTGCCGCGCCCCATCGCCGAAGCGGCTGGGTACCGCCTGGTCGAGTCACTGGGTGCCGGCCAGTTGATGGCCGACGCCATGGAGCTCCGCTACATCGCCGTGCCGAGCAAGGCCGCGCTGCCGGCCGCGCCCGCAACCGTCTTCTGGCAGAGCGACGCGAGCGGCGTCCTGCTGCGCGTGGCCGGGGCCTGGCCTGAACTCTGGGGAGCTGCCGCATGAATGATGAACCGGACGAGGGGTCGCATGACGAGGAACTGGCCGCGCTGGCTCGACGGTTCGCGCTGCCGGGAGCACCGGAATCGACGCTCGAACAGGTCGCACGGGGGGCGCCGGAGTCTGTCCAGGCTCGACCCGCATCGAGCCAGGCCGGCGATCCCGCCCTTGACCTGCTGGAGCGGCTCCACGAGGACTACCTGAGACAGCTGGCCGATCCGAACGCCGATACCACCGCAGGCGGCGTCTGGCTGCTTGAAGCGCCCTCCGCAGCCGGCCCGCGGGCCGATGCCTTCGACGCGCTGGGTCGCGCCGCCGAACAGGCGGGACTCGGCCTCTACGACCTGGTCGAGACC
>NZ_LYVQ01000326.1 GCF_001984095.1 Pelomonas sp. KK5
CCGCCACAGGCCGCCAGCAGGGCGCTCGCCGCCGCGGCCAGCGCCAGACCGCCCTCGCCCTCCTCTTGGGCCCGCGGTGCGGGCGCCATCTCCATCGTCTTCATGACCGACCTCTTTACTGCAGCCGGGAGTTTGAACGGGCCGGCCATCGGCCGATCGGCCGATGTCGCTGCGGATTTCAGACGCTGCAAGCAAACGTAACGCCAAGATTCGACGGATCGGTGACACTCCCCGCCACAACAGGGGGAACGCTCGATGAGCATCAAGAAATTCGACGGCAAGATGCCGTCCAAGCCGGACAAGAGCAAGGAGAAGGAACTGGCCGATCTGGTCAAGGACATGGCGGCGGCGCAGAAGGCCATCGTCGACTGCCTGGACGAGCTGGAAAAGGCCAAGCTGGACACCATCACCGCCGGCGTTGACAAGCTGCGCCGCAAGGCGACCGGCCGCGCCGCCGAACTGAAGGACCTGGAGAAGGAAGCCAAGCGGGGCAGCCTGAACACGAATCCGTCCAAGCTCGATCGCCTGTGCAAGGATTTCAAGGAAGCGGTAGATGACGCCAACGCGCTGGAAGGCACGCTGGAAGCCGAGCGCAACAAGCACTTCGAGGCCGAGTTCGCGAGCTTCACCGAGGAGGTGACCAAGGCCCTGCCCAAGGGCGTGAACACCGCCAACATGATGCTGCCCACCTTGCTCAAGGCCTTCAAGGCCACGCATGCCAAGGCCGGCTGGGCCAAGTTCAACGCCGCGGCGCGCCAGACCTTCAAGGACGACTGCGTGACGGCGGCCCAGGTGCAGATCCGCGAATCGGGCATCAAGGCGCTGGGCCAGGAGGCCGCCTTCGCCAAGCTCAAGCTCAAGGCCCGGGACAAGGCCATCCAGGACGGCATCAAGGACGGCTCCACCGTGGCCGAGGTGCGCCAGGCACTGGAGGACGCCTTCGATCACCAGGACCTGCCCAGCATCGCGCGCTGGAAGAGCTACCTGGAGCTGGGCTCCGGCGCCACCTACAAGCTGACGCCGGCCGGCGCCTACCGCGGCTCCAAGATCCACATCACGATGAGCGTGGACTCCTGGACCGCCGATGCCGACGGCAAGGTTTCGCTGACCGGCAGTTCCCCCGAGGCCTGCCTGCAGAAGCTGCTGAAGGTGGACGGCTGGAAGCAGCTCCACGCCACGCTGGAGGCCACGGCCCGTGCCGCCGACTATCCGCACGTCTACCTGTTCGCCGGCGTGCTGGCCAAGGACAGCAAGTGGGAAGCCGCCCGCGTCGAGCTGGACCTCAAGGACGAATGGGTCACCGGCGCTCAGGCCGCCCTGCAGAGCGCGCTCGACAGCTTCAAGGCCGGCCTGATCGACAAGATCAAGAAGGCCCAGCAGATCAGCGGCCCGGTGGTCTGAGGGCCGGCAGGGTCGGGAGGACCTACAGTCCGGCCCATGCATGCCCTCACCTTTTCCTCATTCGGCGGCCCCGAAGTCCTTCGCTACATCGAGCTGCCCGATCCCCAGCCGGGCCATGACCAGGCCCTGGTGCGCCTCTCGGCCATCGGCCTGAACTTCGCCGACGTCTACCGCCGCCAGGGGCGCTACCACCTGCGCGGCGCCCCGCCCTACGTGGCGGGCTACGAGGGCGCCGGCGTGATCGTCTCGGCCCCGGCGGGCAGCGGCTTCGCACCGGGCGACCGGGTCGGCTTTGCCGATGCGCCGTTTGCCAATGCGGAGCTCGTGGCCGTCGACGTCGAACGGCTGATCCCGCTGCCCGACGCCATCGACGCCGACACCGCGGCAGCCTCGCTGCTGCAGGGCCTGACCGCACAGTTCCTGGCCAACGACAGCTACACGCTGGGCCGCGGCGACCGGGCGCTCGTGCATGCGGCGGCCGGCGGCGTCGGCGGGCTGCTGATGCAGTGGGGCCGCGCGCGCGGCGCGACGATGGTGGGCTTCGTGTCCAGCGAGGCCAAGGCCGCGCACCTGCGCGCCCAGGGCTTCGAGGCGCTGACGATCATGCCGCCGGCGGGCAGCAATTTCGACGTGGTCTACGACTCGACCGGCACCACGGTGCTCGATTCGCTGAAGCAGGTGCGCATCGGCGGCACGGTGGTGTTCTACGGCATGGCGGCCGGTCAGCCGCCGGCGGTCGACCCGCGCCTGCTGATGGACGGCTCCACCCGGCTGGTCGGCGGCGACCTGTGGAACGTGCTGACCAGCGCCGAGGAGCGGCGCCGCCGGGCGGGCGAACTGTTCGCGCTGATCGCGGCAGGATCCCTGCAGGTGCCCGTCGCCGCGCGCTTCCCGCTCGCGGAAGGTGCCGCCGCGCACGCGCTGCTGGAGACGCGTGCGACGGTCGGCAAGGTGCTGCTACTAACTACTTAAATCAGCGGCACGCCGGTCTTGGCCTGCACCTGCTCGCGGCTGACGCCTTCGGCGAGTTCCACGAGCTTCAGGCCTTCCGGCGTCACGTCCATCACGGCCAGGTCGGTGATGATGCGGTTGACCACGCCCAGGCCGGTCAGCGGCAGGGTGCACTGCGGCAGGATCTTCAGGTCCTCGGTGCCGTCCTTCTTGCGGGCCACGTGCTCCATCAGCACGATCACCCGCTTGACGCCGGCCACCAGGTCCATCGCCCCGCCCATGCCCTTGACCATCTTGCCGGGGATCATCCAGTTGGCCAGGTCGCCCTTGCCGCTGACCTGCATGGCGCCGAGGATGGACA
Source organism: Pelomonas sp. KK5 (assembly GCF_001984095.1). Lineage (GTDB taxonomy): Bacteria > Pseudomonadota > Gammaproteobacteria > Burkholderiales > Burkholderiaceae_C > KK5. Next base: position 2,714 of record NZ_LYVQ01000326.1, read on the forward strand.
GGTTGATCTTGCCGCCGCGGATCATCGCGAAGCTCTCGTGGCTGCCGAAGATCGACGAGCCCTTGATCGTCGTCACCGTCTGCTTGCCGGCGTTGATCAGGTCGGCGTCGACCTCGTCTTCGGTCGGGAAGGGGCCGATGCCCAGCATGCCGTTCTCGCTCTGCAGCCAGACTTCCTTGTCGGCCGGCACGAAGTTGGCCACCAGCGTCGGGATGCCAATGCCGAGGTTCACGTAGAAGCCGTCCTGCAGCTCTTGCGCCGCGCGCGCGGCCATCTGGTCTTGGGTCCAAGGCATGATCAGGCTCCCTTCTTTTCCGACAGCGTGCGCTTCTCGATGCGCTTCTCGGGCGTGGCGTTGACGACGATGCGGTGCACGTAGATGCCCGCGAGGTGGACGTCGTCCGGATCGATGTCGCCGGTCTCGACCAGTTCCTCCACCTCGACGATCGTCACCTTGCCGGCCATCGCCGCCGCGGGGTTGAAGTTGCGCGCGGTGCGGCGGAAGACGAGGTTGCCGCTCTTGTCGGCCTTGTGCGCCTTGACCAGGGCCACATCGGGCACCAGGGCGCGCTCCATCACATAGGTCTCACCGTCGAACTCGCGCAGCTCCTTGCCATCGGCCACGATCGTGCCGACGCCGGTCTTGGTGAAGAAGGCCGGGATGCCGGCGCCGCCGGCGCGCAGCTTCTCGGCCAGCGTGCCCTGGGGCGTGAACTCCAGCTCCAGCTCGCCGGCGAGGTACTGGCGCTCGAACTCCTTGTTCTCGCCCACATAGCTGGAGATCATCTTCTTGATCTGGCGGGTCTGCAGCAGCAGGCCCAAGCCGAAGTCGTCGACGCCGGCGTTGTTCGAGATCGCCGTCAGGTTCTTCGCGCCGGAATCGCGCAGCGCGGCGATCAGCGCCTCGGGAATGCCGCAGAGGCCGAAACCGCCGACCGCGAGCAGTTGCCCGTCGGCGACGATGCCCTTGAGCGCCTCGGCGGCACTCGGGTAGACCTTGTTCATCGTGCTTGTCTCCGTTGTCAAAAACGATGGGTGATTCTGCTACGTAAGGGATTACGTAGTCGTTACGTAGAATCGCTTAAAAAGACGAGGAGACCCATGGATGCAAGCGCCCTGCAACAAGCCATTCCCGCCATCTTCGCGCCCTGGATCGCGGCGATGGATTTCGAGGTGATCGACGCCGCCAAGGGCAGCGTCACGCTGCGCATGCCGGTGAAGCCGGCCTATGTCCACGTCGGCGGCGTCATGTGCGGCCAGGCCGCGATGGCCGCGGCCGACACGGCGATGGTGCTTGCGATGATGACCGAGCTGGGCGAGTTCCGCCCGATGACCACGGTGCAGCTGCAGACCAGCTTCCTGCGGCCAATCGGCGGCGACCATTGCACGGTGATCGCCAAAGTGCTGCGCAGCGGCAAGTCGCTGGCCTTCGGCAGCATCGACATCGTAAGTGCAGATAACAAGTTAGCTGTGCAGGCCACGACGACCTACGCCCTGCTGTGAGCATCGACCACCGCACGGCCTTCGAGATGGCCCCGATCGGCCTGGTCATCTCGGCCCAGCGGCTGATCGTCGACTGCAACCGCCAGGTGCTGGCGATGTTCGGTGCGCAGCGCGAACAGCTGATCGGCCAGAGCTTCGAGGTGATGTACCCGAGCCCGGCCGAGTTCGAGCGCACCGGGGCGCGCATCGTCGCCGCGCTGGACGCCCAGGGCTACTACGCGGACGACCGGGTGATGCGGCGACTGGGCTCGGGAGAGCACTTCTGGTGCCACGTCGCCGGCCGCGCGCTGGACCCGGGCGACCCGCATGCCGAGGGCATCTGGAGCTTCGAGGACCTGTCGGCGCGCCGGCAGCTGACCGCCGACCTCACCCCGCGCGAGCGCGAGATCGCCGCCCTGCTGATCGAGGGCCTGACCAGCAAGCTGATCGGCCGGCGGCTGGCGATCAGCCCGCGGACGGTCGACGTGTACCGCGCCCGGCTGATGAAAAAGTACGCAGCGGGCTCCACACCGGAGCTGATTCACCGTTTGTTACGCACATAACAGCAATATTCACCCGCAGAAAGAGGGTGCGGCACCCGTAAAGGAGAGGACTAACCCGTATCCACGTGTAATTCCCTCACGCACGTCGCCTAATATTCGGACTGTGCGCTGAACTTGAAAGTTAGCGAGGAGGCGGGGCGAGGACGATACCCGCCACCGGCCTCGACGGATCACCGATCGATACGAGGGGAATCACCATGAAACGCAATCCGAACCCGATGACGACGCTGGCGACGCTGCTGCTGACTGCCTGCCTGTCGGCCACGGCCTTTCCGGCCCTGGCCGCCGACGATACCGTCGACCTGAGCACCGCCACGCCCACCGCCAAGGACATCCAGGACGGCCTGTTCCCGGATGACGAATGCGAGCAGCTGAAGGCTGCCGGCTTCAAGTGCATGGGCTTCAAGCCGGCACAGCGCTATTCGCTGCCGGCTGCCACCTTCAAGGCCGGCTCGGCCGAACTGCCTGACTCGCTGAAGAAGCAGCTGGACGTGTTCGCCGACGCACTGAAGGGCCGCAGTCCCTCGGCCTCGCAGAAGGTGCGCCTGGAAG
>NZ_LYVQ01000327.1 GCF_001984095.1 Pelomonas sp. KK5
CCCAGCGACTCACCGTGCGCGAGCTGCCCGCCGGCGCCCCGCCGACCGAGCGGAGCCTGGATGTGCAGCTGGAGGTGGATGACACCGAGCTGCGCCTGGCCGCCTTCGCGCTGAACCAGCGGGTGCTGATGCTGCGCTGGGACGGCCGCGAGCTGCAGCAGCAGCGCCACCTGATGCTGCCGGCCGAGGTGGACGGCGCCCGCGTGCTGCGCGACATCCAGCTGGCCTACTGGCCGCGCGAGGCCCTTGCAACGGCGCTGCCGGCCGGCTGGTCCGTGGACGAGCAGGGCCAGCGCCGGGTCATCCGGATGGGCGACATCGTCCAGATGCAGATCGACTACACCGGCCAGCCCCGCTGGCAGGGCCGCGCGGAGATCGACAATCGGCTTGAGCACTACCGGCTCAGCATCGAATCGACCCCCGTCACGACATCACCATGAGCAGCTACCTGAATGCGCTGGGCCTGGTCTGCGCGCTGGGCGAAGGACAGGGCGCCGTGCGCGCCGCCCTGCAGCGCGCCGATGCGCCCGGCGGCGTGGCCCCGCGGGATGACCTGCTGCCGGGCCGCACCCTGCACCTCGGCTCGGTCACCGCGAGCCTGCCCGCCCTCGACGCCTTGCCCGCCCACCGGCGCAGCCGCAACAACGCGCTGCTGCTGGCCGCGCTGGTGCAGATCCGGCCGCAGGTGGACGAAGCCGTCGAGCGCTACGGCCGTGCGCGCATCGCGGTGATCCTGGGCACCAGCACCTCCGGCATCGGCGAGAGCGAGCAGGCCTTCGCCGCCCAGGCTCGCGAGGGCGCCTTGCCCGCGCATTTCGACCCGCGCCAGCAGGAGATCGGCTCGCCCGCGCTGATGCTGGCCGAGGTGCTGGGCCTCGAAGGCCCGGCCTATGTGATCTCCACCGCCTGCTCCTCCAGCGCCAAGGCCCTGGCCAGCGCCGCGCGGCTGCTTGCCGCCGGCCAGTGCGATGCGGTGCTGTGCGGCGGCGCCGATTCGCTGTGCGCCTTCACCGTGGCCGGCTTCGCGGCGCTGGAGTCGGTCAGCGAAGCGCGCTGCAACCCGATGAGCAGCACCCGTTGCGGCATCAACATCGGCGAGGGCGCCGCGCTGTTCCTGATGACGCGCGAGAGCGGCCCGGTGCAGCTTACCGGCTGGGGCGAGAGCTCCGACGCCCACCACATCTCCGCCCCCGAGCCGAACGGCGCCGGCGCGCTGGCCGCGATGCGCGAGGCGCTGCAGCGCGCCGGCCTCGCGCCGGCCGACATCGACTACCTGAACCTGCACGGCACCGCCACGCCGCACAACGACGCGATGGAAAGCCGCGCCGTGCACGAGCTGTTCGGCCCGGCGCTGCCCTGCAGCTCCACCAAGCCGCTGACCGGCCACACGCTGGGCGCTGCCGGCGCGCTGGAGGCGGCCATCGCCTGGCTGGCGCTCACGGACAATCCCGACGGTGCCCTGCCGCCCCACTGGTGGGACGGCCAGCGCGACGCCGGCATCCCCGCGCTGAACCTGGTGCAGCCCGGCCAGCGCCTGGGCCGGCCGCTGCGCGCGGTGCTCAGCAACTCCTTCGCCTTTGGCGGCAGCAATGCCGCGCTCGTCCTGACTGCCTCGCCATGAATCCGATCGCCTCGCTGGTGCCCCATGCCGGCCGCATGAGCCTGCTGCAGACCGTGCTCGACTGCGATGCGGAGAGCCTGCGCGCCGAGCTGACCGTCTCGGAAGGCGACCTGTTCTTCCACGAGGGTGTCGGCATCGGCGGCTGGGTCGGCATCGAGTACATGGCGCAGGCCGTGGCCGCCTGGGCCGGCGCGCAGGGCGGCGAGCCGCGCATCGGCTTCCTGCTCGGCAGCCGCCGCTACCGCTGCAGCCGCAGTGCCTTCCGCGCCGGCGAGAAGCTGAGCGTCAGCGTCAGGCGCGAGTTCCAGGCGGACAACGGCCTGGGACAATTCGACTGCCGCATCGAGATCGGCGAGGACTGCGTGGCCACGGCCCAGCTGACCGTCTTCGGCCCCGAGGATCCGGTGGCGTTCCTGACAGGTGAGAGTAAAACCAATGAGTGAGAGCAAGACCGTTCTCGTGACCGGCTCCAGCCGCGGCATCGGGCGGGCCATCGCCCTGCGCCTGGCACGCGAGGGCTACGACATCGTGCTGCATTGCCGCAGCCAGCGCGAGCAGGCCGATGCAGCCGCCGCCGAGATCGCGGCGCTGGGCCGCGGCGCGCGGGTGCTGCAGTTCGACGTGGCCGACCGCGCGGCCTGCGCCGCGGCGCTGGAGGCCGACGTCGAGGCCCACGGCTGCTACTACGGCGTCGTCTGCAATGCCGGCATCGCGCGCGACGGCGCCTTCCCGGCCCTGTCCGGCGAGGACTGGGACCAGGTCATCCACACCAACCTCGACGCCTTCTACAACGTGCTGCAGCCGCTGACGATGCCGCTGGTGCGGCGGCGCCAGCCGGGGCGCATCGTCACGCTGTCCTCGGTGTCGGGCCTGATGGGCAACCGGGGTCAGGTCAACTACAGTGCCGCGAAGGCCGGCATCATCGGCGCCACCAAGGCACTGGCGGTGGAGCTGGCGGGCCGCGGCATCACGGTGAACTGCGTCGCGCCGGGCCTGATCGATACCGAGATGGTCGACGCGCAGGTGCTGGAAGAGGCGCTGAAGCTGATCCCCGCCAAGCGGGTCGGCAAGGTGGAAGAGGTGGCGGCCACGGTCGCCTTCCTGATGAGCGAGGACGCCGCGTACATCACGCGGCAGGTGATTTCGGTGAACGGGGGAATGGTCGGATGAGTGGCGGCGGCAGTGCAAAGCGGGTGGTGGTGACGGGCATCGGCGCCATCAGCCCCCTCGGACATGACTGGGCCGCCGTGCTCGCCCACCTGCGCTCGGGCCGCAACGCGGTGCAGCACATCGCCGAGTGGGACCAGTACGAGGGCCTGAACACCCGCGTCGGCGTGCCCGCCGCGCCCTTCGAGCTGGACGCGAAGCGCTACAACCGCAAGGCCACGCGCAGCATGGGCCGCGTCGCGCTGATGGCGGTGCGCGCCAGCGAGATGGCGCTCACGCAGGCCGGCCTGCTGGACGACCCGCTGCTGAAGAGCGGCGAGGTCGGCATCTCCTACGGGTCCTCGTCCGGCACGCCCAAGTCCATCGGCGACTTCGGCCGCATGCTCAACGAGAAGAGCACCGAGGGCATCAACGCCACGACCTATATCAAGATGATGTCGCACACCGCGGCGGTCAACGTCGGCGTGCACTTCGGCCTGACCGGGCGGGTCATCACCACCAGCAGCGCCTGCACCTCGGGCAGCCAGGGCCTGGGCTATGCCTACGAGGCCATCCGCGACGGCCGCCAGGTGGCGATGCTGGCCGGCGGCGCTGAGGAACTGGACGCCACGCAGGCGGCGGTGTTCGACACCCTGTTCGCCACCAGCGTCAAACATAACGCTTCGCCCGAGCTGACCCCGCGCCCCTTCGACGCGGCCCGCGACGGCCTGGTGCTGGGCGAGGGCGCCTGCACCTTCGTGCTCGAGGAATACGAGCATGCGAAGGCCCGCGGCGCCACCATCCTCGCCGAGCTGATCGGCTACGGCACCAACAGCGATGGCTGCCACGTCACCCAGCCCAACGCCCCGACGATGGCCCAGGCGATGCGGCTGGCCCTGAAGGACGCCGGCCTGCCGGCCAGCGAGATCGCCTACGTCAACGCGCATGGCACCGCCACCGAGCATGGCGACGTGGCCGAGAGCCAGGCCACCCACGAGGTCTTCGGCCCGCGCGTGGCGATCTCCTCGCTGAAGAGCTACATGGGCCACACGCTGGGCGCCTGCGGCGCGCTGGAGGCCTGGATGAGCATCGAGATGATGAACACCGGCTGGTTCGCGCCGACGCTGAACCTGGAGACCGTCGATCCCCGCTGCGGCGACATCGACTACATCCGCGGTATTGGCGGCCGGGAACTGCAGACCGGCGTGGTGATGAGCAACAACTTTGCGTTTGGCGGGATCAATACTTCGTTGATCTTCCGTCGTGTCTGATCGTTAGCTGAAAGTGCACCAAGGATGAAGACCCAAACCGCCGGCCTGCTCGCCGCATCGCTGCTTTTCCTCGCGGGCTTCGCGTCCGCCGCCGACACCGATTCGGCGGCTCCGCCGCCGGCCGCCACGGCGAACGGCGAGAAGGGCCCGACGGCCGAAGAGGCTCAGGCCCTGGCCACGGCGCAGGCCGAAGCCAACGCGGCCCTGGCCGCCGCGCCGGCCGCTGAACGCGACATGTGCCTGATCCCCGGTCGGCCCGCAGGGCAGGACGGCAATTACCAAGTACTGCGCAAGCTGAAGGCTGCCCGCCAGACGTATGGCTCCGTGGTCCAGGTGCTGCCCGAGCTTGCGTCCAAGGCAAAGTCGGCGGGCGGTGATGCGATCTTCGACTACAACGGCGCCCAGCGCTTCGGCTTCTTCCCTTGGCGCCTCGTGCGCCCGGTGGCGACTGGCACGGCGATCCGGTGGACCGGCAGCCAACCGCTCGACTGCGCCGCCCTGGGCGGCCGCACTACGGCGGAAGTCATCGCCAGCAACCAGGCGCCGGACCGGCCAGCCTCCACCAAGCAGTGACGACGGAACTCTGCCGCGCGTGCCTGTGAAAGCTGCCATCGATAGGCCGGCGGAGTTCGTCTATCGTGCGGCATCCCATTTCCTCGATTCCATGACGGGAGCACTGAAGATGAAGACCAAGAAGCACCTGCTGGCCGCACTGGCCCTGATGGCACTGGCCCCGCTGGCGCATGCGCGCGACACGATCGTCAACATTCCGCTGGCCGACGTGCTGGCCATGCCCGAGGCCCAGACCGACCTGGAGGGCGTCAGCTTCCACCTGGCCGGAGCCGCCACGCCCAAGGTCGTCAAGCGCATGGGCGAGGACGTGTCCAACCCCAAGACCAACGCCTTCAACAAGAGTGCGGACCAAGCCTGCAAGTGGGCCGCGCTGTCGGCCTTGAAGGCCTTCCACAACAAGGCCAAGAGCCAGGGGGCCAATGCCGTGATCGACATCGTCAGCTACTACAAGAAGAACGAGACCCGCAGCGACACCACCATCGAGTGCCATGACGGCACCTTCGTCACCGGCCTCGCGCTGAAGGGCACCTACGCCGTCGTCTCCAAGTAAGACTGCGGCCGTCGCGCTGGCGGCGGGCGGCCAACTGATGCCGCCGCCCGGGTATGGC
>NZ_LYVQ01000328.1 GCF_001984095.1 Pelomonas sp. KK5
TTGACGAAGGCGCCGATCGTGGCGATCAGGTCGGTGGCGTCGACCACCTCGCCCGACGAGCCCTGGTGGCGCGCCAGCAGCGAGCGCAGCGCGTCGCCGGACTGCAGCAGCACGTCCACCATCGCGGAGGTGGGCTGGAGCTCGTGGCGGCGCAGCTTGTCCAGCAGCGTCTCCATGATGTGGGTCAGCTCGGCCACGTCGCCGAAGCCGAAGGTGGCGGCGCCACCCTTGATCGAGTGCGCGCAGCGGAAGATCGCGTTGAGCTCCTCGTCGTCGGCGGTCTCGACGTTGAGGTTGAGGAGCAACTGCTCCATGCTGTCCAGGTTCTCGCCGGCTTCCTCGAAGAAGACCTGGTAGAACTGGCTCAGATCGATGCCGGCACTCAGGCTCGCGCCTTCGGACGTCATTTCTCCCATGCTTTTGAACTCCGTCTAGCTGGTCGGTTACTTCAGCGGATGACCTTGCCGATCACTTCGATCAGCTTGGCCGGGTCGAATGGCTTCACCAGCCAGCCGGTGGCGCCGGCGGCGCGGCCGGCCTGCTTCATCTGGTCGCTGGACTCGGTGGTCAGGATCAGGATCGGCGTGGTCTTGAACTTCGGGTTGTCGCGCAGCTTCTTGGTGAGGCTGATGCCGTCCATGCGGGGCATGTTCTGGTCGGTCAGCACCAGGTCGAAGTCGCGACTGCTGGACTTTTCCCAGGCATCCTGCCCATCCACCGCTTCCACCACGTTGAAACCGGCATTCTTCAGCGTGAAGGACACCATCTGGCGCATCGAGGCCGAATCGTCCACGGCAAGGATTGAGTGCATTTTGTTTTCTCCGGGTATCAGGTGCTAGTTCGGTAGATCGGGTGTTTTCTTGAATCTCTGGCCGTCAGAACAGCTCGATCGAGCCGGCGTCCATCTCGTCCTGCGTGACGGGATTGGGCCGCAGCGGGGCGATCTCGACGACGGCGGCGCCGTCCTCGTCGTCGCCGAAGGTGTCGCGGGCCAGCTGGTCCTGGCAGTTGCGCAGGCGCTGGCTGGTGTGGGCGATCAGCTGGGTGGACATGTCCTGGAACTGCATGGCGGTGACGGCGCCAGCGATGTCCTCGCCGACCTGGCGCAGCGCCTCGGCGCAGCCCGGGGGCAGGTCGTCGGCGCGGCGCAGCAGGTTCTGCACGACGCCCGCGGCGCTGTAGAAGTGCATGGAGAGCGCCTCGCCGGCGTCGTCCAGCAGGCGTTGCAGCCGCTCCAGGTCGTTGGAGACGGTCATCAGGTGGTCCTGCAGCTCCGCCGCCGCCAGCAGCGGCATCATGCCCGGCTCGTCGTCGTCGTCCGGCTCTGGCGTCGTCTCGTCTGTCTGCATTTCCCGCTCACCCTCTTGTCGGAATCGTGTTGCGCCGGGTTCCCATGGTCGTGGTCTTGACAAAAAACCTGGTGCGATGTGGGGCCTATTTACAACTCGGCATCTTCGGCAATTCCGGGCCGCCTGTCGACAACACATTTCACACAGTGCGTGCCTATTTATCCTAATTCCCAATCTCGACGCATATTCGGCCGCTGACGCGAGGCATTTCGGGCTTCCGCGGGGAGGGCATACTGCGGGGCCATGTCCACTGCCCCTGCCGAGCGAGCGCTGCGCATTCTCCACGTCGAGGATTCCGAACTGGATCATCAATTGATCCTGGCCGAGTTGCGCCGCGCCCAGATCCGGCCGGAGGTGCTGCGGGTGGATACCCTGGCCGGCGTCCAGCAGGCGCTGCTGGAAGAGTGGGACGCCGTCATTTCCGACTACAACCTGCCCGGCTTCTCCGGCATGGTGGTGCTGGACCTGGTGAAGGCGCGGCAGCAGCCGGTGCCCTTCATCCTTGTTTCCGGCGAGATCGGCGAGGACACGGCGGTGGCCGCCATGCGCACCGGCGCCTCCGACTACCTGCTGAAGAACAACCTGGCGCGCCTGGCGCCGGCGCTGATCCACGCGATCGAGGCGCACGAGTCCGAGCGGGCGCGGCTGGACGCCAACCGCGAGCTGATCAAGTCCAAGCAGCAGTTGCACGAGCTGGCCGGCCATCTGCAGACCAGCATCGAGATGGAGCGCGCCGCGATCGCACGCGAGATCCACGACGACGTCGGCGGCACGCTGACCGCGCTGAAGTTCGACCTGGCCTGGATCGCCCGCCACGCGCTGGACGAGGGCGTCAAGCAGCGCACCGCCGCGGCGCTGGAGACGGTCAGCTCGGCCATCGAGGCCAGCCAGCGCATCATGCACAACCTGCGGCCGGCCATCCTGGAGCAGGGCCTGGTGGCGGCGGTGCAGTGGATGGCGGCCCGCTTCGAGAAGCGCACCGGCATCGTGACGACGGTGCGCACCAGCCACGAGCAGATGAACCTGCCGCCGGCCGTGCCGCTGGTGGCCTACCGCACGGCGCAGGAGGCGCTGACCAACGTCTCCAAGCATGCCAGCGCGACGCGGGTGGACATCGAGCTCTCGATCGACTCCGGCGTGCTGACCCTGGAGCTCAGTGACAATGGGCAGGGCATCGCGCCGGGCGCGCTGGCCAAGGCGCGCAGCTTCGGTATCCGGGGCCTGCACGAACGCGCCGCGACAGTGGGAGGATGGGTGGATTTGAGCAGCAGCAGCAAGGGCGTGAGCCTGATACTTTCGGTGCCCCTGGAGGCCAAGGGCGAAGAGGACCTGGGCCTCGAGGGCCTGTTCACGGCGATGCACGATCCCTCGATGTGGACTGAATGAAAAACATCAGAGTCATTCTTTGTGACGACCACGCGCTGATCCGCCGCGGCATCCGCGACACGCTGTCCGATGCGTCCGACATCGAGGTCGTCGGCGAGGCCGGCGACTATTCCGAGCTGCGCGAGCTGCTGCGCAAGCTGGGCCCCGAGAACCCCTGCGACGTGCTGGTGCTGGACATCAACATGCCCGGCCGTTCGGGCCTGGACGTGCTGCATGTGCTGAAGGACGAGGCTGCGCCGATCCGCACGCTGATCGTCTCCATGTACCCGGAGGACCAGTACGCGATCCGCGCGCTGCGCGCCGGCGCCTACGGCTACGTCAACAAGGGCGGCGACCCGGCCGTGCTGGTGCAGGCGGTGCGCACGGTGGCGCAGGGCCGCAAGTACGTGACGCCCGAGATCGCGCAGATGCTGGTGGAGAGCCTCACCGCCCCGGTCACCGAGCAGGCGCACCAGAAGCTGTCCGACCGCGAGCTGCAGACCTTGGTGATGATCGCCAGCGGCAAGCGGCTCTCGGACATCGCCGAGGAGCTGATGCTGAGCCCCAAGACGGTCAGCGTCTACCGCGCCCGGGTGCTGGAAAAGCTGGGCCTGGCCAACAACTCCGAGCTGACGGTGTACGCGATCCGCAACGGGCTGGTGGCGAGTTGAGTCTCGCAACCTAACGCTGATATCGCACTGACACGAATTCAAGTTACAAACTCGCCCACGATGAGCACACCCCACCCCAACCACAAGCTCGGCCCGCTGCCCGCCCTGATCTTCGCCAGCCGCTGGCTGCAGCTGCCGCTGTACCTGGGCCTGATCCTGGCGCAGTGCGTCTACGTCTACCACTTCGGCGTGGAGCTGTTCCACCTGATCGAGGCGGCGATGGGCGACCACCATGCGCTGGAGGCCCTGACCACCAGCATGGGCTACAAGTTCCCCGACGGCGCCGAGCCCGAGCTGACCGAGAGCATCATCATGCTGGCGGTCCTCTCGCTGATCGACGTGGTGATGATCTCCAACCTGCTGATCATGGTGATCGTCGGCGGCTACGAGACCTTCGTCAGCCGCATGCACCTGCGCGGCCATCCGGACGAGCCGGAATGGCTGGGCCACGTCAACGCCTCGGTGCTCAAGGTCAAGCTGGGTACCGCCATCATCGGCATCAGCTCCATCCACCTGCTGCGCAGCTTCATCAATGCGCCGAACCTGCAGGACCGCGTGCTGGTGGCGCAGACGGTGATCCACCTGGCCTTCCTGCTGTCCGCCATCGCCATCGCGTACTGCGACAAGCTGCTAAACAGCGTGCCCGCACACCCCGGCCACCACAACGGCAACGGCAACCATCACTGATCGAACCATGAAATACCGCGAATTCGGCCGTACCGGCTGGCAGGTCTCCTCCGTCAGCTTCGGCGCCTGGGCCATCGGCGGCACCTGGGGCACCGTCAACGACGAGGACTCGATGGCCGCGCTGCACAAGGCGCTGGACATGGGCGTCAACTTCATCGACACGGCCGACGTCTACGGCGACGGCCGCAGCGAGCGCCTGATCGCGCGGCTGCGCCAGGAGCGCCCGTCGGACAAGTTCTACGTCGCCACCAAGCTGGGCCGGCGCGTGGACCCGCATGTGGCCGCGGGCTTCACCCGCGAGGCCCTGACCGGCTTCGTCGAGCGCAGCCTGAAGAACCTCGGCACCGACACGCTGGACCTGATCCAGCTCCACTGCCCGCCGACCCAGGTGTTCTACATGCCCGAGGTGTTCGGCGTGATGGACGACCTGGTCAAGGCCGGCAAGCTGCGCCACTACGGCGTCAGCGTCGAGAAGGTCGAGGAGGCGCTGAAGGCGATCGAGTACCCGAACGTGCAGTCGGTGCAGATCATCTACAACATCTTCCGCCAGCGCCCGCAGGAGCTGCTGTTCCAGGAGACGCTGCGCCGCAAGGTGGCGATCCTGGCGCGCTTGCCGCTGTCCTCGGGCCTGCTGTCGGGCAAGCTCAGCAAGCAGAGCAGCTTCGAGCCCGACGACCACCGTGCCGGCAACCGCGACGGCCAGTGGTTCGACAAGGGCGAGACCTTCTCCGGCCTGGACTACGAGACCGGGTTGGCGGCCGTCGAGGCGCTGAAGCCACTGGTCCCGGCAGGGCAGACGCTGGCGCAGTTCGCGCTGCGCTGGATCCTCTCGAACCCGGCCGTCACCTGCGCAATCCCCGGCGGCAAGCGGCCGGTGCAGATCGAGGAGAACATGGCGGCGGGCGACCTGCCGGCGCTGTCGGCCGGGGAACTGGCCGCGGTGCGCGCCATCTACGAGCAGTACGCCTACGGACAGGTCCACCACCGCTGGTGATCTTGCGGCGGGGGCGCTGGCCGCACAAGGCCGCTCCTGGTATCGGGTTACTGCCGATTACAGCAGGCGCGTGATGCTGCGTTGCAGCAAAATCACGCCATGCAGCCCGCCACCCAGCCTCAAGTCCCGATCAGCCAATCCTTCGCCG
>NZ_LYVQ01000329.1 GCF_001984095.1 Pelomonas sp. KK5
TGCCCTGCCCCGCCAGCTCCTGCGCATAGGCCTCGGCCGTGCCGTGCAGCGCGTTGACGCGCAGGCTCATCGGCGGATGCTCGTTGTTCGCCCTGAGGATGTCCTGCCACTGGTCGGGCCAGTCGGCCTTCAGCCGCTCGATCCACCAGTCCGGATGGTTCCAGGCGCCGCGCGGCTCGCGTTCGGCCGCGGCCACGATCGCGTCCCGCTCGCGCAGGAAGCGACGCAGCACGGCGTTGACGAAGCCGCCGCTGGCCGGCGCACGCTTGCGCACCGCGGCCACCGCCTGGTCCACCAGCGTGTGCGGCGCATAGGCATCCTCGCCGGGCCATAACAGCGCAAGTGCACTGACCAGCAGCGCGTCCACCTTGGGCGGCGGCGCCTTGGGCGCCAGCACGGCGCGCGCCGCCTCGGCCCCGCCCAGCCGGCGCAGCACCGCGAAGCTCAGCGCCTGCGTGCCGGCGCGCAGCTCGACCGGGCAGCGGGCCAGCAGTTCGGTCAGCGAGCGGCCGGAGCGCACGGACTGGACGGTGTCGGCCACCTGCAGCAGCAGCTGGTGAAGGGGGGCGGAAGGCGGGGACGATCGGGGCGAATTCACGCCGCCAGTGTAGACAGGCCACAATGCGACCCGAGGAAACCCGCACCGTAAAGAACCGCCCGATGTCCACCATCCCCGTCTCCGAACGCATCCGCTACCGCCTGGTCAGCGCCGACTGCCGCCACCACGCCAACGACAACATCGCCGACTTCATCGAGGACGGCGAGCTCGACGAGCTGCAGGCCGAGGTGCAGGCGAAGATGCAGGAGGTGCTGAAGGCGCTGGTGATCGACACCGAGAGCGACCACAACACCCAGGAGACCGCCAAGCGCGTCGCCAAGATGTTCGTGCGCGAGGTTTTCCGCGGCCGCTACGAGAAGGCGCCGGCGGTCACCGAGTTCCCCAACGTCGAGCGGCTCAACGAGCTGATGATCGTCGGCCCCATCACGGTGCGCAGCGCCTGCTCGCACCACCTGTGCCCGATCATGGGGCGGGTGTGGATCGGCCTGATGCCCAACGAGCATTCCAACCTGATCGGCCTGTCCAAGTACACCCGCATCTGCGACTGGATCATGAGCCGCCCGCAGATCCAGGAAGAGGCCGTCACCATGCTGGCCAACGAATTGCAGGAGCGGGTGCAGCCGGACGGCCTGGGCATCGTGATGGAGGCCGACCACTTCTGCATGCACTGGCGCGGCGTCAAGGACACGGGCACGAAGATGACCAACAGCGTGATGCGCGGCGCCTTCCTGAAGGACCCGGCGCTGCGGCGCGAGTTCCTGTCCCTGCTGAGCAACAAGTAACGCCTTATTTCGACGGAGGGTTCCCTCAAATGCTAGTTCGCCTTGTCTATGCCAGCCGTGCCGCCAGCGCCCTGGGCGAGCCCGAGCTGAATGCGATCCTGAAGTCCTCCCGCGAGCACAACCATGCCGAGGGCATCACCGGCCTGCTGTGCTTCAACGAGGGTGTGTTCATCCAGCTGCTGGAAGGCGGCCGCGGCGCCGTCAACGCCCGCTACAAGGCCATCATCGACGACCCGCGCCACAAGGACGTGATCCTGCTGGCCTACGAGGAGATCGCCGAGCGCGAGTTCTCCGGCTGGGCGATGGGCCAGGTGCAGTTCTCGCGGATGAACCGGGCGCTGCTCTTGAAGTATTCGGAGTCGGCCAAGCTGGATCCGTACACGATGAGCGGCAAGGCGCTGACCGGGCTGTTCCATGAGCTGGTGAGCGCGGGCGCGATCGCGTGTAGCTAAGCCAGCATCTCGTCCCAGGCCCTGCGCGCCCAGTCGCGCGCCTCTTCGCCCTCGGCCTCGCTGGGCGCATCGGACGAACCGCCGGCCCCGTGCACCGGCAGGTAGGTCTTCTCGGCCGCCACGTATTCATGCTCGCTGGCGATGTGCATCGCCCGGCGCGCGTCCACGAAGCTGTAGCAGCGGCTCTCCAGCCGGGGGTCGGGTCTTGCCTGGCCGGTGAGATCGGCCGCCAGCAGCGCCGCCAGCGCCCGGCCCTGGCTCATCGCCATGTGGCCGCTCTTGGGCATGCCGGGGGCTATCTGGATCGAGTCGCCGATCACGTGGACGTCCTTGGCCACGACGGACTCGAAGTCCGGGAAGCGCACGCCGACCCAGCGCCCGTTGCTGTTGGCGAGCCCGCCCTGCACCGCCACCGCGCCGGCCCGCATCGGCGGCAGCACATTGAGCACGTCGGCCTTCAGGTCTTCCTGGATCTCGAACTTCAGCGTGTTCCCGTCCACGGCGACCGTCTTCGTCTGCGGCTGGTACTCGATCAATCCCTTGTAGCTGTCCGCCCAGACCTTGCGGAACAACGCCGGCTTGGAGGTGATGTCCTCGTTGGCATCGATCACCAGCACCTTGGCGCGCGGCTTGGCCCGCTTCAGCCAGGCCGCGACGACGCAGGCCCGCTCGTAGGGCGCCGGTGGGCAGCGGTAGGGCGCCTCGGGGATGGCGATGGCGAAGACGCCGCCCTCGGGCATCGCCTCCAGTTGCCGGCGCAGCGTCAGCGTCTCTGGCCCGGCTTTCCAGGCCTGCAGGATGCGGCCGGCATCGTGGGCGGCGCGCAGGCCTTCGACGGCATCCCAGATCATGTCGACGCCGGGGCTCAGCACCAGCTTGTCCCAGGCCAGCTTGCGGCCCGAGGCGAGCGTCGCCGTGCGCGCCACCGGGTCGAAACCGAGCACCGTATCGCGCAGCACCTGCACGCCGTCGCGGGCCGCCAGCGCGGCATAACTGCGAGTCAGCGCTGACAGCTGCAGCGAGCCCTCCAGCACCAGGTTCGACAGCGGGCAGGAGACGAAGGCCGCGCCGGATTCGACCAGCGTGACCTCGACGGATCCCTTCGAATAGCGCCGCAGCCAGCGCGCCGCCATCGCGCCGCCGTAGCCGCCGCCGACGACCAGCACCCGCGCCTGCGTTCCCTTCCCTGCGCGTGCCGCCCCGGCCAGCAGGGTTCCGAGCAGCAGTTCGCGCCGGCGCATGACGACGATGCCGCGCCGCTACAGCGAGCGCGCCTCCGCGAAGCCGTACATGCCCGCCAGGATGCGCGTCGGGAACTGCCGCGCCGCTTCGTTGTACTGGCTCACGGCCAGGTTGAACACCTGCCGGGCGAAGGCCCGCTGGCGCTCGATCAGCTTGAGTTCGTCCACCATCGTGTCGATGCCGGCCTGCTCGCGCAGCTCGGCCTGGTGCTCGATCAGCGACATCAGCCGCGTCAGCGCCGCCGCATGGACCGCGCTGGCCACCGCCAGGCTGGCCACCGGGTCGCCCGCATAGGGCTTGGCGCGGGCCGCCTGGGCCGCGGCCTGGGCTTCGCCCTGGGCGCTGTCCAGGCTGTCCAGCGCCGACTGCTCGCTGGGCAGCAGCGGGCGCAGCGATGCCAGCAGCTTGGTGCACAGCGCCGCACGCTCGCTCAGGTGCTGGTCCAGCAGCGTGTAGGCATCGCCGATCGCATTGCGCAGGCGCATCAGGCGGTTGTAGGCGCCGATGCCCCAGAAGAAGAGGATCGCCGCCACCACGCCGAGTACCGCCTGCCAGCTCATGCCGTGTATTCGGCGTAGCCGCGCGCCCGGAGTTCACACGCGGGACAGGTGCCGCAGCCCCAGCCCCAGGCATGGCGCTGCGTGCGCTCGCCGAGGTAGCAGGTGTGCGTGTCCTCGATGATCAGCTCGTTCAGCGCGGCGCCGCCGAGGTCCTCGCTGAGCTGCCAGGTCTGCGCCTTGGTGATGAACATCAGCGGCGTCTCCAGCGTCATCGGTGCGTCCAGGCCCAGACTCAACGCCACCTGCAGCGCCTTCAGCGTGTTGTCGCGGCAGTCGGGGTAGCCGGAGTAGTCGGTCTCGCACATGCCGCCCACCAGCACCGAGGCGCCGCGGCGGTAGGCCAGCGTGGCGGCGAAGGTGAGGAACAGCAGGTTGCGGCCCGGCACGAAGGTGTTGGGCAAGCCGTTGGCCTGCATCTCGATGGCGACGTTCTCGGTCATCGCCGTCTGCGAGATCTGGCCCAGCAGGCTCAGGTCCAGCATGTGGTCCTCGCCGAGCTTGGCGGCCCAGTGCGGGAAGCGCGCGGTGATGTTGGCGCGCACGGTCTGGCGGCATTCGAGCTCGATGCGATGGCGCTGGCCGTAGTCGAAACCGATGGTTTCAACCTCGGCATAGCGGTCCAGGGCCCAGGCCAGGCAGGTGGTGGAGTCCTGGCCGCCCGAGAAGAGGACGAGGGCCTTGCGGGCCGTGTTGGCTTGCGGTGGAACGTGCATGCCGACATGTTATGTTTGCCCGCCTCACCGCAGGGAGAACGAGATGAAAAAGTCCTTTGCACTGTCGGGCATCCTGATGCTGGCCTGCGTCGCCGCGCTGGCCCAGCCGGCCGGCCGCGTCGAGCGGGTGCTGGTCTATCCGGGCGGTGCCTCCGTCGAGCGCACCGTCGCCGTCAAGGCCGGGCAGACCAGCCTGCGCATCGCCTGCCTGCCGGCCCGCTTCGAGCCTGACTCGCTGCAGCTCACGCCACCGGCCGGCATCCAGCTCGGCGAGATCAGCGTGCAGACGCAGGACCGCGCCGCCCAGCCCGAGTGCGCCACCTCGCCGCTCGACGCGCGCATCCGCGAGCTGGAGGACCAGCGCGCCGCGCTGGCGGCCGAGTCCTCCGCATTGGGCCTGTCCATCGAGTACCTGAAGAACTTCGGCAACGGCCGCGAGAGCGCCACCGCCCAGATCGCCGCCACCAGCGAAGCGCTGCGCCGCAACGGCCTGGACGCGCTGCAGAAGCAGAACACGCTGGCCCGCCGCCAGCAGGAGCTGGACCGCCAGCTCGCCCCGCTCACCGCCGAGCGCGACCGCATCGCCCAGGCCAACCCGCAGCTGCGCACGGTCACCGTGCGCCTGGTCGCGCCCGCGGCGGGCGAGCTGCGCCTGAGCTATCGCCTCAACCAGGCCGGCTGGGAGCCGGTCTACCGCGCCTATCTCGACACCGACACCGGCCGCGTGCGCCTGGAGCGCCATGCCCAGGTGGCGCAGAACAGCGGCGAGGACTGGAGCGGCGTGAAGCTGCGCCTGTCCACCGCGCAGCCGCGCCAGGCCACCGGCATGCCGCCGCCC
>NZ_LYVQ01000330.1 GCF_001984095.1 Pelomonas sp. KK5
TGACGTGGGCGACCTCGCTGAAGCGGCGGCCCCACAGGCGCTCGGCCTGCTTCAGCAGCACGGCCACCGGGCTGGAAGGTTCATGCTGCTCGATCCACTGGCGAGCCTGGCGCAGGTTCTGTCGGATGCGTTCGCGGTCTTCGCCGAGGCTGCCGGTATTCATCGGGACGCGCGCTTCCTGCTTTCTTGCCGGCCCCGGCAGCAAGCTGGCGAGCGGGGCCGGGCCGGTGATGTCCAGCGACTCCAGCGCCTGCAGCAGCGAGCCGAACTCGGGCGCCTCCGCGGCCAGCTGCTCGCGCGACCAGTCGCGGATGGCACGCACCAGGGCGGCCGCCTCGATGAGCGCCATCAGCGTCTCGCTGCGCTGTGCGCGCAGCTCATGCAACTGGTGGCGCACGGCGTCGGCAGGCAGCGCATCGGCCGCACGGCTGCGAGCGAAGGCGCGCTCGACATCGCGCACCAGCAGCCGGGTACCGCTGCCGCCACTGATCGGCAACTGGCGCAGTTGGCTGAGCAGGCCGTCGGCATCGGCCAGCTCGCCGATGGCGTTGGCGCGCAGCGCGGGATCGGGCTCGCCGTCGATGAGCAGTTGTGGATGCAGCTGGGCGGGCCAGGCGCGCATCAGGTCCAGCAACCACTGCAGGCCGTCCCGCAGGCCCGGGGCGCCGGCGCGAGCGAGTCGCGCCCGCGTGTAGGCGACCAGCAGGCTGATGTCCCGCGAGCGGTTCAGCAGCGCGAGCGCGCCGCTTTCCACGGCCAGCCAGTCCGGTCCCGCGGCCTGCTGGACGAAGCTGCCGAACTGCACCTCGGCGCGCGGCCGCAGCAGGGCCTGGAACACCGCGTAGTCGGCGTCGACTTCAAGCCAGGGCCCGCAGGGCTGGGCGTCGGACAGCGCGCGCAGGCGCTCATCCTGCGGCTGGCCGCGCGAGCCGAAGAACTGGGGCAGCTTGAACATCACCTCAAGCCTCCCGGGTGGCGTAGGACTCGGGCTCGAACACGAGGCCGGTAACGGCCTCCCCGACGCGTCCGCCGGCCTCGCCCATCCAGGTGGACCAGCCGAGCTGGCCATGCTCCTCGCCGAGGCGGCAGGCCGGCGCGTGCCGGGTTTGCACCAGCAACTCGACCTCCCAGGCGTACTCCAAGCCGATGAAGGCGCGCACGATCTCGACCAGGGCCGGGAGGTCATGTGCGCCGCGGTGGCCGGCGGGCGTCAGGCGCAGATACTGTTCGAGCGTCAGCGGCCCCATCACCAGGCGGAAGCGCGACTGACGGTCCGGCACGGCCTCTCCGGCCATTGCGCCTTCGCCGATCACCGCAGCGGCGCCGGGACGACCCATGCGGCTGGTGTCCTCCTCGTCCAGCGTCATCCAGCGCAGGCAGTACTCGCGCAGGCGCACGGCGACGCCGAAGAACTGGCGGATCGTGGCCACCAGCCCGTCGGGATTGCGCGCGGCGCGCACGCGGTGGGCGGCGCTGGCCCAGCGCGCGTGCGGGGGGAGGGCGCTGGTGGTGCAGAGGTCCGGCTCGTCGCCTGCGAGGCGGGCGATGTAGTTGCTGAAGGTCTCGGCGCCGGGGCGGTCCAGCCCGGCACAGGCCTGCGACTGGGCCCAGGCGCGGTAGAGGTGGCTCAGGGCACGGTGGTGGAAGAGGTCCAGGAAGTCCGCCTGGGTGGGATCCCGGCGAGCCTCGCTGCGTTCGCGGACCTGCTCCGTCATGTGCAGCGGCAAGGGGCCGTTGGGGCCCAGCATGCCCAGGCCGAAGGTCTTGATGGAGAGCTTGCCGGCGTCGTCCTCGATGCGTGCCAGCTCGCGTGGCGCGAAGGCGAGAGAGGCCTGCTGGCCCAGCCGGAAGGCTTCCTGGCACGGCAGTTGCGCCTGGCCGACCGGTGGCAGCTGCGGATGGCGGGCGGCCATCCGCCGCAGCAGGGGGACGAGGCCGTGCTTCCACGGCTGGCGGCTGGCGCCGTGCGGCGCCAGGTCGGGCATCTCCAAGCAGGGGTCGCGGGCGGTCATGCGGCCTCCCTCAACCCCATGCGCGGCGCCCAGTCGGCGACGCGACCGCGCTGCATGGCCGCCAGCGAGGTGCGCGAGAACACGTTGATGGCCACGTGCCGCGCGAAGTAGTGATCGAGCACCAGGCCCAGCTGATAGGGGCTGGTGCCGCTGAAGTTGTCCTCGTCGACGGTCAGCGCGACATGCACG
Organism: Pelomonas sp. KK5; assembly: GCF_001984095.1. Taxonomy (GTDB): domain Bacteria; phylum Pseudomonadota; class Gammaproteobacteria; order Burkholderiales; family Burkholderiaceae_C; genus KK5. The sequence continues at coordinate 2,202 of NZ_LYVQ01000330.1, forward strand.
CCGCGCCCGTAGACCAGGGGGCCGGACCCCGGCAGGCGGCGCGTCTCCGGTTCGATGCGGCAGCCGACCAGGCTGGCCACCTGGCGCTCGGCGACGGCGTTGTCGGTCCCCACGAACAGGCGCAGCATGTCGCGCAGGCCCTGGGCGCCTTCGCGATGGGACAGCTCGGTCAGCGGCAGGTAGTTGTAGTTCAGCTGCCGGATCAGCCGCCAGGCGGTCTCGCCCTGGGCATGGGGCGGGCGTGGCACCGTAGGCTCGCGCAGCAGGCCCACGCCGCTGACCGGCACCGACTCGGCCAGGGTCAGGTCTTGACGGCCGTTGCGAGGCACCAGGCGGGGCAGGTCGCGATTGGTCAGCAGGGCCTCGACCTGCAGGTAGCGCAGCTCGTCGGCGTAGGGCGCCTCGTGCTGGTCGACCAGGCTGGCGAACACCTCGGTGCCGATGTAGGGCGTGCGGGTGCCGTACTTGCGCGCGCTGTCGGAGGCCAGGCGCGGCTCGCGGCGCAGCGAGAAGTAGCGGCCGTGATTGCCTTCGTCCTGGTTCAGCGTCTGGTAGAGCGCGCGGAAGGTCTGCGGCTCGGCGGTGCTGCCGCGCAGTCCCTGCAGGCTCGTGATGCTGAACACCTCGAAGTCCGTCGGCCGGGTTCGGTCGGGGACGATGTGGTGTTCGCTGCGATCGCTGCGCAGCTCGATGCGGTCGGTGCGCATCGGGAAGAGATTGACCACCGGCGTGCAGTGCAGGGCGAACTGGCGGGCGTCCACCAGGCCCGTCAGGGCGCCGGGCGCGCGCGTCAGCAGGATGACCACCTCGGCCTCGTTGCCCTCGATGCGGGACAGGGCCGGCGCCAGCTGCGTGAGCCTGAAGAAATAAAAGCGCGCCGGGCAGGCGAAGTACTCGTGCAGCAGGTTGTGGCCGTGCCAGACGTTCCAGGGCAGCGGCAGCAGGGACTGCCCGGGCGCCAGGCCCTCATGGGCGACAGCGCCGTGGATGACGACATGCGGCTGCCGGTCCAGCTGTTGCGGCACGCCGGTGACGCTGCCGGCGCCGCCGGCGTGGATCAGCTCGTGCAGGTGCGAGGCCAGCGCTTCGGCGCCGGACAGGTAGACCGAGATTTCATCGAGGCCTTGCAGCTCCGAGAACTTCAGGGCGCCGGTGGTGCGCAGGCGCAGGCGCAGCGAGCCCTGGAGGCGGACGTGCGCGGGCAGGTGGCGGCCCAGCGAGGGGATGTCCGGCGGCACGCCGCCGAGCTTCGCCTCGACGATCTCGACCGGCCACAGCCGCAGGTCCTGGCCGGTACGGAACTCGCAGGCAGTAACTTCTCCCGCCGGCACCGCCGCGTACAGCGGCGTGCCGCGCGGCACCGCGAAGCCCTTGCTGAAGTCGCCCTGGCGTGCATCCGGAAAGAACTGCGCGACCGCCATCGACGGTGTCGGGCTGATGTAGTTCGGGTAGAGCACCTCAAGCAGGCGCTCGGTGAAGCGGGGGAACTCCGCGTCGAGCTTGAGGCGCATGCGCGCCGACATGAAGCAGAAGGCCTCGATCAGGCGCTCCACGTAGGGATCGGCGACCTCGATGCCGTGCATGCCGAGCCGGCGTGCGACCTTTGGATGCTGCGCCGCGAAGCCGGCTGCGCTCTCGCGCATGAAGCTCAGTTCTTCGTTGAAATAGGCGAGCAGCCGAGGGTCCATGGGTACTGCAGCAATGGCTTGGCGAGAGACTCGATGCGGGCCATTCTGGAAGTCGGCGGACGCTGTGTCCGCGCCGAGCTAGGGACGCTGGGCAGGTGAATTTTTCGAAGCTGCAGGGGGTTGTCGGGGGGCGCTAGCGGCTGCGCGGCAGCAATGAAGAAGGCCCGGCAAGCCGGGCCTTTCATTTGTTCGACGGGGCTTACCGGCGCGGCCTGCGACGGGCGACGAAGGCGACGGCGCCGAGGCCGGCCAGCATCAGGGCATAGCTCTCGGGTTCCGGGACCGGCGAGGTCATCACGACCCGCACGTCGTCCAGCGAACTGCCGAAGCCGTCGACGGTGCCGAGCGCGGCGAAGCTCAGCAGCGTGGACGTGCTGGTGGCGACGAAGGTGGTGGTGAAGGTCGTCCAGTGGTTCTTGTCGTCGGTGATGGTGGCCATGGCCGGCGCATCGCCGTTCAGGTCGCCGATGACGTAGTGCAGGCCGGAGCTGGAGGCCGGTACGCTGACCGGGTTGGCCACCGATTCGAAGGGCCGGTTCGAGTACTGGAACGAGAAGGTGTAGGTGGCGCCGACGACGGTGGCGATCGTCTGCGAGATCGTGTTGTTCTTGCCGTTGCCGTTGTTGGCGACGTCGGTGTCCAGCTCGGCGAAATTCTTGCCTTCGGCGGCCGTGCCGACGCGGTTGTCGCGGATCTCGATCTCGGAGTTGAGCGTCCAGCCGCTGATGGTCTGGAAGGTGCCGTACGAGTTGTTGGCGACGGTGGGCGATTCGAAACCGCCGTTGGCGACCAGATTGGTCTGCGCGAGGGCGGCGCCCGAGGCGCCCGCCACGAGCAGCGCGCACAGGTACTGCTTGTTCTTCATCTGTGAACTCCTTTGGGTGGTCTGCGGACAGGTGCAGTCCGTGCCGGATTCTTCGCAGCGGGATTCGCGGCCTCCATCCCGCAGTCGGCAGCGGCGTGGCGAGCGCCTGCCAATTGCGTCACGGATCGCTGTGACGAACCCGGGCTCGCCCCCTAAGATCGCGCCCATGAACGACGCACTGGACCAGGACATCGCCCGCATCGCCGAACAGGAACGGCGGCTGCGCTTCGAACGCTTCAGCGCCGATACGGCCTGGGAACTCGGCAGCCGGCTGCGCGAGGCGGCCCGCGCGCGGGGCGTGGCGGTGACGATCGAGATCCGCCTGGCCCGCGAGACGGTCTTCTTCCACGCGATGCCCGGCACGGCCGCCGCCAATGCCGATTG
>NZ_LYVQ01000331.1 GCF_001984095.1 Pelomonas sp. KK5
TCGGGCGCCGGCGCGGGCGGCGGCACGGGGACCGGCGCGGGCGCGGGGCTGGGCGATGGGCTCGGGGATGGCGACGGCGACGGAGAAGGTGATGGCGAAGGCGCGCTGGGCAGCGGCGCCGGCACCGGCCCGCTGACCGCGAACAGTCCGACCCGCCCTGCCCCGGCGCCCGCCTGCGCCGCGGCCCGCACCGCATCGGCGCTGCGCAGGGTGTAGGCATAGGGCGGCACCCAGTTGCTCGCCACGGGCACACCCTCGCAGCCCTGCAGCTCCACATCGATCACGCCGGTCATCGGCTTGCCGGCGTCGTCCTTGTCGCTGATGAAGCGATGGCCGCTGCTGCGCATGCTGATCGCGTCCTTGCCGCCGGCCAGCTTGCCGCAGACCTCCTTGGGCTTGAGGCCGGTGAACTCGTAGAAGTTGCTCTCCACCAGCACGTCGCTCTGGTAGCGGGCATCGAGGCCGGACATGTACTTCAGGTCCGGGTCGCCCGTCGTCGTGCTGCCGGTGATGTAGTTGTTGTAGTGGTGCAGCTGGCCGAAGCGCACCAGCGGCAGGCGGCTGCCGATGCTGTCCCACCAGTTGCCGGCCAGCGTCACGTGCAGGCGGCCGGCGTCGCTCCAGGCGCGGCCCGAGTCGCCGTTGCCCACCAGGGTCTGCTTGTGGTGCTTGGTGAAGTAGCTGTTGGAGACGGTCACGTAGTCGGAGCCGCGCACGATGTCCAGCGCGCCGTCGTGGCGGGTGTCGCTGGCCAGCGAGTCGGGCGTGTCGCCGTCGCTGATGGACACGTGGTCGATCCAGATGTACTCGCCGCGGGTGATGGTCATGCCGTCCGCATAGGCGTTGTCGCTGTCCTCGGGGTTCACGTCCCAGGGCGTGTCGATCTGCAGGTTGCGCACGATGATGTTGCGCGACCAGGTCGGATAGGCCTCCGGATCCTTGCCGGCCGCCACCCACTTCTTGAAGTCCGCCTCCGGGTCGCCGCCCACGCTCTGCGCCGCCTCGATGCCGATCAGCAGCGTGGTGCCGGTGATGCGGGCCGGGCGGCCGTTGGCATCGTTGATGCCCACCAGCGTGGTGTTGGACGGGATCATGAAGGACCCGCCGTTCTTCTGGTCCAGGTAGCTGGTGTACTCCTCGAACACCGTGTTGCCGTCGCGCCAGCGGAAGTCGATGTGGCCGACGATGCGGATGATCTTGGGCTCGTTCTTCGCCTCGCGGATCGCCGCCAGCAACTGCTCCTTGTTGAAGACCGTGTAGACCCGGTTGGCCGCGGCGCTGGAGCCGCCGGTGACGCGCACCTGCCCCTGGCGCGACCATGAATGCCAGCCGGCGTCGGGCGCGATCTCGCGCTCGAAGCTGAGCACGCCGTGGGTCGGGTCGCTGCTGGCGAACTGCCAGCCGGGCAGGCGCGGCGCCACGCGGAAGTTCGATGGTGCATGCAGGCCGTTCACCAACACCGGCGCCGAGTAGCTGCGGTTGCCGATGTCGAACAGCAGCGGTGCCGTCGTGTCGGTGAGGCTCATCGCATCGACCACCGGCGCCGGAGCCGGCGTGATCGGCCGCGGATCGCGGGCGGCGGCGATGGTGGTCTTGCCGGCACTGCCCGCCGAGGCGATGCCGGCGCCGGGACCCGCATCCGAGCTGCTGCTGCCGCCGCCGCAGGCGCTCAGCAGGCCGAGCGAAATGGAAGACGCCAGCAGGCTGCGCCGCCGGTGCACGCTGAATCTCATCATCATGTCTCCTGTCGTTGTGAACCGCGCACCGCTCCGCCGGCCCGGTCGCTGCGGGAGCGACGGGCATGTGGGCGTTACGCTGGGGAATCGGCGGCAGGCCGACAAGGCAAGCGGCGCAGGCGGCGCGCGAAGGGCGCCGGGCGTCTCACTGGGAACGAGTTGTTCCGCTTTAAGGTATCTGAGATTTAAATCTCAGAAACAGTGTTTCATTCCAATGAATGCATGCCAACGCTCGCAAACCCTGAGGGGTCGGCGTTCACACGAGCGGGCGGTCGGAGATGACGACGCCGTCTTCGTCGGCATACAGCCAGTCGCCGGGCCGGATGTCCACGCCGGCGACGTGCACGGCGACATCGGACTGGCCCTGGCCCTTGCGGTCGGTGGGCAGCGGCACGTGGCCCAGCGCCAGGATGCCCACCGGCGCCGCGCGCAGCTCGGCCAGGTCGCGCACGCAACCATGGATCACGAGGCCGGCCCAGCCGTTCCTGGCCGCCGCCACGGCGAGATTGCCGCCCAGCAGCGCCCGGCGCAGCGAGCCCGCGCCGTCGACCACCAGCACACGCCCCTGCCCCGGCGACTCCACCGCCTCCTTGACGCGGCTGTTGTCTTCATAGCACTTGACCGTGGCCACCGGCCCGGCGAAGCGCTCGATACCGCCATAACTCCGAAACCCGGCGGGCAGCACGCGGAAGGCGCCCGAGCCGTCGGCCTTGTGGACGTCGCAGAGATCGCAGGTGGAGAAGGAGTCCATGGGCTCAGGCTCCGCTCGGGTCCGCCAGCACCTTGATGCGCACGCCATGCAGGCCGACGACCTGGCCGGCGCGGATCTTGGCGGTCTTGCGGGATTCGTCCTGGCCGTCCACCTGGACCTGTCCCTCGGTGATCATCATGCGGGCACGGCCGCCGCTTTCGGCCAGGCCGGTGGCCTTGAGCAGGCTGTCGAGGGTGATGAACTCGCCGCGGAGTTCGAAGTCGATATGTTGCATGGCTTTGATTCTCGCCGGGGAAAGCAGCATTGCGATCCGGCCCGTTGGCAGCGGGCACACCGCCTGCTAATACCGGCACATGAGCACCGCCCTGCCCCTCCCCCCGCACTCCCACCCGCACTACACGATGGAGGAGCGGCGCAAGCGCATCTTCGCCATCGTCGCCGCCTCCTCGGGCAACCTCGTCGAGTGGTTCGACTTCTACATCTACGCCTTCTGCGCGATCTACTTCGCGCCGGCCTTCTTTCCGAAGTCCGACCCGACCGCGCAGTTGCTGAACACGGCCGGCGTGTTCGCCGCCGGCTTCCTGATGCGGCCGATCGGCGGCTGGCTGTTCGGCCGCATCGCCGACAAGCAGGGCCGCAAGACCTCGATGGTGATCTCGGTGCTGATGATGTGCGGCGGCTCGCTGCTGATCGCCGCGCTGCCCACCTACGCGCAGATCGGCGCCGCCGCGCCCGCGCTGCTGCTGCTGGCGCGGCTGGTGCAGGGCCTGTCGGTCGGCGGCGAGTACGGCACCACCGCCACCTACATGAGCGAGGTGGCGCTGCGCGGCGAGCGCGGCTTCTTCTCCTCCTTCCAGTACGTGACGCTGATCGGCGGGCAGCTGCTGGCGGTGCTGGTCGTCGTCGTGCTGCAGCAGCTGTTCGACGAGGCCGAGCTGAAGGCCTGGGGCTGGCGCATTCCCTTCGTCGTCGGCGCGATCACCGCGGTGGTGGCGATGCTGCTGCGGCGCACGCTGCACGAGACCTCCAGCCAGGCCTCGCGCTCGCACGAGTCGGCCGGCAGCGTCAGGGGCCTGCTGCGCGACCACTGGCCGGCCTTCCTGACCGTGCTCGGCTACACGGCCGGCGGCTCGCTGATCTTCTACACCTTCACCACCTACATGCAGAAGTACCTGGTCAACTCGGCCCACATGTCGATCAAGACGGCCAGCAACGTGATGACCGTCTGCCTGTTCCTCTACATGGCGATGCAGCCGCTGTTCGGCATGCTGTCGGACCGCATCGGCCGGCGCAACAACATGCTGCTGTTCGGCGCCCTGGGCACGCTGGGCGTGGTGCCGATCATGTATGCGCTGGAGACCGTGAGCTCGCCGTTCGAGGCCGGCGTGCTGATCGTGATCGCGCTGGCCATCGTCAGCTTCTACACGTCCATCAGCGGCATCGTGAAGGCCGAGATGTTCCCGGCCGAGGTGCGCGCCCTGGGCGTCGGCCTGGCCTATGCGATCGCCAACGCGGCCTTCGGCGGCTCAGCGGAGTACGTGGCCCTGGCCTTCAAGCAGGGCGGACATGAGAGCTACTTCTACTGGTACGTGACCGGGATGATGGCGATCGCCTTCCTGGTCAGCCTGCGGCTGCCGCGGCACGCCAGCTACCTGCACACCGATCACTGAGCCGTCTTGCGCGCCTGCGCCGCCGCGCGGATCGCGGCCAGCGTCGTTCGGCTGGTCGACACGTCGGCGTCCAGCTTCAGGTGCAGCAGCGCCGGTTTGCCCGCCGCCATCGCCTCGCGCAGCGCCGGCTCGAACTCATCGGTGCGCTGGACCAGCGCCGCATGCCATCGGTGGGCCCGGGCCAGCATCACGAAGTCCGGATTGAACAGGTCGCTGCCCGAGACCCGGCCCGGGTACTCGCGCTCCTGGTGCATGCGGATCGTGCCGTAGGTGCCGTTGTCCACGACGATGGAGATCAGCTGCTTCGCGCCGTAGCCGGTGGCGGTGGCGAGCTCCTGGCCGGTCATCAGGAAGTCGCCGTCGCCGGCGATGTTGACGACCCAGCGGTCCTGCTGCAGCAGCGCCGCCGCCACCGCCGCCGGCACGCCATAGCCCATCGCGCCGGAGGTCGGCGCCAGCTGCGTGCGGCCATGCTGGTGCAGCGCGGTGTAGCGGTGGTAGCGATGCAGCCAGCCGCTGTAGTTGCCGGCGCCGTTCGTGTAGATCGTGCCTTCGGGCAGCAGGCGGCCCAGCGTGCGGATGATCACCGCCATGTCCAGCGGCTCGACCGGAGGCGCCACCAGATTGGCTTCGTAGTCGGCGCGGGCCTGGGCGGTCCAGTCCTGCCATCCGTTGATCTTCGGCGTTAGCGCGGCGAGCGCCGGCGCCGCGCAGGCCATGCCCGCCTGCACCAGCAGGTCCGCCGCATAGACGCGGCCCAGTTCCTCGGCGCCGGCGTGGATGTGGATCAGCTGCTGGGCCGGCCGCGGCGGTGCCAGCAGCGTGTAGCCGCCGGTGGTCATCTCGCCCAGGCGCGGTCCCAGCGCGAGGATCAGGTCCGCGTCCTTGAGCCGCTGCGCCAGCTTCGGATTGATGCCGATGCCGACGTCGCCGGCGTAGAGCGGGTGGCCGTTGTCGAACAGGTCCTGGCGGCGGAAGG
>NZ_LYVQ01000332.1 GCF_001984095.1 Pelomonas sp. KK5
CGGCATACGGGGCCACTCGTTGTTGCAGCCCTTGCCCGCACACGAGTGCGGGCGGCGACCGGCGCCTAGATTGGCCCCGTATGCCGGGCCTTCGCGACCCCCTGCCGTCGTGTGAACAGGCCCTCGTTCAGTTCCGGTAGCTGATGCCGGCGGCCAGTTGGCCGCCGAAGCGCCGTTGCGTCAGCGGGCTGTCGGCGGCAGGGCCCAGCAGTTGCGACACGCTGGCCGAGCCGAAGGCGATCCAGCTCGGCGCCAGTTGCCAGGTCCAGCCCATGCCGGCATGGACGTCGCGCAGGCCGGAGCCGGGCTCGTAGGCCGGCAGGCCGGTGGCGACCGAGCCCTCCGGCGTGACGCCGAAGTAACTCCTTAGATAAGCGGCATTGCCGAAGCTGACGCCCCCGCCGGCCGTCCATTCCAGATGCCGCGACTGGCGCAGGCGCCAGCCGAGGTCGACGCCGCCGGCCATGCCGCCATGCCGGCCCAGCAGATCCTGGGACAGCGAGGTCGAGACCAGCCAGTCCGGCGTCAGCGCATAGCCGGCGTAGACCCGGCCGCGCACCGTGCGGCGCACGTCGGGCAGGCCGCGCGTCGTCGAGGCGTCACCGCTGCTGCGGCCGTTGTCCACGCGCAGCGCCACGCCCAGCCGCAGGCGGCTGCCTTCGATCAGGTCGGCGCTGGCGCCGTCACCGCGCACTTCACTGCCGAAGCCCAGCAGGCCCGAACCGCCCGAGGTGCTGATGCGCAAGCGGCCCCATTGGATGGCCCACAGCGGCGAGAGCCGGGTCGTGTAGCGGGTGGCGCCGGCGTATTCGGGCTCGGTGTGCAGCCGGCCGCCGATCAGGTAGCGGAAGGCCGGATCGGGCGCCGGTGCTTCGTCGGCAAGCGCGGCGAGGGGCAGCAGCAGGACAAGCGGAGAGAGGATGCGCAGCATCCGCCCAGCTTAACGTCCGGAAACCTTCAATGGCCTGTCGCCGTGACGCGCGGACGCAGTTCCTTCAGCATGTCGGCCACCATCGCGCGCAGGTCGTACTCGAGCTTCCAGCCCCAGTCCTTCGCGGCCACGCTGTCATCGATCCGCTGCGGCCAGCTGGCGGCGATCTGCTGGCGGAAGTCCGGCGCGTAGCTGATCTCGAAGGCCGGGATCTGGCGCTGGATCTCGGCGGCGATCTCGGCCGGGGTGAAGCTGACGCCGGCGAGGTTGTAGGAACCGCGCTGGGTGATCTTCTCCGCCGGCGCTTCCATCAGCTCGATCGTCGCGCGCAGCGCGTCGGGCATGTACATCATCGGCAGGGCCTGGCCCGCTTCGAGGAAGCAGCTGTAGCGGCCGTGCTTGAGCGCCTCGTGGAAGATCTCCACCGCATAGTCGGTCGTGCCGCCGCCCGGGGGCGTCTTCCAGGAGATCAGGCCCGGATAGCGCAGGCTGCGCACGTCCACGCCGTGCTTCTCGTGGTACCAGCGGCACCAGCCCTCGCCGGCCAGCTTGGAGATGCCGTAGACGGTGCTCGGATCCATCACCGTGTCCTGCGGGGTGTCCACGGCCGGCGTGTTCGGGCCGAAGGCGGCGATCGAGCTCGGCCAGAAGATCTTGTCGAGCTTCTGCGTGCGGGCCAGCTCCAGCACATTGAGCAGCCCCTTCATGTTCAGGTCCCAGGCCCACATCGGGTGCTTCTCGCCGGTGGCGGACAGCGCGGCGGCCAGGTGGTAGATCTGCGTGATCTCGTGGCGCTTGACGATCTCGGCCAGCGCGCCGGCGTCGGTGCAGTCCAGCATCTCGTGGCGCAGCGCGGGCACGCGGCCCTCGGGGGCGATGTCGCTGGTGATGACGGCATGGTTGCCGTGCCGCTTCGCCAGCTCGGTGGCCAGCTCGGTGCCGATCTGGCCGTTGGCGCCGATGATGAGGATCTTGGTGTTCGACATGGTGCTCAACTAACTGCTTACTTGATCAGACCGAGTTCCTTGCCGGCCTGGGTGAAGGCGGCCACCGCCTTCTCGAGATGCTCGCGCTCGTGCGCCGCCGAGACCTGCACGCGGATGCGCGCCTGGCCCTTGGGCACGACCGGGAAGAAGAAGCCCACCGCGTAGATGCCCAGCTCCAGGATGCGGGCGCTGAGCTTCTGCGCCGTCACCGCGTCGTAGACCATGATCGGCACGATCGGATGGGTGCCGGGCTTGATCTCGAAGCCGGCGGCCTGGATCGCCTCGCGGAAGTAGGCCGTGTTGGCCTCCAGCTTGTCGCGCAGCGCGGTGGAGCCTTCCAGCAGGTCCAGCACGGCGATGGACGCGCCGACGATGCTGGGCGCCACGGTGTTGGAGAACAGGTAGGGCCGCGAGCGCTGGCGCAGCAGCTCGATCACTTCCTTGCGGCCGGTGGTGAAGCCGCCCGAGGCGCCGCCCAGCGCCTTGCCGAGCGTGCCGGTGATGATGTCCACCTTGCCGAAGACATTGCGGTACTCGTGCGTGCCGCGGCCGGTCTTGCCGAGGAAGCCACTGGCATGGCATTCGTCGATGCCCAGCAGCGCGCCATAGCGGTCGGTGATCTCGCGGATCCTGTCCAGCTGGGCGATGGTGCCGTCCATCGAGAAAACGCCGTCGGTGAAGACCATCGTAAAGCGGGCGCCTGCCGCCTGCGCCTCCTGCAGGCAGCGCTCCAGGTCGGCCATGTCGTTGTGCTTGTAGCGGAAGCGCTTGGCCTTGCACAGGCGGATGCCGTCGATGATGGAGGCGTGGTTCAGCTCGTCGCTGATGATCGCGTCCTGCTCGCCCAGCAGCGGCTCGAACAGGCCGCCGTTGGCATCGAAGGCGGCCGCGTAGAGGATGGTGTCCTCGGTGCCGAGGAACTTCGCCAGGCGCTGCTCCAGCGTCTTGTGCAGGTCCTGCGTGCCGCAGATGAAGCGCACCGAGGAGAGGCCGTAGCCGTGCGTGCGCAGCGCTTCGTGCGCCGCCTCGATCACCTGCGGGTGCGAGGACAGGCCCAGGTAGTTGTTGGCGCAGAGGTTGATGACCTCGCGGCCGTCGTTCGTCTGCACCACGGCGCCCTGGGCGGTCGTGATGATGCGCTCGCTCTTGTAGAGGCCGGCCTCGCGCACGCCCTGGAGTTCGGCCTGGATGTGGTCGTAGAAGGCCTGGCTGGTCTTGGTCATATCAAACTCCTGGTGCACAATCCACTAATTCTTCGTTAGTTCGATATATCGAACTTTCGTGCAGTATCAGGGAATCGTTCGACAAGGTCAAGCATGTCCGTACAGCAAATCGACACCCCGCCGAACGTCGGCGCGACGCTCCAGTCACTGCGGCAAGCGCAGGGCCTGTCGCTGGACGAGCTGTCGCGGCGGGCAGGCGTGTCGAAGTCGATGCTGTCGCAGATCGAGCGCAACCAGGCCAATCCGACGGTGGCCGTCGTGTGGCGGCTGGCGAATGCGCTGCGGGTGGAGATGTCCGAACTGCTCGGCGGCGAGAAGGCTGCGGCCCCTTCGATCGAGACCGTGCCGGCGCACCAGACGCCCTCGATGAGCAGCCCGGACGGCCTGTGCCAGCTGCGCATCCTCGGGCCGATCGACCTGGCTGGCCAGTTCGAGTGGTACCAGCTGACCATCCAGCCGGGCGGCGCCTTGGAGTCTGCCGCGCATGAGCCGGGCTCGCGCGAGCACCTGAGCGTGCTGAGCGGGCAGATGGAGGTCAGCGCGGCGGGTGGAACGCAGTCGCTGAAGTCAGGCGAGACTGGGCGTTATGCCGTCGACGGACCTCACGCGATCCGCAACGCCGGCAACGAACCGGCCGTGGGCCTACTGGTGGTGATCCACCCGTAACAGGTCTTTCAGACTGACCCGATCCCAGTCGCTGCGCTGCCAGAGTGGCTGCAGGGCCGCATGGCGTTCCGCCAGCATCGCGCGCAGCAGCGGCGCGGCGGGCGTCTGCTCAGGGACGCAGAGCAGAACGAGTCGCTGCACGCCGGATTCATCGAGGCGACCGAGCCAGTCCAGCGACAACAGCCGGTCGATCACCGGCTCCAGTTGAAGCGGGTCGGCGCGCAGGCGCTGCGCCAGCGCCAGGTTGCCCAGGCCGCCCTCCCCGCGCGCCTGGCTGTGGGCCAGTTCGCCGATGATCTCCAGCGCCAGTTCCAGCTCCAAGCCAGGCACGTCCGGCCGATGCACGATGCCACGGCTCATCATCGGCGCATTGGCGGCCAGCACCGCGCCGAGCAGCACGATCACCCAGCCGAGGTACATCCAGATCAGCAGGATCGGCACGGTGGCGAAGGCGCCGTAGAGCGTCGAATACGTCGGCACATGCTTGACGTACCAGGCCAGGCCCGCCTTGGCCAGGCCGAAGGCGATGGCGACGAAGGCCCCGCCCAGCAGCGCATGGCGCCAGCGCACATGGGTGTTGGGCACGTAGTGGAACAGGCCGGCCATGCCCAGGCCCATCAGCACCGTTTCGAGCAGGCGCAGCAGGAAGGCGATGTTGTCGGAGAAGCCCTTCACCAGGCCCTCGCCGGCCGACACCGCATAGCTGGTCAGCGTGAGGCTGCCGCCCAGCAGCAGCGGGCCCAGCGTCAGCGCGGCCCAGTAGACCAGCACCCGCTGCGCGATCGGCCGCGGGCGCTGCACGCGCCAGATCGCATTGAGCGTGCGGTCGATCGTCAGCATCAGTGCGAGCGCCGTGCCGCCGAGGGCCACGAGGCCGACCGCGCCGAGCCGGTTGGCCTTGGCGGAGAACTGCGTCAGCGCGCCGAGGACGGGCCGCGCGATCGTGTCCGGGATCAGGCTGGCGAGGAAGTACTTCTGCAGCGAGGCCTGGAACGAGGAAAAGATCGGGAAGGCCGTGAACAGCGCGAGCATCACGGTCAGCAGCGGCACCAGCGAGATCAGCGTCGTGAAGGTGAGGCTGCCGGCGGTGAGGCCCAGGCGGTCCTCACGGAATCTCTTGCGGAAATTGAGCAGCGTGTGACGCCACGGCCAGGCCCGCAGCGCGCTCCGGAAATCGGCCAGCAGCGCCCGGGCGGCGAGCCGCGCATCGGAGAGGGAATCGGTCATGCTGGCTATGATGCCAGCATGTCCCCCGTCTCCCCGGTAGCCTCCCC
>NZ_LYVQ01000333.1 GCF_001984095.1 Pelomonas sp. KK5
CCCCTGCCCCCCGACAGCCTTCGCCTTGGCCACCCCCTGCCCTTCGCCGTCCGCAATGCCGAGGGCCGCCTGCTGCTGGCCAGCGGCCAGCTGCTGCAGGACGGGCCGCTGGCCACCCAGCTGCTGGGCGGCGGCGGCTGGGTGCAGGCGCACGAGATCCTGGCTTACCAGAAGGCGCTGGCGCACAAGGCGGACACGCTGGTGCGCCAGGGTGCGGCGATCAGCGAGATCGCGCAGGCGCGAGCCGATTTCCATCCCGAGCGCGCCGCGCCCAAGGCGGACCATGGCGAGCGCGCCGCCTGGGCCGACCTGCAGGGCCGGCTGCATCTGCTGTTGCGCGACCCGCATCCGGACGAAGCGCGCTGCGAGGCGGTGCGCAGCGAGGCGCTGGCGCGGCTGGCGCAGCGGCCCGATGCGACGCTGATGCTGCTGGTCTTCGAGTGCAGCCAGGCCTTCGATCCGGGCAGCCAGGGCTTGCTGGGCCTGGCGCTGGCCGAGCTGGCCGCGAAGGCGCTGGGCAAGCCCGACGAGGAGCGGATCGCTCTCACCTCGGCCGCGCTGCGGCGCCGCTCGGATAACGCGCTACTCGAGCGCATCGCCCGCCTCTGCGAGCGCCTCGGCCCGCTCGCGGGCCGGCCGGCCCTGTCCGGCGCCGCCGCCATGCGCATGAGCTGGCTCGATGCCGCCGGCCAGCCCGACGAGGCCGGCTCCGCGCTGGTCAAGGTGCTGGGTCTGTATCCGCCGGGCAGCGTCGTGCGCCTGGCCCAGGGCGAGATCGGCATCGTCTTCCGCCGCGGCGCCACGGCCACCGAACCGATGGTGGCGGCGCTGATCGGCAAGAGCGGCACGCCGCTGACCGAGCCGGTGCCGCGCGACACGCGGCTGCAGACTCAAGCGGTGGCCGCCGCGCTGGCGCCCCAGGAGCTGAAGCTGCGGGTCAACGTGGACCGGCTGCTCAAGCTCTACCAGCTCTAGGCTTCGACCAGCTCGCTGAAGAACTTCGCACCGCTGACCCGCGGCTTGTAGGCCGACACCTTGGCCGCGATCGCCGCGATGTGCTCGGGCGTCGTGCCGCAGCAGCCGCCGGCGATGTTCAGGAAGCCGCTGGAGGCGAACTCGCCCATCAGCCGGCCGGTCACGTCCGGCGTCTCGTCGAAGCCGGTGTCGCTCATCGGGTTGGGCAGGCCGGCGTTCGGGTAGCAGCTGATCGCGGTCGGGCCGGCCACCTTGACCAGCTCCTCGATGTACGGGCGCATCAGCGTGGCGCCCAAGGCGCAGTTCAGGCCGATCGCCAGTGGCTTGGCATGGCGCACCGAATGCCAGAAGGCTGTCACCGTCTGGCCCGAGAGGATGCGGCCGGAGGCGTCGGTCACGGTGCCGGAGATGATCACCGGCAGGCGCTCGCCGGTGTCTTCCATCAGCTCGTCCAGGGCGAAGATCGCGGCCTTGGCGTTGAGGGTGTCGAAGATGGTCTCGACCAGGAACAGGTCGACGCCGCCGTCCAGCAGGCCTTTCGCCTGCTCGTAGTAGGCGGCCCGCAGCGTGTCGAAGTCGACGTTGCGGGCGCCGGGGTCGTTGACGTCCGGGCTGATCGAGGCGGTCTTCGGCGTGGGGCCGAGTGCGCCAGCGGCGAAGCGGGGCTTGTCGATCGACGAATACTTGGCGCACGCAGCGCGGGCCAGCTTCGCCGCGGCCACGTTCATCTCGTAGGCATATTCGCCCAGGCCGTAGTCCTCCTGCGCCACCGAGGTGGTGCCGAAGGTGTTGGTCTCGATGATGTCGGCGCCGGCGGCCAGGTACTGCTCGTGGATCTCGGTGATGACCTCGGGCTTGGTCAGCACAAGTAGATCGTTATTTCCCTTGAGGTCCTTGCCGTGCTCGGCGAAGCGCTCGCCGCGGTAATCGGCCTCGCCGAGCTTGTAGCGCTGGATCATCGTGCCCATCGCGCCGTCGAGGATGGCGATGCGCTGTTGCAGAATGCCGGGCAGCGCGGCGCCGCGCGTGAAGGAGGGGGTGACGACCTTGATGTCCATGCCTCCATTGTAAGAAGCCCACCGATGCAGCACCTGACTCCCGTCGAATCCCATGCCTTCCTGCAGGCCCATCCCGAGGCCCTGTTCATCGACGTGCGCATGGAGCTGGAGTACCTGTACGTGGGCCACCCGCCGGACATCGTCCACATCGCCTGGTACGAGTACCCGGACATGCAGCCGGATCCGGCCGCCTTCGTCGAGCGCGTGAAGCGCGAGGCGGGTGGCGACCTCAAGCGACCACTGGTGCTGATGTGCCGCTCGGGCCGGCGCACGCTGCCGGCCGGCGAGGCGCTGGAGGCCGCGGGCTTCGAGACGGTGATCGACATGCTGCACGGCTTCGAGGGCGATGCCGATGCCAACTTCCATCGCGGCAGGCTCAATGGCTGGCGCCATGACGGCCTGCCCTGGGAGCAGATGTGAACTTGTGAGCCCCTCGTCTGGCCTGCCCCGCTGAACGCGGGCAAGCCAGCCGGTCCCCCGGGGGGACGCCGATGCTCGCGGCATCGAGCCGCAAGCATCGGCATGTGGGCCGGCTTGGGGCGGCCTGGCGCTCGGCCCGCTTGATCCAGATCAGTTGCATTCGGTGAGTTAGGCGCTAGACTCGCGCTCGCTCCGGGGTGCTCGCTGCAATGCGGGCTGAGATGGTGATGAAACCGAACCCGCGAACTTGATCCGGTCAATACCGGCGTAAGAAGAGCTGTGGCATCCGGCCACGCGTCCGTCCGCACCTGCGGCCGAGATGCGCGAACCGGGGGCTGCACGGGGCACCTTCACCTTCACAGGAGCCCCGATCGATGAACGCCCCCGACAAGCTGCCCCCGAACTTCCAGGATCTGCTCGCCCTCACCCGCGAGCCCTTCCCGGCCTCCACCAAGAGCTGGATCCCCGGCAGCCGCGATGATGTCCGCGTGCCGCAGCGCGAAGTGGCGCTGACCAACGGCGAGCGCATCGCGCTGTACGACACCAGCGGGCCCTACACCGACCCCACCGCCGCCATCGACGTGCACCGCGGCCTGCCCGAGATGCGCGCCGCCTGGCTCGACGAGCGCGCCGACACCGAGCGCTACGAAGGCCGCATCCGCCAGGCCCTCGACGACGGCGGCAAGGACGACGAGCGCCTGGCCACCCTGCGGGCGCAGGCCGCCGCGCTGCAGCGCCAGCCGCGCCGCGCCCGCAGCGGCTCCAACGTGACGCAGATGCACTACGCCCGCCGCGGCATCATCACGCCCGAGATGGAGTACGTGGCGCTGCGCGAGAACGGCCGCCGCGAATGGATGGAGCCCTACTTGGCCGATGCCGAGCGCAATGCCCGCGTCGCCGGCAACCCGCTGGGCGCCCGCATCCCGGCCATCATCACGCCCGAGTTCGTCCGCGACGAGGTGGCCCGCGGCCGCGCCATCATCCCGGCCAACATCAACCACCCCGAGGTGGAGCCGATGGCGATCGGCCGCAATTTCAAGGTCAAGATCAACGCCAACATCGGCAATTCGGCCGTCACCTCCAGCATCGAGGAGGAGGTCGAGAAGATGGTCTGGGCGATCCGCTGGGGCGCGGACAACGTGATGGACCTCTCCACCGGCCGCAACATCCACACCACCCGCGACTGGATCCTGCGCAACAGCCCCGTGCCCATCGGCACCGTGCCGATCTACCAGGCGCTGGAGAAGGTCGGCGGCGTGGCCGAGGATCTCACCTGGGCGATCTTCCGCGACACGCTGATCGAGCAGGCCGAGCAGGGCGTGGACTACTTCACCATCCACGCCGGCCTGCGCCTGCCCTTCATCCCGATGACCGCGAAGCGCATGACCGGCATCGTCTCGCGCGGCGGCTCGATCATGGCCAAGTGGTGCATCGCGCACCACCGCGAGAGCTTCCTCTACGAGCACTTCGAGGAGATCTGCGAAATCATGGCCGCGTATGACGTGAGCTTCTCGCTGGGCGACGGCCTGCGCCCCGGCTGCGGCGCCGATGCCAACGACGAGGCGCAGTTCGCCGAGCTGCGCACGCTGGGCGAGCTGACCCAGGTGGCCTGGAAGCACGACGTGCAGACGATGATCGAAGGCCCCGGCCACGTGCCGCTGCACATGATCCAGGCGAACATGGACGAGCAGCTGAAGCACTGCCACGAGGCGCCGTTCTACACGCTGGGCCCGCTGACCATCGACATCGCGCCGGGCTACGACCACATTGCCAGCGCGATCGGCGCCGCGATGATCGGCTGGATGGGCACCGCCATGCTCTGCTACGTCACGCCCAAGGAACACCTGGGCCTGCCGGACCGCGAGGACGTCAAGCAGGGCATCATCGCCTACAAGATCGCGGCCCATGCAGCCGACGTGGCCAAGGGCCACCCCGGCGCCCGCGCCCGCGACGACGCCCTCAGCAAGGCCCGCTTCGACTTCCGCTGGAGCGACCAGTTCAACCTGGGCCTGGACCCGGACACCGCCCGCGAGTTCCACGACGAGACGCTGCCCAAGGACTCGGCGAAGGTGGCCCACTTCTGCTCGATGTGCGGCCCGAAGTTCTGCTCGATGAAGATCACGCAGGAGGTGCGCGAGTACGCGGCCACCGGCATGGCGGCCAAGTCGGCGGAGTTCAAGGCCGCCGGCGGCGACCTCTACATCCCGATCACGCCGCTGGGCTGAGGAGGCTGCGATGCACGTCGCCATCGCAGGCGCCGGCCTGATGGGCCGGCTGCTGGCCTGGCAGCTGGCGCGGCGCGGAAAACACCGGGTCGAGGTGTTCGATGCCGCGCCGGGGCCGGAGCCGACTTGGGACGGCCACGGCCCGGCCGCCTTCAGCGCGGCCGGCATGCTGTGCCCGCTGGCCGAGAGCGACCATGCGCCGCCGCGCATTGCCGAGCTGGGCTGGCGTTCGATCGCGCTGTGGCGCGGCATCGTCGCGGCACTGCCGGCGCCGCGGCCCTTCTTCGCCGAGGCGGGCAGCCTGCTGCTGGCGCATGCGAGCGATGCCGGCAGTGCGCAGCGCGTGCTCGCGCGGCGCAC
>NZ_LYVQ01000334.1 GCF_001984095.1 Pelomonas sp. KK5
TGGTCGAGCGGGTCGAGCCGGTGCGGGTGTCGGACCACGCGTCCTTCGCCCGCGTGGAGCCGGGCCTGCATGCCAACGACCTGCTGCCGGTGCCATTCAGCCGCGAGGCGCTCGCTGTCATGGCGCACAACGTCCAGCAGGTGCAGGAACGGCTGCGGCGCCCCATCCTCGTCGAGAACCTCAGCGCCTACGTGGGCTGGGGCGACGACGAAATGACCGAGCCCGAATTCTTCAACGAGCTGACGCGGCTCACCGGCTGTGGGCTGCTGCTGGACGTCAACAACCTCGTGGTCAACGCCCGCAACCGCGGCGCCGACCGTGCCGCCGCGGTGATGCAGGCGCGGGCCTGGATCGAGGCGCTGCGCCAGGACATCCCGGTCGGCGAGATCCACCTGGCCGGCCATGCCGAACTGCCCGGCATCGTCATCGACGACCATGGCAGCCGGGTCGCTGCCGAGGTGTGGCAGGTGTACGCGCATGCCCTGCGACGCTTCGGCCGGGTGCCCAGCCTGATCGAATGGGACACCGACGTCCCGGCGCTCGACGTGCTGCTGGGCGAGGCCGAACAGGCCGCAGCGATGCTGGCGGAGACCTGGCGATGAGCGGGCTGGGCGAGCGCCAGCAGCGGCTGGTCGATGCGGTGCTGGGGCGGCCCGGTGCCGGCGTCGACGGGCTGGCATCGGTGGGCACCATCGGTATCGAACGCGGCCTCGATGCGTACCGGCTCAATGCCCGAGCGCTGGCCGCCCGGGCCTTGGGCTCGGTGTTCCCGCGGCTGCGCGACTGGCTGGGTGCGGATGATTTCGATGCGATGGCCTGGGCCTTCTGGCGCAGCGCGCCGCCGCGGCAGGGCGACCTGGCCCTGTGGGGGGGCGGGCTGGCTGGCTTCCTGGCCGCGCAGCCGGGCATCGAGCCCGCGCCGCTCGACCTGGCGCGGCTCGAATGGGCCATCCACCAGGCGGAACGTGCGGCCGATGCGCCGCTGCCGGATGCGGCATCGCTGCAGCGCCTGGCCGACACCGAGCCGGCGCGGCTGCAATTGCTGTTGCGGCCGGGGCTCACCTTGCTGCCGCAGAGCGACGGCCCCTGGCTGGTGTGGCGCCGCCACTGGCGCGCCGAAAGCCGTGCCGTCTCGCTTGGCGATGCGGCCCTGATCGCCGCGCTGCTGGCCGGCCGCAGCCTCGGGCAGGCGCTCGATACGGCGGCGCTGGCCGACCCTGAACATGATTTCGCCGCCTGGCTGCAGGCGGCGCTCGGCGAAGGCTGGCTGCTGGCCGTGCGCCTTCGCGATGACACCGACGACCAAGAGGACTGACGACCATGATCACCGGCATCCTGCGCTTCTTCATCGACCCGGGCCTGGGCGAGACCACCTCCGACGCCCGCGTCCCCGGCTGGATCCGCACGATCCTGAGCCACCTGCAATCGCTGGCGCTGCTGGCCTCACGGCTCTACGTGGCCCAGGTCTTCCTGCTCTCGGGCCTCACCAAGATCCGCGACTGGTCCGTCACGCTGGCGCTGTTCCAGGACGAGTACCACGTGCCCTTTCTGCCGCCGGAACTGGCGGCCTACATGGGCACGGCCGGCGAGCTGGGCCTGTCGTCGCTGCTGATCATCGGCCTGGGCACGCGCTTCGCGGCGGCCGGGCTCACCGTGGTCAACATCATGGCGGTGCTGAGCCTGGAGGAGATCGCACCCGCGGCGTTGATGGGGCACCAGCTCTGGGGCACGCTGATCGTGGCGATCGGCCTCTGGGGCGCCGGGCGCTGGTCGGCCGATGCGCTGATCGGCCTGAAGCTCAGAGGTCCTTCGGGCGGAAGGTGATCACCAGCGAGGGCGGCACGCTGCCGTCCACGTCGCGCGGCAGCACCTCGGTCTTGTCGATGGCGCGCAGCACGGCGTTGTCGAACTCGGGCAGGCCGCTGGACTTCACCAGCTTGCGTCCGATGATGGTGCCGTCCGGCGCGATCTTCACTTCGACCTCGGCGGCGGGGTTGCCGGCTGGGTTGTCCGCGTAGACGATGTTCGGCTTCACCCGGGCCACGATGCGGCCGCCATAGCTGGCCGAGGGGCCGGCGCTCTTCTGCGCGCGGCCGGTGGCATTGGCGTCGCCGCTGGCGCCGGCCATGCCCATCATGCGCTTGAGGTTCTCCTGGCGCTGGGCTTCGCGGCGGGCATCGTCGGCCTTCTGCGCCTTGAGCTGCTTGTCCTTGTCGGCCTTGTCGGCCTTTTCCTTGTCGGCCTTGGCCTTGTCCTCGGCACGCTGCTTCTCCAGCTTGTCGGCCTTCTCCTTCTCCAGCTTGTCCGCCTTGTCCTTCAAGGCCTTCTGGCGCTTCTGCTCCTCCAGCTCGGCCTGGCGCTCGGCTTCCTTGCGCTTCTGTTCCTTCTGCTTGGCGATGGCGATCTCGGCGTCGCGCTGGGCCTGCAATTCGGCGGGCGAGGGCTGAGGCGGCTGCTGCACCTTGGGCGTGGGTTTCACCTCGGGTTCAGGCTCCGGTGGCGGGAGCACCTCCTTCGGCGCGGCGGCTACCGGAACGGTCGACCACAGCTCCGCCTCGGCCGTCGGCAGCGTCTTCGTGCGCCACTGCACGTTGATGCTGATCGCCACTACCAGCAGGATGTGAGCAGCCAGCGCGAACAGCATGCCGCGGCCCAGCCCCGGCGCCTCGGGCGGGCGGAACGGGTCGTGGCGGCGATGAAGCGAGATCGTGGTCACGGCAGGACGGGGGTCAGTTGTTGCCTGCGGCGGCGCCGGAGTTGCGCACGGCCAGGCCCACGCGCTGGATGCCTGCCGTCTGCAGCGCGTCCATCACCTTGACCACGGCCTCGTACTTGACGGCCTTGTCGGCCGAGATGACGACCGGCGTGTTGTCCTGCCCGGCCTGGGCGGTCTTGACGCGGTCGGCCAGGCCCTTGAGCACGACCGAGGATTCGTCGCCGTTGTCCACCTTGAGCTTCATGCGCTCGTCGGTGCCGACGGTGATGTGCACGACGTGGTCGGGCTGCTGCTTGCTGCGGCCCACGCTGGGCAGGTCGACCACGCCGGTGGTGATCAGCGGTGCGCTCACCATGAAGATGATCAGCAGCACCAGCATCACGTCGATGAACGGGACCATGTTGATCTCGTTGATCGTGCGGCGGCGGCCGCGGCCTCGTGAAGAGATCGCTGCCATGTCAGTGGGCTGCTGGCGCAGGCGTGCCGGCGTTGCGCTGCAGGATGTTGGAGAACTCCTCGATGAAGGTCTCCAGCGTGATCGCGCTGCGGTCGATCTGGCGGGCGAAGCGGTTGTAGGCCAGCACCGCGGGGATGGCGGCGAACAGGCCGATGGCCGTGGCCACCAGCGCCTCGGCGATGCCCGGCGCCACCGTGGCCAGCGTGACCTGCGTCAGGTTCGAGAGGCCGACGAAGGCGTGCATGATCCCCCAGATCGTGCCGAACAGGCCCACGTAGGGCGAGACCGAACCGACCGAGGCGAGGAAGGACAGGTTGCTCTCCATCGCGTCCAGCTCGCGCTGGAAGCTGGCGCGCATCGCGCGGCGGGAGGCGTCGAGCAGGGCAGTGGCGTCGCCGACGCGGCGCTCGCGCAGCTTCAGGAACTCTCGCATGCCGGAGGCGAAGATGCGCTCCAGCGGCGCGCCGCCGTTCTTGCCGGCCACGCCGTTGTACAGCTCGTTGAGGTTCTTGCCGGACCAGAATTCCTGCTCGAAGGCCGCGTTGCTGCTGTTGATCTTCGACAGCGAGATCAGCTTGCCGAAGATCACGCTCCAGCTGGCCAGCGAGACCAGCAGCAGGGCGCCGATGACGAGCTGCACGGTGAAGCTGGCATGGGCGATCAGCGAGACGATGGAAAGGTCGTTGTTCATGGACTCTTGTTCTGCAGGGCTTGCAGGATCGGCGCGGGAATGCGCACGGGTTTCAGGTTAGCAGGGGAGACGCAGCCGATGCGGATGGTGCCTTCGGCAAGCACGGTGCCGTTCAGCATGGCCCGCTGGAAGAGCGTCATGCTGACACGGCCCGCCTCCTTCACCTCGACGCTGACCTGTAAAAGATCGTCAAGGCGGGCGGGGCTCAGGTAGCGCACGGCGGTCTCGCTGACGACGAACATCGCGCCCAGTTCCTGCTTCATCTGTTCCTGGCCGAGTTCGACCAGGCTGCGCAGCCACTCGGTGCGGGCGCGCTCGAAGAACTTCAGGTAGTTGGCATAGAACACGATGCCGCCGGCGTCGGTGTCTTCCCAGTAGATGCGGACCGGATGCTGGAAGAGGCTCATCGCTGCTTCTTCAGCACCGTGGCGAGCCGCGCGATGGCTTCCTGCAGGTGCTCCATGCTGCTGGCGAAGGACAGGCGCAGCCAGCGTTCGGAGCCCAGGCGGCCGAAGTCGCGGCCCGGCGTCAGCGCGATCTGCGCGCTCTCCATCAGCTCGAAGGCGAAGTCCCAGGAGCTGGCCGTAAAGGCGGAGCAGTCGATCCAGGCGTAGAAGGCGCCGTCGGGCATGACCGGCACGCTCAGGCCCAACGACTGAAGGGCTGGCACCACGTAGTCGCGGCGTGCGCGGAAGGCCTCGCGGCGCCGCTCGTACTCGGCGATCGCCTCGGGCTCGAAGCACGCCAGCGCCGCATGCTGGGCGATGCTGGAGGCGCAGATGAACAGGTTCTGCGCCAGCTTCTCGACCGGCGCCACCAGCGCCGGCGGCAGCACCAGCCAGCCCAGCCGCCAGCCGGTCATGCCGAAATACTTGCTAAAGCTGTTGACCGAGATCACGTCGTCGATGCCGAAGGCCAGCGCGCTGTGCGAGAAGCGTTCCTCGTAGCTGAGGCCCAGGTAGATCTCGTCGACGATGGTCACGCCGCCACGCTCGCGCACCGCCTCGACGATGGCGCGCATCTCGTCCGGCTCGATGGACGTGCCGGTCGGGTTGCTGGGCGAGGCCAGCAGCACGCCGCGCGTGCGCTCGTCCCAGGCCTCGCGCACCTGCGCG
>NZ_LYVQ01000335.1 GCF_001984095.1 Pelomonas sp. KK5
TGCAACGCGAACTTGACGACATCTTCGGCACGTCGGGGCTGCCCAACAGCATCCGCTCGGTCGCGAGCGGCACCATGCCGCAGGTCAACGTGGGGCGCACGCCCCAGAGCGTGGAGATCTTCGCCTTTGCGCCCGGCCTGGACGCCAGCAAGATCGAAGTCACACTGGACCGCGGCGTGCTGCGCCTGGCCGGCGAGCGCGTGCAGCCGGCCGCCAACGGCGAGCGCAGACGGTTCTATGCACGGGAACGCACCACCGGGCGCTTCGACCGCAGCCTCTCGCTGCCGGACGATGTCGACCCCGACCAGGTCACGGCCAGCTACCGCGACGGCGTGCTGCAGGTCAGCATCGGGCGCCGAGGAGCCACGCAACCCAAGCGCATCGCCATCCAGTAATCACCTTCATCGAGGAGCCGACATCATGAGCAAGGAGATCACCCAGAGCGAAAAGCAACAGACGGCCCTGGACAGTACCGCCAACGAACGCGCGGTCACACCGGCTGTCGACGTCTTCGAGGACGAGACTGGCATCACGCTGCTCGCCGACATGCCCGGCGTCCCCCGCGACCAGCTCGAGCTGCATGTGGAGGGTGACACCCTCCTCATCGAGGGACGGGTCCAG
Source organism: Pelomonas sp. KK5 (assembly GCF_001984095.1). Taxonomy (GTDB): domain Bacteria; phylum Pseudomonadota; class Gammaproteobacteria; order Burkholderiales; family Burkholderiaceae_C; genus KK5. The sequence continues at coordinate 622 of NZ_LYVQ01000335.1, forward strand.
CCGCAGACGCCCAATGGCCTGGAGGCCATCTACGCCGAGCTGCGCGTGCCGCGCTGGCGGCGGAGCTTCACGCTCAGCCGCGAGCTCGACACGGCCAAGATCGAAGCGAACTTGAAGGACGGCGTGCTGACCTTGCGCATCCCCAAGCAGGCCCATGCGCAGCCCCGGCGCATCGCCGTCAACGCTGGTTGACTGGAGGGCCGAAACCATGACCAAGCTCGCAGTGCAGGGTGAAGCATGGCGCCGACCAGGCCTGGAAATGACGGAGTTCTGACATGAACCGGCTCACGACCTCGCGCCCTGATCAGACCGCGACGGCAACGGGCCGATGGGGTAGGCCTGGTAGCGCGCGCTCATTTGCCCGTCATGAGCAAATGCCCGCCTTGCTACAGCCTGCCTCGCTTCCCGCTGACCGCCGTCAGGCTTTGCGCGCCTGGCTGGCAGGCTCTGCGGCGCTGCGGCCGGAAGTGGCTCGGCAGTTGCTGGAACAGGCGGTCGACCGACGGCTATTTGTCGACGAACCGGCCCTGCACTGGCGGGCCGTGAAGGCACTCATCGCGGGTGTCTCCAACTGGGCGCAGATGGGTTTCCAACTTACGCTCGACTAGCAGCAGCGGTTCGTATTGCTTGTGCGCGCCGGGATGCTCGTCGCACTCGGCGCGCAGTTCTCCGACATTGAGGACCCAGATCATGGACCATACGCGAACATCCCGTGCTAACCACCACCGCCTGCAAGAAGGCCGACCCAATCGGCTCGGGGTCGATCATTTGCAGGCCTATCTTGTCGCGCGTGAAACCGTGCGACGTCTCAAGTGCTCGTCCAGCCCGTGCTTTGCGCATGATTGGCAGCCGGTAAGCAAGTCGGCGGACAAGCGTTGACGTGCCAGGAACGGAGTAAGCACGAGCGCAACAACGTCGATAGCACACCTCATATCCAGGGCGGGAGCCTGGCCCGACGAAAGTGCATCTGCCCCAGTGGCATGCCAGCGAGTGCCCTGTAGGCTGACTGATCATAATCAGTGGGAGGTGCGGGACAAACGATGACAACGCCCCCGAGCCGCCGCTCCGGGAAGAGCCACGATTCGAACCGCGCTCAACATCGCCCTACGCGTCAATGCTTGCTAGCTACCTCCGCGCAGCGCGGCTTCTTGTCGTCCGCTTTCTTCATCTCAGCCATCTGTTCCCAACGGACGTACTGATCCTGCAAACTGGCCTCGGTCTCACCGGGAATGACAACCTGGCGCCGTTTCTCGCCGTTCAACCAGAACGTGTACCAGTCCCCCTCGCCCCTGCACGGGGGCTGCGTGGGGGGAGCGCGGTGGGACGCCCGGCGCACAGGCTGCCTTCCACTAGCGGCGACGCAGCGTCGCAGCCGGTGTGCCAGCCCGCCTGGCGCATCCGGTTGCAGCGAAGGCGTTGCGATCCCCTGAGCAGCGGCGGCTCCGCGGCCGGCGTGCCAGGGAAGCGGAGCGGCTGGCGCGACGGTCGAGCCGGTGCGATCCGTTTACGAGCTCTTGGCTGCTGGGGTCAGGGCTTGTCTTCTGTTTCCTTGTCCAGGTCTTGCATTCGGCGGCCCGGCTCCGGGTCTGGCGGGCGGACGGGGTGGCGATCTGCCCAGCATCGCGCGCAGCGCGCTTGCTCGGCTGGGCAGTTCGCCAAGCGCACCTTGCACGCGCAGCGTGGAAATAAGGATGCGCGCTCCCCGGGAGCGGGTCGCGGGCCGCGAGGCCGCCCGCCTTGGGACGGCCTCCTTTCAAAGGCTCGTCAGACCAGTCGTGGTGGCACGGTCAGACCGTGGTCTCGCTCCCCTCGCTCCCCTCGCTCCCCTCGCTCCCCGCGCTCTCCACGCACTCTGGCCCAGTCTCCTGCACAGACCTCAGCGGCGCCGGCAGCCACCGATGGCCGACCAGGTCACGCTCCGCGACGCGGGCCAGTTCGCCCTTGCTGATGCCCTTGTAACGCGCCGCCGCCTCGGCACCGGCTGCCTCGGTGAACGCTCCGAGGATGACGTCCTTGGTCACGCGCGCAAAGTAGGTCGCCCGCCCTGCTTCCCACCAGTCGGCCATGTCCAGGCCGAGCAGCGCGCACAGCGGTTCGATCGATCCCGGCCGTTCGTCGGCATGCACGTCGTTGAGGTTCAGTGCGACGCACAGCGCCAGCAACTCCATCTTCTCACTCTGGGCCAGCGCGGCAAGCCAGGGCAGCAGCCGGTCGGGATCGCCGGGAATGCGTTCGCCCCAGCGCTGCCGCGTCTCGGACAGCACACCGGTCGCACGCGCTTCGGCCAGCGTGCTGCCGGCTTCCGGGGTGAGCCCTTCCTCGGGCGACGTGCAGGACAGCCGTACCGGCGTCCGCCCACGACCGTAGACGTCCAGCAGCAGCCGCTGCACGAGGCAATGCAGCAGCGCCGTGAGCGCGACATCCGGGCGATCCAGCATGGCGGCGCGCGCCGCCAGCGTGGATGCGCCGTCAGTTCCCGCATCAAGGCAGCCGAGTGCTTCGGCTTGGCGCGCGTGTTCGACACCGCGCCAGTGCCCTCGCCGCCTTCGTCCTCATGGCCGGACGCCGGACCCGTCCCGCGATCAGCCGGGCGAACCAGCCCGCGATGGATCTGCACGGCGCCATCGCGTCCCACGCAAACGATCGCGCCCGAGCGGGCCATCCCAGTCTCGTCGTAGCTGGACAGGCCTTCGACCAGGACGCGTAGCTGCGCCTGCATGTCCTCGCATTCCTGCTCCAGCCGGTCGGCTTCATCGGCGCTGGTTCCGTTGTCGCCTGTGGCATCGTCCACGTCCGCATCCGATGCGGCTTCCTGCGCGTGTTCCAGTTCGCGCTCCAATTCATCGATCCGGCGCTCCAGCGCCTTGCGCTCCTTGGCTTCCTTGCGCGTCATACCACGCGTGACCTTTGGGGCTCGGCCGAACTTGTAGAGTTCCAGCATGCTGGACCAAAGCGCGACCTCGACCCAGGACCAGCCCTCGGCGCGGACCTCGTCGGCGACGACATCCAGGCGCGCCTCTGCCAACTTGTCGAGCAGCGCGCTGTCCTGCAGATAGCCGTCGCCGTCTTCCGAGAACAGGTCGCGGCGCACGCTGCCGCCAGCCGCCTCGTAGGCCTCGATGCCGACGAACTTCGCCATCGCGTCGGTACTCGCGTCGACCTCCTCGGAGACGAACATCTGCCGCAGGCTGCGCGCGTCCCTGCACCACGCCGGCGCGGCATTCCATACCGCCAGTTGCTGCTCGGGATCGTCGCTCAGCGCCAGCGCCATCAGCTGCTCCATGTCGATGCCGTCGTCGCGGTACAGCTGGCGCAGTTCCGGATGCACATCCGCCAGCTTCAGGCGCCGCCGCACCGTCAGCGGCGAGGTGCCGAAACGCTGCGCGACTTCCTCGGCGCTGGCGCCGTCCTGCACCAGCCTCTGGAAGGCCTCGAACTCGTCCGCCGGGTGCATCGGCGCGCGGTGGTAGTTTTCTGCGAGGCTGGCCTCCGCAGCCTCCCGGGTCGGCTTCACACGGCACAGGATCGGCTCGTCCTTGCGAATGCGACGTTCAGCGGCCAGTTCGACCAGGGCGCGAAGGCGCCGGCCCCCGCCGACCACCTCGTAGCGCTGAACGCCCTGACCCTTGGCGCCAGTCTTCGCGCTGCCTTTCGCCTTGCTGCCGGACTCGGCGGGGCAGACGATCAGGTTCTGCAGCACGCCCTGAGCATCGATGGACGCCTTCAGGCCCTCGAGGCTCCCGGCGGAAGAGCGCCGCGCATTGCGCTGCGGCGAGGGCACCAGCAGCGAAAGGGGAATCGTCATCAGGTCGCCCGAGCGGGCGTCGATGGACGTGGTGACGGTTTGTGCATTCATTTGCGTTTTGGTTTGCATATTGGTTCTCCTGAATGGTTGGGGCAGTAGCTGACCGGACCTGCCCTCGATGAGCGCGGCCCGGACAGGCGTCGCTCAGTACTCGTTCGGCAGCAGCAGCGTCGTGACGCTGCGATCCGCCTCGGTGATGACCCAGACCTTGGTCTGGTCGGACAGCTCGTAGCTGGACAGCAAGCGTCCGCCCGTGGCGATGGCGAGCTGGTTCAGCGCCGTGTCCTAGGCGCACAGGGCACCGAAGTCGCCACGCAGATGACGCATGACCAGATCGAGACCATTAGTCAGCGTCTTCATCAGCGCACGCAGCGCTCCAGGTGTGCAGACGATGGCACCGGGCTGGAACAGGAAGGTGGTTTCGGCCATGGCATTCCCTTTCACGAAGTGAGTCGAAAGAGAGGTCGGCCTCCCGGCACGCATTGCTGGAAGATCCTCTCGCTCGCGCTCCTCGCACCCGCCCACGGGCGGGCGGGGGGTGGGCATGGCC
>NZ_LYVQ01000336.1 GCF_001984095.1 Pelomonas sp. KK5
GTCCTGTACCGCTGCGGGCAGCGGTACAGGACACGCGCCGCAGAGGCTCAGACCAGCTCGAGCTGCACGCCGTCCTGGTCCAGCGTGCGCGAGCGGCCCTGGGCCTTGGCGCCGTACAGGCGGTCGTCGGCGCGCTTGAGCATGGCGGCCAGCGTGTCCTCGGCGCCGTGGACCATCGCGATGCCGGCGCTGTAGCTCAGCTCATGACCCAACTCGCGCGGCGCGGCCTCGGCCAGGTAGTTGCGCATGCGGCGGTCGAAGGCCAGCGCGGCCTCGTGGTCGGCATGCTTCATCAGCACGCAGAACTCCTCGCCGCCGTAGCGGCCCACCTGGTCGCCGGTGCGCAGCGCCGCCTGCAGCGCCGCGGCCACGAACTGCAGCGCGCGATCGCCGGCCGCATGCCCGCGGGTGTCGTTGATGCGCTTGAAGTGGTCCATGTCCAGCATCAGCACCGCCATCGGATGGCCGTAGCGCTGGCTGACCGAGAGTTCGGTATCGGCCTGCTGCATCCAGGCGCGGCGGTTCAGCACGCCGGTGAGCCCGTCCAGCGAGGCCAGGCGCTCCAGCTCGCGGGAGGCCTCGTCGCGATGGGCCAGCAGCACGCCGACCAGCGACAGCACGGTCGTCGCATTGGCCACCAGCGCGAACATGAAATTCACCGGATGCGGCGACAGGAAGCTGGGCATCTGCTCGCTGAAGAAGGCACCGAGCCAGCCGCGCCAGAAGGTCATCACCATCTGCGCCACCAGCACCACCACCAGCAGCCAGCGCCAGCGGCCCACGGCGACCGCCGGCGGTCGCGCCAGCGTGGCGGCCACCAGGCCCATCTGCAGCGCCAGCAGCCCGTTGGACCAGGCGACGCGGAACTCGTAGAACCCGAAGCCCAGGCCATAGCCGAGCGGCACGAGCAAGGCCAGCCATCCCGGCAGGCGCGAGCCACGCGACCGGCCGCACCAGAGCTCGTAGGCGCGGGCATAGCAGGCCAGGCCACCGCCGATGCCGGCCATCGCCAGCGTGGACATGCCGCGATCGACCCAGCCGCCCTGCGGCCCGATCGCCGTCGAGCCGAGCAGCAGCGCCCAGCCGACGGCCTGGAAGGCGGCGCCAAGCTGGGCATGGCGGGCCGCATCGTTGACACGGTCCATTACCGCGCGCAAGGCCACCGCCACCGTCAGCATGTTGACGGTCAGGGCCAGAAGCAGCGAGGCGATGTCGTGAGGCATGAGCGGAGCGACGGACGGACTGCCGAAGCCCGCGAGTCTACCCCGCTATCGTTGCATGCCTGTGGACCCCGGCTGACCGCCGGTCGGCGGTCAGCCGGCCTCTTCTTTCACTCAACGGCGATAGGGGTCGTGGTCGTGGTGGTCGCGGCGATCGGGCACGCCGTCGTTGTCGCGGTCACGGCGGTGGCCGCCGTCGCGGTCGCGCCAGTCCGGCACGCCGTCATGGTCGCGGTCGCGGCGCGCCTCGCGCCAGCCGCCGCCGTAGTAGTGCTGCTGGTAGTGCGGCACATAGGTCTCGCGGTACCAGTTGTCACGCACGAAGTAGACCGGGCGGCCGCAGGCCTGGTACATGTGGCAGTAGCGGCCCCAGTTGCGCTCGTAGCCCACCGGCACGCGCAGGTAGACCGGCTCCATGCGGACCGGCGCGCGCTCGATCCACACTGGCTGGCTGTAGATCACTTGGGGGCGCGGCGCGTTGCCGAGGTCGATCTGGCCGTAGAAGCCGGGCTGGCCGATCGACACCGAGACGCCGACGTCCGCGGCCTGCGAGGCCGCCGTGGCGCCCAGCGCGGCCAGGCCGATGAGGGATGAGATCAAGAGTTTTTGCATGGCACAGCTCCTTTGTGATGGTTCAACGCGCGGGGCTGGCCTGGGGTGCACCCGAAAAAACGTCTCGATACGCTTTCCGACCTGTCCTCCGCGCTGTTGCGTGCTTTACGAAATGGCAATCTGCGTGCCGTTATTCGGAAACCGGCAGTACATAGTCGAAATCATAGAAGTGCTTGCCGCCCTTCTCGATCCGGATGGCCATCGAAGCTGTCAGTCCATGTAACGCGTCACTTCCACTGTCCGGGATCACGGTGACCACGAGGCTGGGCCGGCCGCGGTCCATCGTGCCGCTGTGCTGCAACGAGAAGCTGCCCGCGCGGCCCTCCAGCGTGCCGGTGACCGTCTCGATCGCCACATAGCCGGCCGAGCCTTCGACGGCCGTGCGCACGGCCAGCATCTGGCCGACGCTGGTCGCGTCCAGCGGGCCGTGGTAGCGCTTGTCCAGCAGCATGCGGCCCGGCCCGCCGCCGGCCTCGGGCGGCTGCGGGCTCATGCGGACTTCGAACTCTCCGGTGATGCGTGGCATGGCTGTGTTCTCCCGTCGTGGTTTTCAGAAGCTGGATAATGCCGCCCCTTTTAGACGTACGGCACATGAACATCCAGGTCCTCGAAGAACTGCGCATCTACATCGATCCCCTGACGGCCGACGAGCACGCGGCGCTGGAGCGCAGCATCCTCGCCGAGGGCTGCCGCGACGCCCTGGTGCTGTGGGGCGAGATCCTGGTGGACGGCCACAACCGCTACGGCATCTGCAGCAAGCACGGCCTGCCCTTCCAGACCGTACAGAACACGCGCTTCCAGTCGATGGAGGACGTGCACCTGTGGATGATCGACCAGCACCTGGGCCGGCGCAGCGTGTCGGACTTCCAGCGCGGCGTGCTGGCGCTGCGCAAGAAGGAGATCCTGAGCACGCGGCAGAAGCCGGTCGTGGCGGTGGACGCGCCCGAGGCCGCCGTGCCGCCGCCCGAGAAGCTGAACACGCGCGAATCGATCGCCAAGGCGGCACGCATCAGCAGCGCCACCGTGATGGCGATCGAGAAGATCCAGAAGAACGCCGCGCCGGAGCTGGTCGAGGCAGTCAAGCAGGGCGAGATCTCGATCAATGCCGCCGCCGTGGTGGCCACGCTGCCGGCCGAGGAGCAGGCCGCGGCCGCCGCCGGCGGCAAGAAGGAGCTGCGCGAGGCCGCCAAGCGGGTGCGCGAGGCCAAGGCGCCGGCGAAGCCGAAGGCGGAGGAGCCCGTCGAAGCCGTGGCCGACGCGCCGGCCGAGAACGGATCTGAAACCGAAGTCGAGCGCCTGCAGCGCACGATCGCCGAACTGCGCGCAGAGAACGCCGCGCTGCGCCGCCAGGTGGAAGAACTGCAAACCGCATAGCATGGCGCCTCCCACCGAGGAGCAACACGCCATGACGACCACGACCAGCAAGCCGCCCCTGCCCCCGTTCACCGCCGAGACCGCTGCGCAGAAGGTGCGCATGGCCGAGGATGCCTGGAACAGCCGCGATCCCGACCGGGTCGTGCAGGTCTACACCGAGGACACGCAGTGGCGCAACCGCGCCGAGTTCCCGGCCGGCCGCGCACAGGTCCACGAATTCCTCACGCGCAAGTGGCGGCGCGAGCTGGACTACCGCTTGATCAAGGAGTTATGGGCCTTCGACGGCGCCCGCATCGCCGTGCGCTTTGCGTACGAATGCCATGACGATTCGGGCCAGTGGTTCCGCAGCTACGGCAACGAGAACTGGGAGTTCACCGAACAGGGCCTGATGCGCCGGCGCTTCGCCAGCATCAACGACCTGCCGATCAAGGAGAGCGAGCGGCTCTTCCACTGGCCGCTGGGCCGGCGGCCGGACGACCATCCCGGCCTCAGCGATCTGGGTCTTTGACGGCGGTCAGCGGCGCCGCCAGCGGCGTATAGAGCGGCCGCTTCACCACCACCGGCGTCACGTCCAGCCGCAGCTTCAGCAGCGTGTAGAAGTAGTTGTCGTCCCCGCGGGTGACGACGTTGGCATAGCCCATGCTGCCCTCGCCCTTGTAGAGCCGGAACTCGAAGCCGAGGTCCGGGTTCAGGCTGCTGGCGGGCGCGCCGGCATTGAAGGCCAGGCCCAGCACCTCGGAGCGCGCGCCGGAGAGCAGCCGCGCCATCGCATTGGTGATCGTGTTGTCGCCGAGGATGTCCAGGTAGTAGGGCGTGTTGGCGATGGCCGTGCCGTCGTCGCCCATCGGCGGGTCCATCTTGACGACCCGGGTCTTGGCCGGCGACGGGGCCGCGACGCCGGTCTGCAGGTTGTAGCGGTCGCCGTGGTCCAGGAAGCTCAGCTGGGCGTTGCGCAGGTTGAAGGCGCCCAGCATCGGATCGCTGCTGGCGCGGCTCAGGTCCGCCAGCAGCGCGCCCTTGGCGCCGATCACTTCCATCTCGTGGCCGTGCAGCACGATGGCGCTGTTCTCCTCGATGCCCACGCCCAGCTTGTAGTCCTTGGCCAGCATCAGTGGCAGCATGCGGCCGATGCGGCCGCGCTTGAGGAAGTGCTGGTCGACGAAGAGGTCGGGGCCGACGAAGCCCAGGCCGCGGTCGAACTCGCGCCCGTCGCGCAGCTGGCCCTTGAGCACCATCAGCGGGTCCGGCGCGTCGCGGAACATCGTCGTGCTCATGATGGCCGCGCCGGCGCTGCTGCCGGCCACCACGCCGCCGCGGTGGTAGACCTCCCAGATCGCCTCCAGCATCGCGCTCGGCTTGCCGCCGGGCTGCAGGGTGTCGACGATCATCTCCTGGGCGCCACCGGAGAAGAACACGCCCTGCGCGTTGCGCACCTTGTTGATCAGCGCCGCGTCGTTGAGGTTCTTCTGCAGGTTGACGCCGGCCAGCCGCGGCGCCACGGGAATCGCCTCCGCGTAGGCACCCTGCTTGTTCAGTGCGTTGACGATCTCCTCGGCGCTCAGCTCCGGGTTGACCGAGGCGGTGCCGAAGACGGCGAAGCGGGCGCCCTTGCCACCCGCCTCGTCGACGACGCGCTTCCAGACCGGCACGTTGTCGAAGCGCAGCGCACCGCCGATGACGATGGCGGTGCCCTGGCGGGGCGAATCAGCGGCGGG
>NZ_LYVQ01000337.1 GCF_001984095.1 Pelomonas sp. KK5
GGACAGGGCCCAGGCGGCCTACGAGGGCGGCCCGATGTCGCGTGGCGAGGTGGAGGAGGCCTGCCTCGCCCGCAGCTACCCCGACTACGAGGCGCTGGCCGCCGGCGGCCGCTTCGCCGCGCTGGCCCCGCGCCTGTACCAGGCGCTGCTGGCCTGGAGCGCCGGCGCGGTGCAGGTCGTGCCGCATGCGCAGCAGGAGATCGCCGGTGAATAAGGCACTCGACGCACTGAGCTTCCCGCTCTGGGGCAGCCGGCTGATCGAGGCCAGCGCCGGCACCGGCAAGACCTGGACCATCGCCGCGCTGTACCTGCGCCTGGTGCTGGGGCATGGCGGCGACGAGGCGGGCTTCCATCGCCCGCTCGCTCCGGCCGAGATCCTGGTGATGACCTTCACCCGCGCTGCCACCCGCGAGCTGTCGGACCGCATCCGTGCGCGCCTGCTGGAAGCCGCCCGCGTGTTCCGTGGCGAGGCCGAGCCCGAGGCGCACGACGCGCTGCTGCGCGGCCTGCTGGCCGACCACGAGGGCGATGAAGCCGCCCGCAGCCAGGCCGCCTGGCGCCTCGCGGTGGCGGCCGAGAGCATGGACGACGCGGCCGTGTTCACCATCGACGCCTGGTGCCAGCGCATGCTGCGCGAGCACGCCTTCGACAGCGGCTGCCTGTTCGACGAGGAACTGCTCGCCAACGAGAACGGCCTGGTCGACGAGGCGGTGCGCGACTACTGGCGCCAGCAGGTCTATCCGCTGGCGGGCGAGGCGCTCGACACGGTGCTGGCGGTCTGGGGCTCGGTCGACAAGCTGGGCCAGGATGCACGCGCGCTGCTGGCCTACCTGGAGGACGGAGAGGCGCCGGCGGACGAGCCGCTGGGCGCGCGGGTCGGGCGGATCAACGCCGAACGCAGCGCCGCGCTCGGGCAGCTGAAGGCCGGCTGGCCCGAGCGCATCGCCGTGCTGCTCGCCTGGCACGAGCAGCGCTACGACCTGCCCAAGAGCCCCTTCAACAAGACGAAGCTGCGGCGCGACTACTTCCAGGGCTGGATGGCCGCGCTGTCCGCCTGGGCCGCCGATCCGCTGCTGGAGCGGCCCGAGCTCAGCGACAAGGCCATCGCCCGCCTGTGCCCGGCCGGCATGGCCGAGGCGCTGAAGGCCGGCGAGCCGGTGCCCGCCGAATGCGAAGCCTTCGAAGCCCTCAGCCACGCGCTGGACGCGCTGCCGCCGCTGGCCGAGCCGCTGCGCCGGCATGCGGCCCGGCACATCGCCGAGCGGCTCGCGCTGCTGAAGTCGCGCAGCGGCAGCTTCGGCTTCCACGACATGCTGCAGCGGCTGGACCGAGCGCTGGACGCCGATACCCCCGGCGAACGCGCCGAGCGCCTGCGCGCGCGCATGCTGGCGCAGTATCCGGTGGCGCTGATCGACGAGTTCCAGGACACCTCGCCGCTGCAGACCCGCATCTTCGACCGGCTCTACCGCATCGAGGAGAACGCGCGGGAACGCACGCTGCTGCTGATCGGCGACCCCAAGCAGTCGATCTACGCCTTCCGTGGCGCCGACATACACAGTTACCTGAGCGTGCGCGAGGCCACCGAGGGCCGGCATTACATGCTGGGCACCAACCATCGGTCGACGCAGGCGCTGGTGGCGGCGGTCAATGCGGTGTTCGAGCTGCCCGAGCAGCGAGCGGAGGGCGAGGGCGCCTTCATGTTCCGCCGCGCCGACGGCAGCAACCCGCTGCCCTTCGAGCCGGTGCTGGCCCGCGGCCGTGCCGAGCGCTTCGTCAGCAGCGCGGGCGACGAGCCGGCGATCCGCTGGGCGCTGGCCCCGCAGCTGCAGGAGGCGCGGCTGAGCCAGCGCCGGCTCGCGGCCGCCTGCGCCGAGCAGATCACGACGCTGCTGAACGACGAATCGGCCGGCTTTGCCAGCGCTGAATTCAGGCGGCTGCGCCCCGCGGACATCGCCGTGCTGGTGCGCACCGGCCGCGAAGCCGCCGCGGTGCGCCGCGAGCTGCGCCGCCGCGGCGTGGCGGCGGTCTACCTGTCGGAGAAGGATTCCGTCTTCGCCAGCGCCGAGGCGCGCGACATCCTGCTGCTGCTGCGCGCCGTCGCCGCGCCGCTGGACGTGCGGCTGGCCCGTGCCGCCCTGGCCAGCGCCACGCTGGGCCTGAGCCTGGCCGAGCTGGAGCGCCTGGCCCGCGAGGACGAGGCCTTCGAGCGCCGCAGCGAGCAGCTGCGCGCGCTGCACACGGTCTGGCAGGCGCAGGGCGTGCTCACGATGCTGCGCCGCGCGCTGCACCTGCTCGAACTGCCCGCAAGATGGTTGGGTGGTGATGCCGACGGCGAGCGCCGCATGACCAACTGGCTGCACCTGGCCGAGCTGCTGCAGCAGGCCAGCACGCAGCTCGATGGCGAGCAGGCGCTGATCCGCTGGCTGCGCAGCCAGCGCGAGCTGGCCGTCACGGGCGGCGGCGCCAGCGGCGGCGACGAGCAGATCGTGCGCCTCGAAAGCGATGCCGACCTGGTCAAGCTGGTCACCGTCCACAAGTCCAAGGGCCTCGAATATCCGCTGGTCTTCCTGCCCTTCGCCTGCTCCTACCGCGCGGTGGCGAAGCGCGCCAACCCGGTCGTGCCGCTGGTCGATGCGGACGGGCAGCGGCGCGTCCACCTGACGCTGGATGCCACGCTGCTGGAAGCCGCCGACCGCGACCGCCAGCGCGAGGACCTGCGCCTGCTCTACGTGGCGCTGACCCGCGCCCGCCATGCGCTGTGGATCGGCGTGGCGGCGCTGAAGCGGCCGCTGTCGCGCGGCGAGGAATGCACCGCCGCCGGCAGCGCGCTGGGCCATGTGCTGGGCCGGCCCGACACGGCCGAGGCGCTGATGAACGCGGTGCGTGCGCTGGCGGCGAGCCAGGTGGGCATGGTGGCCGGCGAGTTGCCGCTGAATTTCGCCGTCAGCTCCCTGCTGCCGCGCGGCAGCGCCGTGCCCTTGCGCGAGCCGCAGGCCTATCACGGTCGCTTCGAGCGCCGCTGGGCCATCAGCAGCTTCTCCTCGCTGGTGCGGGCGCTGGAGGGCCCGGTCAGCACGGCCGTCGCCCGCGACGACGAGGATCTGCTGCTCATGCCGCCGGCTCAGGCGCCGCGCCGGCCCGTCGCCGAGGCCGAGGCCTCGCCCTGGCACCGCTTCCCCCGTGGCGCCCAGCCGGGCAACTTCCTGCACGACCAGTTCGAGTGGCTGGCCGGCGAGAGCTTCGCGCTCGCCGATTCGCCCGCCTTGCAGGAGCAGCTGCAAGCCCGTTGCGAGCGCCAGGGCCATGGCGAGCGGGCCGAGGACGTGAAGGCCTGGCTGCTCGCCGCGCTGCGCACGCCGCTGCCGCCGCTGGGCATCCCGCTGGCCGAGGTGGGCACGCCGCTGGCCGAGATGGAGTTCTGGCTGCCCGGCACGGGCCTGCGCGCCCAGGTCCTGGACGCCCTGTGCCGCCAGCACCTGCTGCCCGCGATCGAGCGGCGGCCGCTGGCCGAGCGTGAGCTGCGCGGCATGCTGATGGGCTTCGCCGACCTGGTCTTCGAGCATGAGGGCCGTTACTGGGTGCTCGACTACAAGTCCAACGCGCTGGGCGAGGACGATGCCGCCTACGACGCCGGCGCGCTGGCCGAGGCGATGGCCGAGCACCGCTACGACGTGCAGGCCGCGATCTACCTGCTGGCGCTGCACCGGCTGCTGCGCACGCGGCTGCCCGGCTACGAGCCGGCGCGGCACCTGGGCGGCGCGCTGTACTTCTTCTTCCGCGGCATCAACGGTCCGGCGGCGGGCTGCCATGCGATCGCGCCGCCGCTGGAGCTGCTGCAGTCGCTGGATGCGCTGATCGAGCGCGAGGACACGCTGGCATGACGACGATGTTGAGCACCCTGGCCGACTGGGCCGAACGCGGCTGGCTGCGCCGCCTGGACCGCGCCTTCGCTGCCTTCGTGGCCGACCTGGACCCCGCCGCCGGCGACGCGCTGCTGCTCGCCGCCGCGCTGGTGGCGCGGGCCGAAGGCGAGGGCCACGCCTGCCTGCTGCTGGACGAACTGGTCGCCGAGCCCGGGGCCGGCTGGGCGCCGGATGCCGCCGAAGCCTTGCGGGGTCAGGTCTTGCGCGTGGGTGGCGAACTGGACGGCTGGCTCGCCGCGCTGCGCGCCAGCCCGCTGGTGGCCGCGGACGAGTCGGCGCTGGCCGATGAGTCCCGCCCGCTGGTGCTGCATGGGTCGCGGCTCTACCTGCGGCGCTACTGGCGCTTCGAGCAGATGGTGGCAGCGCGGGTGCTGGCGCGGGTCGGGCGGCCGGCACGGGTGGACGAAGCCGTGGCCCGCGGATGGCTGGACCGCCTGTTCCCGCCCCGCGACGATGGCGCCTTCGACTGGCAGAAGTTCGCCTGCGGCGCCGCGCTGCGCGGCCCGCTGTCGGTGATCACCGGCGGCCCCGGCACCGGCAAGACCTACACGGCCGCGCGCCTGCTGGCGCTGCTGTTCGCCATCGACCCGGGCCGCGACAAGCTGCGCGTGGCCCTGGCCGCACCGACCGGCAAGGCCGCGGCGCGGCTGCGCCAGTCGATCGAAACGGCGCTGCAACCGCTGCAGGCGCTGATGCAGGGCCAGGTCGACCTGCAGGAGCTGGTCTCCCACATCGACGCCGCCAAGACCCTGCATGCGCTGCTCGGCGCGCGGCCCGACACGCGGCGCTTCCGCGCCGACGCGGCCAGCCCGCTGGAGGTGGACGTGCTGATCGTCGACGAGGCCTCGATGATCCACCTTGAGATGATGGCGGCCTTGCTGGAGGCGCTGCCGCCGGGCGCGCGGCTGGTATTCCTGGGCGACAAGGACCAGCTCGCCTCGGTGGAGGCGGGCGCGGTGCTGGGCGACCTGTGC
>NZ_LYVQ01000338.1 GCF_001984095.1 Pelomonas sp. KK5
ATCGTCGACAGCCATGGCCTGATGCTGGCGCTGCAGGGCGACCTGGAGCGGGCCGGCGGCGCGGTGGCCTTCGGCTCGCCGGTGGTGGGTGGCGAGGGTCAGGTCTTGCGTGTCGGCGGCGCCGAGCCCGCCAGCCTCGAAGCCGGTCTCGTCGTCAACTGCGCGGGCCTGGCCGCGCAGGCGGTGGCCGCATCGCTCGGCGCGGCGCAGATCCCGACGCGGCACCTGGCCAAGGGCAGCTACTTCAGCCTGGCCGGCCGCGCGCCGTTCACGCGCCTCATCTATCCGGTGCCCGAGCCGGGCGGCCTCGGCGTGCATCTCACGCTGGACCTGGCCGGCCAGGCCCGCTTCGGCCCCGATGTGCAGTGGGTGCAGCGCGATGACGACTTCCAGGTCGACCCTCGCCGCGCCGACGCCTTCTACGCCGCCATCCGACGCTACTGGCCCGCCCTGCCCGACGGCGCGCTGCAGCCGGCCTATGCCGGCATCCGGCCTAAGCTCGGCGGCCCCGGCGAAGCGGCGGCCGATTTCATGATCGAGCGCCGGGGCGGCCTGCTGAACCTGTTCGGCATCGAGTCGCCGGGGCTCACCGCAGCGCTGGCGATCGGCGAGTACGTGGTCGCTTCAGTCGCCTAGCGTCTCATGGAAGTCCGCTGCGCCGGGCTTCCAGTAGACGGCCACCTTCAGCGCCTCCTTCGGCTGGCCCTTCTCCTGCAGCAGCACGCCGCGCAGCCGCGTCATCGTGGCGGCCTCGCCGGCGCACCAGGCATAGCCCTCGCCGGCCGGCAGGGCCAGCGCGCGCACGGCCTCGACCAGTTCCTCGTTGCTCGACACCCACTGCAGCGCCACGTCGGCGCGGCTGGCCATCGTGCGGCGGTCGGCAGCCTCCGGCTCGTGGATGATCGCGAAGACCTTGGCGCCGGCCGGCAGCTCCTCCAGCCGGCGGTGGATCGCCGGCAGCGCCGAGCCGTCGCCGACCAGCAGGTGCCAGTCGTAGTCCATCGGGATGATCATCGAGCCGCGCGGGCCGCCGATGACGGCGCGCTGGCCGACGACAGCCGTGCGGGCCCAGTCGCTGGCCGGGCCGTGGCCGTGCAGCGCGAACTCGATGGTCAGTTCGCCGCGCTCGCGGTCGAAGCGGCGGGGCGTGTAGTCGCGCCGCGCGTCGTCATTCACGAAGAACTTCACGTGGTCGTCGAAGGACTCGGAGACGAAGCCGCGCAGCGATTCGGCGAAGAAGGTGATGGCGAGGAAGTGCGGGCCGATCGGCTCGATGCGGACCACCTCCACCTCGCGGCGGTGCAGTTCATGGCGCACGCGCTGGACGCGGCGCAGGGGGATGTTCGATTCAGGGGCATTCATGGCTTGTGTGCGTTGATCGTTGATAATGTCATCCATCATGCGCAAACAAGTTGATACTGTCAACCATCTGGCCGGCAATGCCCCTGCCGTCGACGCGGACGAGCTGATCGAGGCCGTCCATGCGGTGATGCACCAGTTCCGCGCCCGCCAGTTCCGCGCGTTGCGCGAGGGCGCGCACGAGCTGTCGCACATGGAGGCCAAGGCGCTGGGCTACTTCGCCCGCCATCCGGGCGCCACGCAGAGCGAGCTGGTCCAGCACTCGGGTCGCGACAAGGGCCAGGTGGCGCGGCTGATCGCCACGCTGCGCGAACGCGGCTACCTGGAGGCTCGCGCCGACGAGGCGGATCGCCGCATCCAGCGGCTGGAGGTCAGCGCGGCCGGCCGTGCAGTGCAGAAGGCGATCCAGGCCCAGGGCCGCAAGCTGAGCCAGGCGGCGGTAGCGGGGCTCAGCGCCGAGGAATGCGCACAGCTGAAGACGCTGCTGGCGAAGCTGCAGCAGCAGCTCGACGAGCTGCCCTGAGTCGCCTCAGAGGGTGTGGGAGCGATCCCCGGCGGTGAAGCCGATCGGGTCGAAAT
Source organism: Pelomonas sp. KK5 (assembly GCF_001984095.1). Classification (GTDB taxonomy): domain Bacteria; phylum Pseudomonadota; class Gammaproteobacteria; order Burkholderiales; family Burkholderiaceae_C; genus KK5. The sequence goes on from NZ_LYVQ01000338.1 coordinate 1,939, forward strand.
CGACGCCCGGCGTCGCGAAGCCGATCACCTTGAACAGCTCGCCCATCTCGTGCTCGGCGATCAGCTTGTGGGCCATCGCGCGCTGCGGCAGCGTCGCATGGCACAGCATGCCGACCAGGCCGCAGTTGATGAGGAAGTTCCCCTGGCTGGTGTAGCCCAGCACGGTCAGGCCGGCGTCCTGCCCGGCCAGCGCGATGCCGGTGAAGTTGACGTGGGCGGTGATGTCCTTCTGGCCCACCAGCACCAGCGGATCGGGATCGGCCTGGTGCAGGTGGTGGCACATCAGCGTGCCGCCGTGGCGCTGCGGGTGGTAATACTCGGACTCGGGGAAACCATAGTCGATCAGGAAGGCCGCGCCGCGCGTCAACGCTGAAGCCAGCGTGCGCACGAAGGCTTCGCCCTGCGGATGGATCTCGGTGACGGTGCCGGGGACATAACTGGGTACTTCAGCGCCAGTGGCGGGCGGCTGCAGCGTGGTCGGCCGGTCGGCCCAGGCGAAGCGCTCGCCGTCGATGGCCACGCCGCGCTCCAGCCACTGGCGGCCGTCGAAGTGCAGCAGCTGCACCGGCATCGCATCCAGCACCTCGTTGCCGACGACGACGCCCTCGAAGCTCGCGGGCAGTTCATCCAGCCATTCGACCCTGACGCGCCAGGGCGCCAGCTTCTCCGCCTGGCGCTGGCGCAGCGTGCCGGAGAGGTCGACGATCACGTAGCGGCGGATGCGCTCGCCCAGGCACTCCAGCAACTGCGCGGCCAGCGCGCCGGTGCCGGCGCCGAACTCCCAGACGGTACCGGTGCCGCTGGCCTCCAGCGCCTGGCCGACCTGAGCGGCCAGCGCCTCGCCGAACAGCGGTGACAACTCGGGCGCGGTGACGAAGTCGGAGCCGCTGGCGGGCATCAGGCCGAACTTCTGCCGCTCGTTGCTGTAGTAGCCCAGGCCGGGCGCGTACAGGGCCAGCGCCATGAAGCGGTCGAAGGGCAGCCAGCCGCCGGCTTCGGCGATGGCCTGGCGGATCTGCTGCTCGAGTTCGGAAGGGCTGCTCATCGGCTGGCCATCGCCTCGCGCGCCAGGCACAGGTCTTCCCAGGCCCGCGCCTTGTCCGGCAGGTTGCGCAGCAGGTAGGCCGGGTGATAGGTGACCACCAGCGGCACGCCCTGGTACTGGTGGACACGGCCGCGCAGGCGGCCGATCGGCTCGCTGCTGCGCAAGAGCGACTGCACGGCGAAGCGACCCATCGCCAGGATCACGCGCGGCTTCACCAGCGCGATCTGGCGGTCCAGGTAGGGCTCGCAGCGGGCCAGTTCATCCGGCTCCGGGTTGCGGTTGCGCGGCGGGCGGCACTTCAGCGTGTTGGCGATGTAGACCTGCTGCTCGGGCGGACCTTCGCCGCGCGACAGGCCCAGCGCCAGCAGCATGTTGTCCAGCAACTTGCCGGCCTGGCCGACGAAGGGCTCGCCCTGCAGGTCCTCGTTCTCGCCCGGCGCCTCGCCGACGATCATCCAGTGCGCCTGCTCGTTGCCGACGCCGAAGACGGTGTTCTTGCGGCTCTCGCACAGGCCGCAGGCGCGGCAGGCGGCCACGCTCTCGCGCAGCGCGGGCCAGTCCATGGCGGCGATGGTGGCGCTGCGGCCGTCGGCGTCTTCGCGCGGCGCGGGCTGCGGGGCCACCTGCGGCAGCACCTCGGCCACGCTGACCGGCGCCGCACGACGAGGCGCCGGCTGCGGAGCCGGTTCCGGCGCCTGCATCGTCGCCACGTCGATCTCGGCATCCAGCGGTGCCGGCGGCGAAGGCGCCCACACACGCAGGCCCATGGCCTTCAGCATCGCCGTCTGGCGTGCATCCCAGAGGCTCATGCGGGCACCGCCAGGCTCATCAGCACCGCGTCCTCGCGCGGCCCGCTGGCCGTCGGGTAGTAGCGCTTGCGCAGCCCCACCTCGGCAAAGCCGTAGCGCTGGTAGACGCGCCGCGCCCGTGCGTTGCCGACGCGCACCTCCAGCCACAGCTGCTCGCAACCCTGCTCGCGGCACATCGCGCACAGGCGGTCCAGCATCAGCCGGGCCAGGCCCTGGCCCTCGCGCTCGGGCGCGACGGTGATGTTCAGCAAATGCATCTCGCCCGCCCCCTTCATGGCGAGGAAATAACCCGTCAGCTCAGCGGAGTCCGGCTCGCGCAGCACGAAGGCGAGATAGCCGGCGGCCAGCGAGTCGACGAAGTTGCCGGGCGTCCAGGGCGTGGCGTAGGCGCGGGTCTCGATGGCCATGATCTCGGGCACGTCGCGGCTGTGCATGGGCACGAGCCGCGGCTCGCCGGTGGCGGGGCGTTCCGGCGCGATGGCGCTCATGCCACGGCGCTCCCGGCGCGGGCGGCGAGCCGCTCCTCGGTCGTCTGGGCGACCTTGTCGCGCACATAGACGGGCATCGCCTCGGCCGCGTCCAGCACCGCCCCCTGGGCCCAGGCCTGGCGGGCCAGTTCGGCCAGCGCGCGGGCGCGCGAGGCGGTGGCCGGCCAGCAGCGCAGCTCGCGCCCGGCCAGGCCCAGCCGGCCCTCGAAGGCGACCAGCGCCGAGCCGGCCACCGCGGCGGGTTCGCCCCAGCGCTGCAGCAGCACGGCCGGCGCGCAGAGCATCGGCTCCACCTCGACATGCCAGCGCGCGCCGTCCCATCGATAGGCGGCGGCGTAGATCTCGTCCATGCGGGCGTCCATCACGACCCAGATCGTGCCGGCAAGCGGTGCACCGGCGGCCTCGGCCTGCTGGCGGGCGTCCTCGGCGACGAGCATCAGGCTGTCCAGCGACAGTACCGGCTTGGCGGCGCCGAAGGCCAGGCCCTGGGTCACCGAACAGGCGGTCCGCAGGCCGGTGAAGGCGCCGGGGCCGCGGCCGAAGCCGATCGCGTCGAGCTCGGCCAGCGTGCAGCCGGCGCTCGCCAGC
>NZ_LYVQ01000339.1 GCF_001984095.1 Pelomonas sp. KK5
GCCCAGCATCAGGTCCTTAGGGAAGGTCATCGCGCCAGGCGGCAACTCGTTGGCCACGATCCAGTGGTCCGCGCTGGCGTAGCGGTGCCCGCCGTTGTCGAGGAAGAAGGGCGCCGCCTTCGCGTCCTTCTGCACCCGGAGCACCTGGAACATCGCCGCACCCTTCTCGCGGTTCATCAGCGTCACCGGGATGGCGGTGACCAGCTTTCCGTCGTTGCCGATGTGACCCATGATCTGCTTCATCGGATCCTCGTCCGCGTCGTAGATCGGCGCGTTGTAGCCCTGGGCCAGGCGCTGCTGCTTCTCCTGCTCGGTCTCCTTCTTCGGCACCTTGAGGGTCGGCGTGATGCCGAGGATCTGGCCCACGTTGTTGGTGAGCATGCCGTGCGTGGCCGGCGTGTCGTGCCAGGGCTCGGGGAAGGCCTTCTCCGCGGCCTTCACGGCAGCGCCGGAGTAGGCCTCGACCACCCGCGGGCTCTCCCAGCCCTTCTCGAGATCCTTCGCGGTCCAGGGCTTCTTGCCCGGGACCTTGGCATCGCTGGCCATCATGTCGAGGGCCCAGAGCCGGTATTCGTCAGGCATGCCGACGGTGAACAGCACCTCCCGGCCGCCCTTGGACTTCATGATCTCGGCGAGGTTCTTCTCGGTGGCCTGCGTGTCGGCCGGGTTCGACTGGTGGGCCTGGTTGGTGGCGTAGCTGAGCAGGCCGGCCATCGACTCCTGCTCCTTCGGCGTCGAGCGGTCCACGTCGAACACATTGCCGAGGATCGAGTCCTTGGCCGAGACGTCGAACGAGGACGTCGACACGAACATGCGCTTGAAGAACTTCTGGGTCTCCTGCGGCGACAGCGCACCCTGGCCGACCGCCCGCATCACGGCGTTGCGCCGGGCCTCGTCGGCCTTGGGCTGCTGCTGGCCGTAGCGGTCGGGATTGCCTTCCCAGCGCGAACCCGGCACCCAGTGCCAGGTCTCCTGGCCGAGCATCCTCGACACCAGCTTCTCGCCGTCCTTGTTGCTGCGCACGGTCGCGACCGGATCGAGGTCGACCGCCGCGCCCCAGAGCTCGCCCTGGATGCGGCGCTCCTCCTCAAGATCGTCGTAGTTGCTGCCGTCGAAGCGGCCGCGCGGCACCGAGTTCGAGATGTTGTTGAAGGCCTCCGCCGCCATCGAGGCCAGCTCCTTGTTGCCCTTGAGCGCGGCGGTGGTCTGCTTCAGGTTCTCCATCGCGCCGTCCTCGGCATGGCCCGGCGCGTACAGCCAGGTCACGGCGAACTGGTGCAGCAGCGCCTTCTTCTCCTCCGGCGTGAGCGCGCCCAGCGAGGACTTGCCGTCCAGGGCCTCGAGCAGGCGGTCGGCCCCCTTCTCGGCATCCTTGTCCTCGGCCATCGCGTTGTTGTCGGTGAACAGCGCGAGGCGCGCCACCTGCTCGGGCTTGAGCTTGAGCGCCTTCTGCAGGTAGGCCTCGACGGTGGCGACATGCTGCTCGCGCTCGTCGGCATTGGCGTCGGGCGCGTCCTTGTCGGGCACGACGCGCGGGAGATCGGCGGGGTCGGCGCCGAGCTGCTGCATGACGCCGTCGCGGATCGCGAGCCATTCCTCGGCCGCGGCCGGATCGTCCCGGCCGATCTTGCCGCCGCGCGGATGCTTCGGATGTGTCTCGTAGAAGATGCGGTCGGTCTCGGCGTTGATGAGGCGCTGGGCGTCGGCATCGAGGCCGGTCATGGCCGCGGTGCCGCTCGCGCCGGGCTTGACGGCGGCGGGCTTCGCCTCGGCTTGCCGGGTGTCGACGCCTGCTGCGGCGGGCAGGTCGGCGCCGTCGTCGATGTCGTGGTCGGCGGCGCCTTCGGGGCCGCGGCAGCTCACCTTGCTGACCTTCAGGCCGGTCTGCTCCAGCAGCGCGCGCTTGAGCTTGCGGGCCAGGCCCGTCACCTCCGCCGGCAGCACGAAGGTCGTGGCCCCGGTGTCGGGATCGAGGGCGCACTGGCCGGCCAGGAACTTCACGCCGCCGTCCGCGCCGAGACGGTCGGCCAGCAGCTTGCGCCGCGACGGCGGGATCGGCTTGCGCGACAGCATGACGGCGGCTTCCTTGCTCGTGCTGGCGATGAGCGCATGCACCGGCTCGCCCTTCATCGCAAGCTTCAGCAGGGGCAGCATCCGGCTCGTCAGCACCTCGGCCGCCTCGTCGTCGGCGCCGCCTTCGCCGGCCTCCTGCGGAGCCTCGTCCTCAAGACTGTCGCCGTGCGCTGCCACGGCCTGCCGCCTCGGCAGCAGGATGGGCCCCACGCGGGTGAACGCGCCGACGTTGATCAACCACTTCCGTTGGATCGCACTCAGCAGAGCCATCGCTACTACCTCCACTTCAGACCCCGGGGCGCGAACGCCCGACCGCTCGAGCAAAGATAGCCGCTGGCGGCCTGCTTGACACCCGCCCGGTTGTTGACGCCGCTCATCGGCATGCGGCATTCATCGGGAATTCAGTCTGGCTACAGCTTGCGCAGCTACCTTCAGGCGATGCGTACAGCCCTATCCGTCTTCTTGCTGGCACTCTCGGCGATGGCCGTCCGCGCCGCGGACTTGCCCGCTTCCGATCCCGCCAGCATCGAGGCGCGCACGGTGGCGGCGCTGCCTGCCTACCGGCCCGAGCAGTCGGTCTCCGGCGTCATCCGCATCCAGGGCCACGGCCATGTCACGCTGAAGTGGATGGAGCGGCTGCTGAACCTGTGGGAGCAGGGCTTCCGCAAGTTCCATCCCGGCGTGCGGATCGAGCAGCGGATGAAGGGCACGTCCTCGGCCATCCCTTCGCTGTTCAACGGCACCGGCGACATCGCCATCCTCGGCGAGGAGATCGACCCGGCGGCGGCCGAGGCCTTCCGGCAGGTGAAGGGCTACCTGCCGCAGGGCATCGCCATCGCCACCGGCGCATACGACGTGCGCAACTTCGACTACGCGCAGCAGTTCTTCGTCCATAGGGATAACCCGTTAGACCGACTGACCCTGGCCCAGCTCGATGCGATCTACGGCATGGAGCACCGGCGCGGCGAGCCGCACAACATCCGCAACTGGGGCCAACTGGGCCTGGCCGGCGACTGGGCCGCGAAGCCGATCAACCCCTACGGCTGGCGCATCGACGACAGCTTCGGCTTCTACCTGCAGAACGCGCTGCTGCTGGGCAGCCACCGCTGGAACAACGCGCTGCGCGACTATGTCCATATCTACAACCCCGGCGGCACGATCTACGACCACGGCCAGCAGATCCTCGATGCGCTGCGGGCCGACCGCCACGGCATCGCCGTGTCCAACATCCGCTATGCCAACGCGGACGTGAAGCCGCTCGCGCTGGCCGCCACCGCCGGCGGCCCCTTCGTGCAGGCCAGCAAGGCCACGCTGATCGACCGCAGCTACCCGCTGACGCGGCTGATCCCGGCGGTCATCGACCATCCGCCGGGGCGGCCGGTCGAAGCTCGGGTGCGCGAGTTCATCCGCTTCCTGCTGAGCCGCGAGGGGCAGCAGGCGATCAACGAGGACGGGCGCTACCTGCCCGTGTCGGCGGCGACCGCTGCGGCCGAGCTGCGCCAGCTGGACCAGGCCCCGCCCGGCGAGCCGCTCGCGGCCTCGTCCGCCACCGGCGCGATCCGCATCTGCGGGGACGAGCACATGGCCGCCATCGCCGCGCGCTGGGCCGAGGGCTTCCGCACGCTGCGGCCCGACGCCAGCGTCGAGTTCAAGCTGACCGGCACCGCGTCCGCCATGCCCTGCATCTACGGCACGACCGGCGACATCGCGCTGCTCGGCCGCGAGAGCGACATCACCGACGACAACGGCTTCTTCAAGTCGGTGGGCGGCTACCCGCCGCTGCGGCTGGAGCTGATGAACGGCAGCCTGGACGTGCCGGGGCAGTCGGCGGCGCAGGCGGTCTTCGTCCACGCGGATAACCCATTACGCCAGCTGACCGTGGCGCAGCTGGAGGGGCTGTTCGGCGTCGAGGACCGGCGCGGGCCGGGCAATATCCGCACCTGGGGCGAGCTGGGCCTGGGCGGTGAGTGGCAGGACAAGCCGGTCCATCTCTACGGCCATGACATCGACAGCGAGGACGGGCTCTGGTTCGTCCGCCAGGTGCTGCAGGAGAGCCGCAAGCTGAACTGGGAGCAACTGGCCGAGTTCGACGATGGCGGCGCGAAGAGCATGGCCGCACTGCGCGGCGACCGCTACGGCCTGGCGGTGTCGAACCTGAAGTACGCCAACCCCGGCACGCGCGTGCTCGCCATCGCCGCCCATGAGAAGGCGCCCTTCGTCGCCCCGAGCGCGCGCAGCGTGATCGCGCGCGACTACCCGCTGGCCCGGCGCACCTTTGCCTTCGTCAACCGCAAGCCCGGCATGCCGCTGGACCCGACGCTGGCCGCCTTCCTGGCCTATGTGCTGAGCCCGCAGGGGCAGGGCGAGCTGCTGCGCCTGCACGGCTACCTGCCGCTGAGCGAGCCCCTGCGGGTTCAGCAGCTGGACCTGCTCAAGTAGGCAGCCACAGCGTCACGCGCAGGCCGGTCTGCGCCGCCTCGTCGCTCCAGGCCAGCGCGATGCCCGCGCCGATGCGTTCGACGATCGTCTTGACGATGGACAGGCCCAGGCCTGAACCACTCTCGCCGCTGCCCAGCACGCGGTGGAAGGGATCGAAGACGCGGGCACGCTCGGCGGGGGCAATACCTGGCCCCGTGTCGCTGACGACCACGACGACCCGCCCGCCCTCGAGCGCCGCGCCCAGGTCGATGCGCCCGCCGGCCGGCGTGTAGCGGAT
>NZ_LYVQ01000340.1 GCF_001984095.1 Pelomonas sp. KK5
GGTCACGCGGCCGTCCTTGCCGGAGCCGGCCACGTCGGTGGCGGCCAGGCCCTTCTCGGCCAGGATCTTGGCGGCGGCGGGCATGGCCACGTCACCCTTGCTGCCGCCGGTGGCGGCGGCCGGGGCAGCAGCAGGAGTCGCAGCGGCCGGGGCAGGAGCACCAGCAGCCGGGGCGGCGCCGCTGGCCTTGCCTTCGGTGTCGATCTTCGCGATCAGCTGTTCGCTGGCCACGGTGGTGCCGTCGGCCACCACATGCTCGGCCATCACGCCGGAGGCCGGCGCCGGCACTTCCAGCACGACCTTGTCGGTTTCGATCTCGACCAGGGTCTCGTCCATGGAGACGGCCTCGCCGGGCTTCTTCTTCCAGGTCAGCAGCGTGCCTTCGGACACGGACTCGGAAAACTGGGGAACTTTGACGTCAACGATTGCCATGATGCTTGTCTTTTGGTGTGCGTAAGCAGGCCCCGCGCGCTGGCTATGTCACAGCGCGCGGGGCAGTCCTTTACTTCGTCAGGATGAAGCCCTTGAGCTTGCCGAAGGCCTGCTCCAGCAGGGCCTTCTGCTGTTCCTGGTGCAGATGCGCGTAACCCACGGCCGGCGAGGCGCTGGCCGGGCGGCCGGCGTAGCCGAGCTTCTGGCCTTCGGCCATGTTCTCGTGGATGTAGTGCTGCACGAAGAACCAGGCGCCCTGGTTCTGGGGCTCGTCCTGGCACCAGACGATGTCGGTCGCGTTCGGGTACTTCTTGATCTCGGCGGCGAAGGCCTTGTGCGGGAACGGATAGAGCTGCTCCGCGCGCAGGATCGCCACGTCCTTCTTCTCGCCGCGAGCCTTGACCAGGTCGTAGTAGACCTTGCCGGAGCAGACGACGATGCGCTTGACCTTGGCGTTATCGATCGTGTCGTCGCGCTCGCCGATGATGGTCTTGAACTCGCCCTTGGTGAACTCGCTCATCGGCGAGGTCGCGTCCTTGTTACGGAGCAGCGACTTGGGCGTCATGATGATCAGCGGCTTGCGGAACATGCGCAGCTGCTGGCGGCGCAGCAGGTGGAAGATCTGCGAGGCCGAGGTCGGCTGCACCACCTGCATGTTGTTGTCCGCGGCCAGCTGCATGAAGCGCTCCAGGCGGGCCGAGCTGTGCTCGGGGCCCTGGCCTTCGTAGCCGTGCGGCAGCATCAGCGTCAGGCCGTTGGAGCGGCCCCACTTCACTTCGCCGGAGGCGATGAACTGGTCGATCACGACCTGCGCGCCGTTGACGAAGTCGCCGAACTGGGCTTCCCAGATCGTCAGCGTGACCGGGTCGGCCGAGGCGTAGCCGTACTCGAAGCCGAGCACCGCCTCTTCGGACAGGATCGAGTCGATCACGACGAACGGGGCCTGGCCTTCCGCGACGTTCTGCAGCGGGATGTAGATGCCCTCGTCGAACTTCTCGCGGTTCTGGTCGTGCAGCACCGCGTGGCGGTGCGTGAAGGTGCCACGGCCGCTGTCTTCACCGGACAGGCGCACCGGATAGCCGGACGCGACCAGCGAGGCGAAGGCCAGGTGCTCGCCCATGCCCCAGTCCACGTTGATCTCGCCACGGCCCATCGCGGCGCGGTCGGCGATGACCTTCTCCACCAGCGTGTGGGCCTTGAAGTTGGCCGGCAGCGTGGTGATCTTCTCGGCCAGGCGCTTGAACTCGGCCACCGGCAGCGCGGTGTCGCAGCTGTCGGTCCACTTCTTGCCCAGGTACGGCGACCAGTCGGTGGCGTACTTGCTCTTGAAGTTGGTCAGCACCGGGTCGATCGTGTGGCGGCCTTCGTCCATCGCGGCGCGGAAGTTCTTGACGAACTCGTCCGGGCCCTCGGCCGCCAGCACGCCCTGGGCGACCAGGCGCTCGCCGTACAGCTTGCGGGTGCCCGGGTGCTTGGCGATGCTCTTGTACATCAGCGGCTGGGTCAGCGCCGGCGTGTCCTGCTCGTTGTGGCCCAGCTTGCGGAAGCAGACGATGTCGACGACCACGTCCTTCTTGAACTGCTGGCGGTATTCCAGCGCCAGCTGGGTGCACAGCACCACGGCTTCCGGATCGTCGCCGTTGACGTGCAGCACCGGCGCCTCGACCATCTTGACGACGTCCGAGCAGTACAGCGTCGAGCGCATGTCGCGCGGGTCGCTGGTGGTGAAGCCGATCTGGTTGTTGATGACGATGTGGACCGTGCCGCCGGTGAAGTAGCCGCGGGTCTGGGCCAGCGCCAGCGTTTCCATCACGACGCCCTGGCCGGCGAAGGCCGCGTCGCCGTGCACCAGCACGGGCAGCACCTGCTGGCCTTCGTTGTCGCCGCGGCGGTCCATGCGGGCCTTGACCGAGCCTTCGACGACCGGGTTGACGATCTCGAGGTGGGACGGGTTGAAGGCCAGCGACAGGTGGACCGGGCCGCCAGGCGTGGACACGTCGCTGGAGAAGCCCTGGTGGTACTTGACGTCGCCCGAGGGCAGGTCCTCCGGCGCCTTGTGCTCGAACTCGGCGAACAGGTCGCCCGGCATCTTGCCCAGCGTGTTCACCAGCACGTTCAGGCGGCCGCGGTGGGCCATGCCGATGACGATTTCCTGCACGCCGATGGCGCCGGCGCCCTGCACCAGCGCGTCCATCGAGACGATGAAGCTCTCGCCGCCTTCCAGCGAGAAGCGCTTCTGGCCGACGTACTTGGTGTGCAGGTAGCGCTCGAGGCCTTCGGCGGCCGTCAGGCGGTCGAGGATGTGCTTCTTCTGCTCGACGGTCGGGGTGGCCTTGGAGCGCACGGTCTCCAGCTTTTCCTGCCACCAGCGCTTCTCGACCTGGTCGGTGATGTGCATGTACTCGGCGCCGACGCTGCCGCAGTACGTTTCACGCAGGGCCTGCACGATCTCGCGCAGGGTCATGCTCTCGGCCTTGCTGAAGTAGGTGTTCGTGGCGCTGAACGAGATGTCCATGTCGGACTCGCTCAGGTCGTAGAACGCCGGTTCCAGCTCGGGGATCTTGGGGCGCTCCACGCGCTTGAGCGGGTCCAGGTCGGCCCAGCGCGAGCCGACGTTGCGGTACGCGGCGATCAGCGACTGGACATGGACCTGCTTGCGGGCCACCGACAGTTCGCCGCTGGACACCTTGTTGCCGAAGGCATTGGCCTTGGCGCGCTGGGCGAAGGATTCGATGACGGGCGCGTGGGCCACGTCGCGGTTCTCGGAACCGTCGGTCGCGGGGACGTGCTGCAGCGCGTCGAAGTAGGCGCGCCAGTTGTCGGGCACGGAGCCCGGGTTGTCGAGGTAGGCCTCGTACATCTCTTCGACGTAGGGCGCATTGCCTCCGAACAGGTACGAGTTGGACCTGTATTGCTGCATCATTTCGCTCACCTCTCACCCCGGTTTCCAGGGCATTGGCTGGTTGGATAAACCTTCCGCGGCACGGCTCGACCGCTTGGCGGATTGCGACCCACCTCGGCTGCCGACTGCACACGGGCAACCAAAGGGACGGGAAGGACCAAAGAAAACGGGGCGACTGTAGCACTACTCGCTAACCCTAGGAACAAGCGGGTACAGCGGGCTAGACTGCCACCCATCGTCGCCGAGAAGTTTTCATCGGCACGCCACTGCCGTCCGGCACCATTCCCGGCTTTTCACGCCGCTGCCCCTTCATGAACACCCTTCTCGAACGTTTCCGCCTCGCGCCACGCCTGGCGCTGGGCTTCGGCCTCGTGCTGATCCTGATGTCGCTGACCGTCCTGCTGGGCATGTGGCGCCTCGCACAGCTGCGCGACATCGCCGACGAACTGGGCGGCGCCTCCGCCGAGCGGGCGCTGCTCGCCCGCGAGCTGCATGCCATCGTCGTGATCAGCGCCGAGCGGGCCGAGACCCTGCTGGTCACCGACAACCCCGACTACGCCAAGCACATCAACGAGGTCCGCAAGGCCACCTCCGACCGTTCGGCCGAAGTGCGCAAGCGCCTGGAAGCCCTGTCCGACACCGAGCAGGGCAGCGCGCTGTACAAGAAGATCGACGTCGCCGGCGAGGCCTTCCGCGTGGCGCGCAACGCGCTGGTCAAGCAGCGCGAGGGCGGCAAGCCGGTCTCGGACGACGATGCCCGCAATGTGCTGCGCCCTGCCGCCTCGGCCTACGCCAAGGCGGTGGACGACTATGCCGAGTACGAGCGGGACGACGTGCTGGCTTCGCGCGACGCCGCCATCGCCAGCGCCGAGGCCGGCCGCAATCTGCTGGTCACCGGCATCGTGCTGGGCCTGGGTCTGAGCATGCTGATGGCCTGGCTGATCTCGCGCTCGATCGTCGCGCCGCTGGAGGCCGCCTCGGCCCTGGCCGGCCGCGTCGCGGAGGGCGACCTGACCGGCGAGCCGCCGCGCCTGAACGGTCGCGACGAGGTGCAGGCCCTGGTCGGCGACTTGAGCGGCATGCAGGACAAGCTCGCCGGCCTGGTGCAAAACATCCAGCAGATCAGCGACAGCGTGGCCACCGCCAGCAGCCAGATCGCCACCGGCAACACCGACCTCAGCCAGCGCACCGAGGAGACGGCCAGCAGCCTGCAGCAGACCGCCAGCGCGATGGAACAGCTGACCACCGCCGTGCGCCACAGCGCCGACTCGGCCCGCCATGCCAACGAGCTGGCCGCAGGCGCCTGCGACGTGGCCACCCGCGGCGGCGCGGTCGTCGGCCAGGTCGTCAGCACGATGGGCGAGATCAGCGCCAGCTCGCACAAGATCGCCGACATCATCGGCACCATCGACGGCATCGCCTTCCAGACCAATATCCTGGCGCTGAA
>NZ_LYVQ01000341.1 GCF_001984095.1 Pelomonas sp. KK5
CTGCAGGGCGGCGGCCGGTGCATCAGCCAGCGCGGGCAGCACCGCGGCGAACTCGTCGCCGCCGAGCCGGGCCAGGCTGGAGCCCACCGGCAGGGCCTGGCGCAGGCGCTGGGCGGCCTCGCGCAGCAGCTGGTCGCCGGCATCGTGGCCCAGATGGGTGTTGATGTACTTGAACTGGTCCAGGTCCAGCAGCACGACGGCGAGCTGCTGCTGCTCGCGCGTGGCCAGGCGCAGCTCGATGGACAGGTCTTCCTCCATCTGCACGCGGTTGGCCAGGCCGGTCAGCGGGTCGGTGATGCGCTGGCGTTCCAGCGTCTGGCGCAGGCGCAGCAGCTCGGTGATCTCGGTGGAGAAGCCCACCAGGCAGGCGGAGCCGTCCTCGCGCTCCAGCGGCATCTTGACGGACCAGTAGTGGCGCGTGCGGCCCTCGCGGTCGACGACGATCTCCTCGCAGGCCTGGCGGCTCATCGTGTCCAGCGCCAGCTTGTCGATGGCCATCAGCCGGGTGGCGATCACCGGGTCCATCAACTCCAGGTCCGTGCGGCCCAGCACCTCCTCGGCGCTGCGGTTGTAGAGCTCCATCACCTTCTCGTTGATGAAGAGGTAGCGGCCCTGGCGGTCCTTGACGTAGATGTGGGCGTCGACGTTGGCCAGCACCGTTGCGGCCAGCGCCAGGCGCTCGGCCGGCGAATTCAGCGAGGCCGGGGCGGGCGAAGGGTCCGGCAGGGTGTCCATGGAGCGTGGGCGTTATGCAGGGCCGGAGGATATCGCCGAACGGGGGCGCCAATGAAGAACGGCCCGCAATGAGCGGGCCGTTGACTTGTCACGCGAGGCGGAGGGCGATCAGGCCGTCACGGTCTTCGCGGTTTCCGCGTATTCCTCGATCTGGTCGAAGTTCATGTAGCGGTAGACGCTGGCCTTGTCGGCATCGATGACACCCATCTCCTTCAGGTACTCGGCGGCCGTCGGCAGGTGCCCCAAGCGCGAGGCGATGGCGGCCAGTTCGGCCGAGCCCAGGAACACGTTCGTGTTCTTGCCCAGGCGGTTCGGGAAGTTGCGGGTGGAGGTGGAGATCACCGTCGCGCCTTCGCGGACCTGCGCCTGGTTGCCCATGCACAGCGAGCAGCCGGGCATCTCGGTGCGCGCGCCGGCGGTGCCGAAGGCGGCGTAGTGGCCTTCCTTGATCAGTTCGCTCTGGTCCATCTTGGTCGGCGGGGCGACCCACAGCTTGACCGGGATGTCGCGCTGGCCGCCCAGCAGCTTGGCCGCGGCGCGGAAGTGGCCGATATTGGTCATGCACGAGCCGATGAAGGCCTCGTCGATCTTGGTGCCGGCGACTTCGGACAGGAACTTGGCGTCGTCCGGATCATTCGGGCAGCAGACGATCGGCTCCTTGATGTCGGCCAGGTCGATCTCGATGACCGCGGCGTACTCGGCGTCCTTGTCGGCTTCGAGCAGGTCGGGCTGGGCGAGCCAGGCTTCGACCTTCTCGATGCGGCGCTGCAGCGTCTTCGCGTCGGCATAGCCCTCGGCGATCATGTTCTTCATCAGCACGACGTTGCTGGTGAGGTATTCCTTGATCGGCTCGGGGTTCAGCTTGATCGTGCAGCCGGCGGCGGAGCGCTCGGCCGAGGCGTCGCTCAGCTCGAAGGCTTGCTCGACCTTCAGGTCAGGCAGGCCTTCGATTTCGAGGATCTTGCCCGAGAAGATGTTCTTCTTGCCGGCCTTGGCGACGGTCAGCAGGCCCGCCTTGATCGCGTACAACGGGATCGCGTGGACCAGGTCGCGCAGCGTGACGCCGGGCTGCAGCTCGCCCTTGAAGCGCACCAGCACCGATTCCGGCATGTCCAGCGGCATCACGCCGGTGGCGGCGCCGAAGGCGACAAGACCTGACCCCGCGGGGAAGGAGATGCCGATCGGGAAGCGGGTGTGCGAGTCGCCGCCGGTGCCGACGGTGTCGGGCAGCAGCAGGCGGTTCAGCCACGAGTGGATCACGCCGTCGCCCGGGCGCAGGGCCACGCCGCCGCGGTTGCTGATGAAGGCGGGCAGCTCGCGGTGGGTCTTCACGTCCACCGGCTTCGGATAGGCGGCGGTGTGGCAGAAGGACTGCATCACCATGTCGGCGCTGAAGCCCAGGCAGGCCAGGTCCTTCAGCTCGTCGCGGGTCATCGGGCCGGTGGTGTCCTGCGAACCCACGGTCGTCATCTTCGGCTCGCAGTAGGTGCCCGGGCGGATGCCCTGGCCTTCCGGCATGCCGCAGGCGCGGCCGACCATCTTCTGCGCCAGCGTGAAGCCGGCCTTCGTTTCAGCCGGCGCTTGCGGCAGGCGGAACACGGTGGAGGCCGGCAGGCCCAGGGCCTCGCGGGCCTTGGCGGTCAGCGAGCGGCCGATGATCAGGTTGATGCGGCCGCCGGCGCGCACTTCGTCGAACAGCACGTCGCTCTTCAGCGCGAACTCGGCGACGGTGGCGCCGTTTTTCTCCAGCTTGCCGTCGTACGGGTAGACGTCGATGACGTCACCCATCTCGAGCTTGCTGACGTCCACTTCGATCGGCAGCGAGCCGGAGTCTTCCTGCGTGTTGAAGAAGATCGGGGCGATCTTGCCGCCCAGCGTGACGCCGCCGAAGCGCTTGTTCGGCACGAAGGGGATGTCGTCGCCGGTGGCCCAGATGACCGAGTTGGTGGCGGACTTGCGCGAGGAGCCGGTGCCGACGACGTCGCCGACGTAGGCCACGACGTGGCCCTTCTTCTTCAGCTCCTCGATGAACTGCATCGGGCCGCGCTTGCCGTCTTCCTCGGGCGTGAAGGCCGCGTCGGAACGGGTGTTCTTCAGCATCGCCAGGTAGTGCAGCGGGATGTCCGGGCGGCTCCAGGCGTCGGGGGCGGGCGACAGGTCGTCGGTGTTGGTTTCGCCGGGCACCTTGAAGACGGTGACGGTGATCTTCCTGGCCACTTCGGGGCGCGAGGTGAACCACTCGGCATCGGCCCAGCTCTGCACCACGGCCTTGGCATGCGCGTTGCCGTCCTTGGCGAGCTTGGCGACGTCGTTGAAGTAGTCGAACATCAGCAGCGTCTTCTTCAGCGCGGCGGCGGCGACTTCGGCAACCTCAGCGTCGGCGAGCAGCTCGATCAGCGGATGGACGTTGTAGCCGCCCACCATCGTGCCCAGCAGCTCGGTGGCCTTGGCCTTGGAGATCAGGCCGACCTTGATGTCGCCGTGCGCCACGGCGGCCAGGAAGCTCGCCTTGACCTTGGCGGCGTCGTCCACGCCCGGCGGCACGCGGTGGGTCAGCAGGTCCAGCAGGAAGGTATCCTCGCCGGCGGGCGGGTTCTTGATCAGCTCGATCAGCTCGGCGACCTGCTTCGCATCGAGGGGCAGGGGCGGGATGCCGAGCGCGGCGCGTTCGGCTGCATGTTGGCGGTAGGCTTGCAGCATGGATGTACTCCGGTTGAATGGGGGGTTAGGTGGCGGTGGCCGGGACGATGATCCGCAGGCCTTTGAAGTAGTCGCGATAGAAGCCCTGGTCGCGGGTGATCAGCGCCTCGCATTGCAGCAGCGCATGGGCGCCGACGAGGAAATCCGGGATCGCCCGCGGCATCGGGGCGGTGTTGCCGGATTCGAGCCGGCGCTGCTTGTACTTGCGCTGCATCTCGCCGGCGCGCACGGCGGCGCGGGCGTCGATCGGGGCGTAGCTGAGGCCCATGTCCTCGAGGGCGTCCATGACCTCGCCGCCATGGCCGAGGCCGGCCGTGACTTCGGCGATGACGACCTCGCAGGCCACGACCGGGCCGCTGGTCAGCGCCAGGCGCAAGGCGGCCTCGGCGGCATCGGCGCGCGCGTCGTCGCCGAGCAGGTCGATCAGGATGTTGGTGTCGACGGCGATCATCGTCAGCTCGGACGTCGTTCTCAGACGTCCACCGGATCGCCCGGCGCGCGGCCGCGCAGCTCGCGCATGATGTCGTCGGTGGTGACGCCTTCTGGCAGCTTGAAGCGGCCACGGGCGCGCGAGATCGCGTCGTCGACGTTCTTGCGCAGGATGATGCGCCCGCCGTCCAGCTCGACCTTCAGCGTGGTGCCTTTGGTCAGGCCCAGTGCATCGCGCACCGCCTTGGGCAGCGTGATCTGCCCTCTTTCGGCAACTGTGGCTTCCATGGCGCGTCCTCTCGCAAGAAGCGTTCCGGTATGGAACGGAAAGTATGCATGGATTCTACATACTTACCGATTCCGACGGAAGAGGAGAGGGCGCCTGGCGGCGCGGCTTTCTTGCTGCCTAGTTGCCGCTGGCGGTGGATGCGGCTGGTGCTGCGGCCGAAGCAGCTGAAGCAGCCGAGGCTGCGGCCGACGCTGCTGCGGCGGCTCGTGCGGCAGCGATGGCGGCCGTCTTCTGAGGATCGATGCCCAGGCCGGATTCCGGCGCCACGCCGGCGGCGGCTGCGGCGGCCTTCTCCGCCGCCATCTTCGCCATCAGCTCCCGCTGCTGCGGGCTGATGCAGTCGTCCACCAGGCGCTGGCCGAGCTTGACGTCCAGCAGCATCGACTTGTTGGCGATCTGGATCATCAGTGTCTTGCCGGTCACGTCTTCCAGGCGCAGCGCGCCGGTGGATGAGAGGACCGGCTTCATCACGAAGGTCTGCTTGCCCAGCAGCACGTCGATGTAGCCGACGTCCTTCGGGTCCTTGCTGATGTGGATCACCTGCTTGAATTCGCAGTCGTAAGTGCCCAGGTAGGCGCGCTCGGCGGCGGCAAGCTGTTCC
>NZ_LYVQ01000342.1 GCF_001984095.1 Pelomonas sp. KK5
CTGCTGGCCCAGGCCCGCCGCGAGGCCGCGCGCAACACCGGCCTGGCCGGCCTGGTGGCGCAGGAGGGCATCGAGCAGGGCGAGCTGAAGGTGCGCCAGGGCGAGGCCGCGGTGGCGCTGGCCGAGGCCGCCCGCCAGGCCGCGCAGGCGGCGGAGGCTGCGGCCGCGACGGCCGTGCGCCTGGCCGAGCTGAACCTGGACCGCACGACGGTGCGCAGCCCGGTCGACGGCTACCTGAACGACCGCGTGCCCCATGCCGGCGACTATGTGGCGACCGGGCGCCCGGTGCTGGCGGTGGTCGATGCCGGGTCAGTGCACGTAGACGGTTACTTCGAGGAAACCAAGCTGGACCGGCTGCACCCCGGCCTGGCGGTCAGCATCAAGCTGATGGGCCAGACCCGCCTGCTGCACGGCCACCTGCAGAGCCTGGCCGCCGGTATCGAGGACCGCGACCGCACCAGCGGCAGCAACCTGCTGCCCAATGTGAACCCCAGCTTCAACTGGGTGCGGCTGGCGCAGCGGGTGCCGGTGCGCATCGCGCTGGACGATTGGCCGGCCGGCGAACGCCCGACCATCGGCCGCACGGCCACCGTGTCGGTGCTGGAGGAGAAGCGATGAACGGCACCGCGCTGCGCCTGCTGGCGCTGGCCGGCGCCGCCGCGCTGCTGGCGGCCTGCACGACGGTGGGCCCCGACTACCGCGTGCCCGAGCATGCTGCGGTCAACCGTGCCGGCGGCGGCTTCCAGCAGGCGACGACGAGCGCCGCCGTCAGCCTCGACCCGCTGCCCCCGCAGTGGTGGCGGCTGTACCGCAGCGAGGAACTGGACCGGCTCGTCGGCGAGGCGCTGGCCGCCAACGATTCGCTGCGCGTAGCCGAGGCCCACCTGCGGCGCGCCAACGCGCAGGCGGCGATGGTCGAGGGCGAGCGCGATCCGCACGTCGGCGCCGTGGCCGCGGTGAAGCGGGCGCGCGAGTCCGGCGAGTCCTTCCTGATCGAGGAACAGTTGCCCGTCGCCAACGAGGGCGAGCTGGCGCTGCAGGTGTCGTGGCAGCTGGACCTGTGGGGCCAGTTGAAGCGGGGCGAGGAAGCCGCCGCGGCCGATGTGCAGGCGGTCGAGGCGGCGCGCGATGTGGCGCGGGTCAGCGTCGTGGCGCAGACGGTGCAGGCCTGGCTGCAGGTCTGCCAGGCCCAGGCACAGCAGCGGGTGGCCGAGCGCGGCCTGGCCGTGCAGCAGCGCACGCTGGACCTCGCGCAACGCCTGGCCGAAGCCGGCCGCGGCACCAGCAGCGAGGTGCTGCGCGCCGAAGGGCTGGTGGACATGCAGCGGGCCGGCCTGCCGCGCTGGCAGGCCGAGCGCGAGGCGGGCCTGTACCGGCTGGCCGCGCTGCTGGGCCGCACGCCGCAGGAGTTCGATGCCGGCGCCATCACCTGCGCCACCCCGCCGGAGCTGACGAAGCCGCTGCCGGTCGGCGACGGCACCGCGCTGCTCAAGCGCCGCCCCGACGTGCGCCAGGCCGAGCGCCAGGCAGCGGCGGCCAGCGCCCGCATCGGCGTGGCGACCGCGCTGCTGTATCCGAGCATCCAGTTCGGCGCCTCGGCCGGCGTGGTCGGCATCGCCGAGCACCTGGGCCAGCCGGCCACGCAGACCTGGGGCTTCGGGCCGCTGATCCACTGGCGCATCCCGGACGCCGGCGCGCGTGCCCGCGTCAAGATGGCCGAGGCCGACGAGCAGGCCGCGCTGGCGCACTTCGACGGCGTGGTGCTCAACGCGCTGGCCGAGACCGAGACCGCGCTGAGCCGCTACCGCCACGATCTCGAACGCCGCGCCTCGCAGCGCGCGGCCCGCGATGCCGCCGCGGCACTTGCCGCTGAACAGAAGCGTTATGTCGAAGCCGGCCGCCGGCCCTATGCGAGCAGCCTCGATGCGCAGCGGACGCTGACGAGTGCCGAGGCCACGCTGGCTGCTGCCGATGCCGAGATCGCGCAGGACCAGCTGCGCCTGTTCATGACGCTGGGCGGCGGCTGGGAATGACGGCCCGCACGGCGCCGACCTCGATGCCGTTCCAGTTCCGCAACTGCATCGCGCTGTAGCCGGCCAGCAGCTCCGCCTGCGCCGCGTCGACAGCCAGCAGCTGCCCGATCACCGCGGCCATCGCCGCCTCGGCCGCGCGCACGCCGCCGTCGTCGATCTTCAGCGCCACGCCCAGGCCCAGTTCCGGCAGCGCGGCGCAGTACACGCCCTCGGCTCCGACCTTGCAGCAGACCCGCTCGCCGAAGGCCTCCATCACCCGCGTGTCGAAGCGATCGGTGCCGGCCACGAAGAAGGGCGCCGCCGCGATCGCGCGGCGCAGGCGCTGCGCTGCCGCCGCGTTGCCGGGCGACAGGCCCTTGCCGGTGCCGGCGCGGGCGAAGCCCAGGGCCAGCGCGCGCAGCGGGATGCCGTAGGTCGGGATCGAGCAGCCGTCGGTGCCGCGCGGCGCGCGGTCCAGGTCCGTGCCGGTGGCCGCGGCCAGCGCGGCGCCGACCTCGCGCATCACCGGATGATCCGCGCCCACATAGCCGCGTGCGAAGGCTGCGGGCTCCACGCCCTGTGCCAGCGCCATCTGGCATGCCACGCAGACGAAGCCCGCATGCTTGCCCGAGCAGTTGTTGTGCAGCGGCGTGGCCGCCTCGCCGCGCGTGAACATGCCGCGCAGCACCGGCTCGCGACTGGGCCACTGCGTGCCGCATTCGAGCGCGCCCGCGTCCAGCCCGGCCTTGGCCAGCATGGCCGCCGAGGTGGCCACGTGTTCGGGCTCGCCGCTGTGCGAGGCGCAGGCGATGGCCAGCTCGGCATCGCCCAGCGCGAGGCGCTCGGCCGCGCCGCTGGCCACCAGCGGCAGCGCCTGCAGCAGCTTGACGGCCGAGCGCGGGAACACCGGCTGCTCGACGTCGCCCAGCGCCGTGTGCAGCGCGCCGCCCGCGTCGACGATGGCCAGCGCGCCGCTGTGGCGCGATTCGACGGTGCTGCCGCGCAGCACCTCTACCAAGACTGGGTTCATAGGTCCTCGATCTGTACCTGGTTGCGCCCGCCGCGCTTGGCGACATAGAGGGCGGCATCGGCCCGCTCCAGCAGCGAGCGGGCCTCTTCGGTCGGGGTGTCGCCGGCCAGGCCGACGCTGATGCGCACCGCCAGGCCCGGCGCGATCGCGGCCCAGTCGTGCGCGGCCACTGCCTCGCGCAGGCGCTCGCAGATGGCGCCGGCCTGGGCCAGCGGCGTGCCGACCATCACGACCAGGAACTCCTCGCCGCCCATCCGCGCCACCAGGTCGGCGCCACGCATGCGCTTGCGCAGCAGCGCCGCGATCTGGTGCAGCACCGCGTCGCCGACGCCGTGGCCGAAACCGTCGTTGACCTGCTTGAAATGGTCCACGTCCAGCATCGCCATGCAGATCGGCGCGCCGCCCTGGCGGGCACCCTCGACCAGCAGCGGCAGCGCGTACTCGGCATGGCGGCGGTTGTGCAGGCCGGTCAGCACGTCCTCGTGGGCGGCGCGGTCCAGCGCCATCGCCTGGGCGCGCAGGTGCTGCTGCTCGCTCTCCAGGTGGCGGGCGCGCTCGCGTTCGCGCTGCGCGTCCAGCAGCGCGATCTCGGCGCGTGCGTGGGCCTGGTCCACTTCCTGGCGGATCTGCACCACCTCGTTCTGCAGGGTCTGGGTGTCGCGGGCGATCTGGCGCTCCAGCTCCACATGCTGCTCCAGGTAGCCGAGCGCCTCGCGGTACTGGCCGCAGGCCTTGTGCGCCTCGTACAGCGCATGGATCAGGATGCGGCGCAGCTTGGGCGGCAGGCCGCCGTCGTACTCGCGCACCAGCAGTTCGTGCAGGCGGGCGACGGCCTCCTCGAAGCGGCCGTGCTGCATGCGCACGAGCGCCCGCTGCGCCGCCGCCTGCAGCTCCAGCGACAGATAGCCGTTGCGCTGCGACAGCGACTCGAACTCCGCCAGCAGCGGCTCGGCCTGCTCGAAGCGGCCGGCGTGCAGCATCGCCTCCACCAGGTTGGACACCGCCACCGCGACCTGGAAGGGGCTGCCCGATTCGCGCGCCACCAGCGTGGCCTGCTCGGACAGGGCCAGCGCCTGCTCGATCGCCTCGCTCATGTCGGGCGCGGGCGCGGCGGGCATCAGGCCGGCCGCGGCGCGGCGCATCTCGCGCACCCGGTTGATCCAGCAGTAGGCGAGGTTGTTCAGGCAGGAGAAGGACAGCTCGTGCGCGCCCGGCAGGCCCTTGGCGATGGCCAGCGCCTGGGCGCTGGTGTCGCAGGCCTGGCGCTGGTTGTCCAGGCTCGAATAGGCCACGCCGACGCGGTTCAGCGCCCAGGCCTCGCTGATCGCGTTGCCGGCGGCGCGGGCGGCGGCCAGCGCGCGCAGGCTCCATTCCAGCGCGTCGCGGCCCATCAGGAACTGGGCATAGCTGTAGGCCAGGGCGCTCATCGCGTCGGCCTTGATCGCCTCGTCCACGCCGTGGGTCTCGCAGATCGCCAGCGCCTCGCTGGCGCAGCGCACGCTCGCGTGCAGCTTGCCCAGGCGCGGGTAGTGGTGGGCCAGCAGGGCCAGCGCGCGGGCGCGGGGCTCCGCGGCGGCGATGCGCGTCAGCGCGTCCTGCAAGAGCTCGGTGGCGCCGATGTAGTCGCCGTCGGTGGCCAGCCGCCGGGCGGTGGCCAGAAACTCGTCGGCGGAAGAGAGGGGGAGGGG
>NZ_LYVQ01000343.1 GCF_001984095.1 Pelomonas sp. KK5
CGGCCGCGACAAGACCTACTGGTTCATGCTGGAGCCGCTGATGATCTCCAAGGAGGTCTTCAACAAGCTGCCCAAGGCGCAGCAGGACATCGTGATGGCGGTGGGCGCCGAGCTGGAAGTCTTCGCCCGCGACGCCGCCAAGGCCGATGACAAGCTGGTGGCCGAGATCTACCAGAAGGCCGGCGCCAAGGTCTACGACATGGACGCCACCGTGCTGAAGAAGTGGCAGGCGATCGCGCGCGACACCGCGTGGAAGGACTTCGGCGAGAAGAACGAGTCCTGCGCCGCGCTGCTGAAGGCAGCACAGAAGCTGCTATGAACGAGGCGCCTTCGTCCCTCGTCGCCCCGATCGATCCCGACACCCCCGCGCTGCTGATGCCGCTGGCCCGCGCGCTTCGCGCGGTCAACGCGATGATGGTCGTGATCGGCATGGTCGCGCTGCTGGTGGCGGCGCTGGTGCTGACCTCCAGCGTCGTCACCCGCTACCTGCTGAAGGCGTCCACCGACTGGCAGGACGAGGCCGCCGTGTTCTGCCTGGTCGGCGCCACCTTCCTGACCGGCGCCTTCGTGCAGTCGCTGCGCGGGCATGTGGGCATCGAGGCCGTGGCGGGCCTGCTGCCGGCGCTGCTCAACCGCCTGCGCCTGGCCGCGGTGGACCTGCTGGCGCTGCTGTTCTGCAGCTTCTTCGCCTGGAAGTCCTGGACCTTGTTCCACGAGGCCTGGAGCGAGGGCCAGACGACCTCGTCCACCTGGGCCCCGCCGCTGTGGATTCCGTATTCGCTGATGGCCGCCGGCATGTCGCTGCTGGCGCTGCAGCTGCTGGTGCAGCTGACGGCGCGTTTCAACGGCCTGCGCAAGTAACGCGATGTCTCCACTGACCCTGGGCCTGCTGTTCGCGGCGGCCACCCTGCTGTTCATGTTCTCCGGCGCGCCGATCTCGTTCGCGCTGGGCAGCGTGGCCGTCGTCTTCATGATGGGCTTCATGCCCGCCTCGGCGCTGGACACCGTCACGCAGAACGTCTACGAGGAGATGGCCAGCATCACGCTGCTGTCGATCCCGCTGTTCATCCTGAAGGGCGCCGCCATCGGCCGCTCGCGCGCCGGCCAGGACCTGTACGCGGCGCTGCACGCCTGGATGGGCCGCGTGCCTGGCGGCCTGGGCATCGCCAACGTGCTGGCCTGCGCGCTGTTCGCGGCGATGGCGGGCTCGAGCCCCGCCACCTGTTCTGCCATCGGCAGCGCCGGCATCCCGGAGATGCGCCGGCGCGGCTACTCGCCGGGCTTCGCGGCCGGCATCATCGCCGCCGGCGGCACGCTGGGCATCCTGCTGCCGCCGTCGATCACGATGATCCTCTACGCGGTGGCCGCGGAGCAGTCGCTGGGCCGCCTGTTCCTGGCCGGCATCGTGCCGGGCCTGCTGCTGGTGGCGCTGTTCGCGGGCTATGCGATGTGGCGCTACCGCAGGGAGCATGCGATGGCCGCGCCCGACTCGCCGCTGCTGCACCGCGAGCAGTTCACCCGCCGCCAGAAGTTCGAGATGCTGCCTCGGGTGATCCCCTTCGTGCTGCTGCTGACCGGCGTGATGGTGGCGCTGTACGGCGGCTTCGCCACGCCCAGCGAGACGGCCGGCCTGGGC
Source organism: Pelomonas sp. KK5 (assembly GCF_001984095.1). Taxonomy (GTDB): domain Bacteria; phylum Pseudomonadota; class Gammaproteobacteria; order Burkholderiales; family Burkholderiaceae_C; genus KK5. Next base: position 1,637 of record NZ_LYVQ01000343.1, read on the forward strand.
GCGCTGCTGGCGCTGCTGCTGATCGCCGGCATCTACCGGGTCTGGCGCCCGCGCGACCTGGCGCCGATCCTGGCCGCCACGCTGAAGGAGTCGACGATGCTGATGCTGATCATCGGCATGTCGCTGCTGTTCTCGTACGTGATGAGCTACCTGCACATCAGCCAGTCGGCGGCGCAGTGGATCGTGGCGATGCAGCTGTCCAAATGGGTGCTGCTGGCGGCGATCCTGCTGATGGTCGTCGTGCTGGGCTTCTTCCTGCCGCCGGTCAGCATCATCCTGATGACCGCGCCGATCTTCCTGCCGCCGCTGAAGGCCGCCGGCTTCGACCTGGTCTGGTTCGGCATCCTGATGACCATCGTGATGGAGGCCGGGCTGATCCATCCGCCGGTGGGCCTGAACATCTTCGTGATCAAGAACATCGCGCCGGACATCACGCTCGCGCAGATCGTCCGCGGCGTGATTCCCTTCGTGCTGCTGATGTTCGCGGCAGTGCTGCTGATCTGCCTGGTGCCCTCGATCGCCACCGCGCTTCCCGATGCGGTGATGAGCCAGTGATGCGCTGAAGCCACTCCGGCGCTAACGCTCCATTTCATCGGTGCTTTTTCCTGCGGCAAGGCTCAGAATGGGGCGAGCTCAGGAGGAGGGCCTTCGTTGTGAGGATCGACGTCCCGACCCTGCTGGTGACGCTGTTCGCCGGCTTCCTGATGCTGTCCCTGCAGCTCTGGATGGCCCAGCGCGGGACGCTGCGCCAGCCGGAGGTGCGCACCTGGGCCCAGGGCGGGCTGGCGATGCTGGGCGGCTTCGCCCTGCTGTTCCTGCGCCCCTGGATGCCGGCATGGGTCTCGATCCTGGTCGGCAATGCGCTGTTCCTGCTCAGCGCCGCTCTCTACAGCCGCGCGGTCTTCCGCTACCTGCTGGACGCCGAACTGCCGCGCTTCTACTGGCCGGCTGTCGGCCTGTGCTGCGCGATGCTGCCGGCGATGATGGACTGGGAGCGGCCGGCCCGTACGGCCCTGGTGTCGCTGATGCTGGCCGGGTTGCTGACGCCGGTGACCTCGCTGCTGCTGATCCGCGGCTGGCGCACCGGCGCCGGCTCGATGCGCAGCGTGGCGCTGATGCTGGTCGTCACCACGCTGACGCTGTACCTGCGCAGCGTGGACGCGATGCTGCGGCCCGAGGAGCACCGCGACCTGCTGCAGGGCGACCTGATCTCGGGCCTGGCCATCCTGCTGAGCTTCCTGTGCCTGCTGGGGGCCGGCTTCGGCTTCGTGCTGGCCTGCTTCGAGCGCGTGGCGCTGCGCATGGAGACCATGGCGACGACGGACGGGCTGACCGGCTGCCTGAACCGCACCACCACCGACACCCTGCTGGCCCACACGCTGGAACGCGGCCGCCGCGAGGGCTCGCCGGTCGCCTTCTGCCTGCTGGACATCGATCACTTCAAGCGCGTCAATGACTGCCACGGCCACCAGGGCGGCGACGAGGTGCTGCGGGCCTTCGCCGATGCGGTGCGCGGGCGGCTGCGCGCCTCCGACGTGCTGGGCCGCATGGGCGGCGAGGAGTTCGCCCTGGTGCTGCCAGCCACCGACGCGCCCGGCGCGCTGCGCCTGACCGAGGGCGTGCGTCTCGCCGTCGAGCAGATGGCGGTGCAGGCCGGCGATGGCCGGCGCATCGCGGTGACGGTGTCTGCCGGCGTGGTGGTGGCGGCCTCGAACAGCGGCCTGTCGGCCACCCGGCTGTACATGCTGGCCGATGGCGCGCTCTACGACGCCAAGCGGGGCGGCCGCAACCGCGTGCTGCTGGCCGACCCGACGGCCACCGTGCGGCTGATCGAGACGATAGAAAATTCATCTTCTAAAACTGTCGCAGGCAACTTTTCTTAACTCCCGGGCCGCGGATACTGCCCGGTCATGCGCAGCAAACTCTTCGTCCCCGGCGCCCGCCCCGAGCTTTTCGCCAAGGCCCTGGCGAGCGAGGCGGATGCCCTGTCCATCGATCTGGAAGACGCCGTGCCGGAATCGGGCAAGGCGGCGGCGCGTGCCGCCGTGCGCGACTTCCTCGCCAGCGAGGCGGCGCAGCGCAGCGGCAAGACGATCATCGTGCGCGTCAATGCACTGGGCTCGGCCCATTTCGAGGCCGACGTGCAGGCGGTCGTCGGCCCGGCGCTGGCGATGATCAACCTGCCCAAGCCCGAGTCCGGCGCCGACGTGCGCGCCGCCGCCGCCGCGCTGGCCCATGCGCAGGCGCTGGCCGGCAGCACGCACGACATCCGCCTGCTGGCCAATATCGAGACCCCGCGCGCGCTGCGCAACGCCGTCGAGATCGCCGCCGCGCACGAGCGTGTCTGGGGCCTGCAGCTGGGCCTGGGCGACCTGTTCGAGCCCTATGGCATCGCGCGGCGTTCGCCGGCCAATGTCCATGCGGTGATGTTCCAGGTGGCGATGGCCGCGGCCGAGGCCGGCGTGGCCGCCTGCGACGGCGCCTTCGCCGACATCCAGGACGAGGCCGGGCTGCGCGCCGAGGCCGGGATGTCCCGTGCCCTGGGCTTCGTCGGCAAGAGCTGCATCCACCCGCGGCAGATCGCCGTGCTCAACGAGATCTACCAGCCGGCTGCCGCCGAACTGGACCATGCCCGTCGAATCGTCGCCGCCGCGGGCGCAGCCGAGGCCGCCGGCCGCGGCGCCTTCGTCGTCGACGGCAAGATGATCGACGCGCCCTTCCTGGCGCGCGCAAAGCGCCTGCTGTCGCTTCACCCTGACAAGACCTGACCCCAATGCTCCGAACGCTGCGGCTGCTGGCCGGCCTCCTTCTCCTCACCGCCAGCCTGGCCCGCGCCGAGAGCCTGGCGACCGTGCGGCCCCTGGATGTGCCGGCGCCGCCCGCGGCGGTGCAGTCGCTGTCGAGCGTGGACGGCCAGCCCGTCGCGCTGGCCGAAGGCCGCAGCTGGCGCCTCGAGGAAGGGCAGTGGAGGGCGCTGGCCGGCGCGGCCCTGCCCCAGCCTCAGCCGCCGCTGTCGATGGCGAAGC
>NZ_LYVQ01000344.1 GCF_001984095.1 Pelomonas sp. KK5
GGTGTGGGATTGGGCATGGCGCGTGCTCCGATGGGACTTTGATGGAAAAAAGTTCCTGCGGCGTGTCCGTAAATCGTCAATCGTCGCGGGAATGTCCGAGGCTGCGCAGACTTTACTTGTATAGACAAGTGGCGTCAAATAGCATTCATGACATGGAAGAAGACAGGACCATCGAGGCGCCGCAGTACCTGCGGGTCAAGAATCATTTGCGGCAGGGCATCGCGAACGGCCGCTGGGTCGCCGGCGACCAGCTGCCGTCCGAGGCCGAGCTCGTCGCGCTGTTCAAGGTGAGCCGCATGACGGTCAACCGCGCGCTGCGCGAGCTCTACCAGGACGGGCTGATCCAGCGCATGCAGGGCGTGGGCACCTTCGTGGCCGACATGCACCGCATCTCGTCCACGCTGACCGTGCGCGACCTGGCCGAGGAGATCGAGTCGCGCGGACGCCGGCACGAGCTGCGCGTGCACAAGGTCGAGACCGTGGCGGCCACGCCCGAGCTGGCCGGCGACTTCGGCGTCAAGGTCGGCGAGGCGCTGTTCCACAGCGTGATCGTGCACCTCGAGAACGGCAAGGCGATCCAGTGCGAGGATCGCTACGTGAACCCGCTCACCGCGCCCGAGTACCTCGGGGTCGATTTCGAGAAGACCACGCCGACGCAATACCTGCTGAAGGTTGCGCCGCTGTCCGAGGCGCGCTACACCATCGAGGCGCTGCTGCCCAGCGACCTGGAAGCCAAGCTGCTGTGCATCTCCAAGCGCGAGCCCTGCCTGGTGGTGAAGCGCCGGACCTTCAGCGTGGGGCGGACCGTGACTTCGGTGCGCCTGACGCATCCAGGGTCTCTGTATCTGCTTGAAGGGGGATTCCAAACATGACATGGAGCCAGATCAGCGCCGAGGACATCCGGCCGCAGCCCTGGAAGAACGGCGGCGGCAAGACCCGCGAGCTGCTGGCCTGGCCCCACCCGGCCGACTGGATCCTGCGCCTCAGCGTGGCCGACATCGAGCAGGACGGCCCCTTCTCCGCCTTCCCCGGCGTGCAGCGCTGGTTCGGCGTGCTGCGCGGCCATGGCGTGCGGCTCTATGACTTCGCGCTGACGGTGGGCAGCGAGCTGCTGGCCTTCGACGGCTCGCTGGGCCCCGACTGCGAACTGATCGACGGCCCCACGCTGGACTTCAACCTGATGCACCAGCGCGGCAAGGGCAGCGTCGCGGTGGAGGAATCGTCCGGTCCCTGCGGGCTGAGCGGCCGGCTGATGTTGCTGTTCACCGCCGAGGGCGGCGTGCTGGAGCATGGCGGCCGGCGCATGACGCTGGCGCCGCTGAGCCTGGCCTGGTGCGAGGAACCGGCCGCGCAGCCGATGCACTTCGAGGGCTCGGGCCCCGCGTGGTGGATGGCCTGGAGCCCCAAGGAATGACGAGCGGAAGGACACTGTGGCGCAACGCCCGCCTGGCCACGCTGGACGGCACCGCGCCCTGGGGCTGGATCGAGGACGGCGCCCTGCTCACCGAGGGCGATCGCATCGCCTGGGTCGGCGCGCTGTCTGATGACATACCCCGTTATGACGACGTACAGGACCTCGGCGGCGCCGTCCTCACGCCCGGCCTGATCGACTGCCACACCCACCTCGTCTACGGCGGCAATCGCGCCCGCGAATTCGAGATGCGCCTGAACGGCGCCAGCTACGAGGACATCGCCCGCGCCGGCGGCGGCATCCGCTCGACGGTGGCCGCCACCCGCGAGGCCAGTGAGGACCAGCTGCTGGCGCTGGCCCAGCGCCGGCTCGACGCGCTGCTGGCCGAGGGTGTGACCACCGTCGAGGTGAAGTCCGGCTACGGCCTGAGCCTGGAGGCCGAGGCCCGCTCGCTGCGCGTGGCGCGGCGGCTGCAGGGCGCCGACGTGCGCACCAGCTACCTCGGCGCCCACGCGCTGCCGCCCGAGTTCGCCGGCCGCCAGGACGACTATGTGGACGCCGTCTGCGAGTGGATGCCGGCGCTGCATGCGCAAGGGCTGGTCGACGCGGTCGACGCCTTCTGCGAGGGCATCGGCTTCACGCCGGCCCAGACCCGCCAGGTCTTCGAGGCCGCGCGCCGCCTGGGCCTGCCCGTCAAGCTCCACGCCGAGCAGCTGAGCGACCAGGGCGGCACCGAGCTGGCCTGCGAGTTCGGCGCGCTGTCCTGCGACCACCTCGAATGGCTGAGCCCCGCCGGCGTGCAGGCCATGGCCGCGTCCGGCACGGTGGCGGTGCTGCTGCCCGGCGCCTACTACTTCCTGCGCGAGACGAAGCTGCCGCCAGTCGCCGCTCTGCGCGAGGCCGGCGTGCCGATGGCCCTGGCCACCGACCACAACCCCGGCACCTCGCCCACGCTGTCCCCGCTGCTGATGCTGAACATGGCCTGCACCCTGTTCCGCCTGACGCCCGAGGAGGCGCTGCGCGGCATGACCGTCCACGCCGCCCGCGCGCTGGGCCTGGCCGAAGACCGCGGCCGCCTGGCGGCCGGCCAGCGCGCGGACTTCTGCGCCTGGAACATCGAACACCCGAACGAACTGGCCTATCACTTCGGCCGCAACCCGCTGCGGCTGGCGGTGCGGGCCGGCAGGATCCGAACATGACCGAAACCGTCTATCAACTCCACCAGGGCAGCGTGCCGCTGCTGGTCAGCATGCCGCACGTCGGCACCGAGATTCCTGCCGATCAGGCGGAGCGTTATGTCTCCCGTGCGCTGGCCACCGAAGACACCGACTGGCACCTCGAGCGCCTGTACTCCGGCTTCGCCCGGGAGCTCGGCGCCAGCCTGCTGGTGCCGCGCTTCTCGCGCTACGTGATCGACCTGAACCGCCCGCCCGAGGACACGCCGATGTACCCCGGCGCCTCGAACACCGAGCTCTGCCCGACGCGCTTCTTCACCGGCGACCCGCTCTACCGCGACGGCCGCGAGCCCGACGCCACCGAGAAGGCGCGCCGCCTGACCCGCTACTGGCGCCCGTACCACGACGCGCTGCAGGCCGAACTGAACCGGCTCAAGGCCCTGCACGGCTACGTGCTGCTGTTCGATGCGCATAGCATCAAGTCCGAGCTGCCCTGGCTGTTCGAAGGCAGGCTGCCGGCGCTGAACATCGGCACCGTCGATGGCCGCTCCTGCGACCCGGCGCTGACCGCCGCCATCTCCGGCGTGCTGGCCACCCAGGACAAGTACAGCCAGGTGGTCAACGGCCGCTTCAAGGGCGGCTTCATCACCCGCCACTACGGCCGGCCCGAGATCGGCCAGCATGCGGTGCAGCTGGAGATGTGCTGGAACTGCTACATGCGCGAGGACGGCAGCTTCGCCTACGACGAGGACCGCGCCGCTGCCGTGCGCCCGCTGCTGCGCGCGCTGCTGGCCGCCCAGCTCCAATGGAATCCCAGGAAATGAGGCCCCTCGCCCAGCGCTGCGGCGCTGAACTCGCGCAGCCCTGGTCGGCCCGCGCAAATCCATCGCCACGCTCAGGGAGGAGCCAGGCATGAGTCACCGAGTCTTCTGGGCCGAGGCCGCCTGGGTCGACGGCCGCTGGCAGCGCCATGTGCGGCTGAGCGTCGATGCCGCCGGCCGCTGGCAGCGCATCGAGCCCGGCGCGCCGGCCGACGGCTCGCTGCTGCTGGCCGGCCCGGTGATCCCCAGCCTGGTCGATACGCACAGCCATGCCTTCCAGCGCGCCTTCGCCGGCCTGGCCGAGCGGCGCGAGGGCGAGGACGATTTCTGGTCCTGGCGCGACCGCATGTACGGCCTGGCGCTGAAGCTCGATCCGGCCCAGCTCAGGACCATCGCCAGCCAGCTCTACATCGAGCTGCTCAAGGGGGGCTACACCCAGGTCTGCGAGTTCCACTACCTGCAGCACCAGCCCGACGGCCAGCCCCATGCCGAGGACGAACTTGCGATGAGCTGGGCGCTGGCCGAGGCCGCGGAGACGGCGGGCCTGGGCCTGACCCTGCTGCCGGTGCTCTACGCCCGCTCCGGCTTCGGCCAGCCGGGCCTGCGGCCCGACCAGCGCCGCTTTGCCACCGACGCCGCCTGGGTGGACGCCGCCGCCCGCCGCATCGAGGCTGCCCGCCGCCCGCTGCTGAACGCCGGCGTCGCCCTGCATTCGCTGCGCGCCGCCAATCCCGAGGACATCCGCGCGCTTTGCGCGTTGGTGGGCGAGCGCGACCTCCCGATCCACATCCACATCGCCGAGCAGCAGCAGGAAGTGCGCGACTGCCTGGCCGCGACGGGCCAGCGGCCGATCGAATGGCTCTGCGCGAACGCGGCGCCCGACCGGCGCTGGCACCTGGTCCACGCGACGCACGCCACCCGCGACGAGATCGCGGCGGTGGCCGCGGCCGGCGCCTCGGTGGTGATCTGCCCCGGCACCGAGGGCAATCTCGGCGACGGCCTGATCGACCTGCCCGGCTGGCTGGAAGCCGGCGTGCCGGTCAGCATCGGCTCCGACAGCCACGTCACCCGCGCCTGGGGCGAGGAACTGCGCTGGCTCGAATACGGCCAGCGCCTGGCGCTGCAGCGGCGCAATGTGTCGGCCGACCCGGCGCGCCAGCAGACGTCCACCGCCGCCCGGCTGTTCGAGGCCGCCCGGCAGGGCAGCGCCGCACCTGCCGGGCAGGGCGAGGGCTGGGGG
>NZ_LYVQ01000345.1 GCF_001984095.1 Pelomonas sp. KK5
CCCCGCCTGGACGCCGCTGCCGAGCTGCAGGCCTTCGCCACCGACTGCGTGCAGGGCGAGTTCGGCCGCGCCTGGAACGAGACCCAGCAGCAGTGGTGGGCCCGCGGCCGCCAGGCGCTGCTGTCCGCCTTCGAGGGCGAGCCGCAGCTGCCGCTGCGCGAGGCCGATGCCGTCGGACCTGCCGGTTATGAGCTGATCGCCCTGCTGCGCGATCCCGACCAGCCCTGGGAGGAGCACGAGGAGCTGGACCTGGCGATCCGCTGGTGGGAAGCCGCCCGCAAGGCCGGCCTGGCGCTGGACGCCGACTTCGGCGCGCTCTGGCAGCAGCTGGAGTGGATCGGCCTGCAGCGCCACCTGGCGCAGGCCGGCGCGCTGTGCCGGGCCAAGGCGGAAGGCCGCATCAGCCCCGAGCGCACGGCCGAGCTGCTGCCGCGGCTGCTGGCCTATGCGATCAAGACCAGCACGCGCTACGTGCAGCTGGCGCCGTTGACCCGGCTGGTGCAGGACCTGCAGGCCGGCCTGGTGCAGGACAGCTTCACGCTGCGCTGACGGCGGCCTGCGTGGTGGTGTAGCGCGCCGGCGCGGCGCCGATCACCGAGCGCTGGCCGAAGATCTCTTCCAGGAAGTTGATGAAGGCCCGGGTGCGCGCCGGTACGTACTCGCGCGAAGGCATCGCCATGATGATCGGCAGGCAGGGCAGGCGCCACTCGGGCAGCACGCGCACCAGCACGCCGGTCTCCAGGTCGTCCTTGACCAGGTAGTAGGGCTGGCCGGTGATGCCCATGCCGGCGCGGGCGGCGGCCAGGTTGATCTCGGGATGGGTGGCGCTGAGCAGCGGCATCTTGCGCGGCTGCAGGTCGAAGGTCTCCTCGCCGGGCTCGTCCACATTGCCGCTGCTGCGGCGCAGGGCGATGCCCTCGGGCAGCGTCCAGCTCGGCGGCAGCAGCGCGTCGTGGTTGGGCAGGTCGCGCGGATGGTCCAGCTTCGGCGCCCGCTTCAGGTAGGCCGGCGCGGCGCACATGATCACCGGCACCTGCGTCAGCTGGCGGGCGATGAAGCCGCCGTCCAGCTTCCTGCGGGTGGCCAGGATGGAGACGTCGTAGTGCTCGTCCATCGTGTCGACCACGGCCGGCGAGTGCAGCTCCAGCGTTACGTCCGGATAGTCGCGATGGAAGCGCGGCAGGTGCTCGGCCAGCTGGTGCACCGCCACCGCCGCGCCCACCAGCACCCGCAGGTGCCCGCGCGCCGCGCCGGTGGACTGGCGCGCCTGCTCGTTGGCCTTCTCGACCGAGAGCAGGATGTTGCGCGCATCCTCCAGGTAGGCGCGGCCGGCGTCGGTCAGCGACAGGCGCCGGGTCGTGCGGTTCAGCAGCCGGGCGCCCAGGTGGGTCTCCAGCTCGGCCACCAGCCGTGTCACCACGGCCGGCGCCAGATCCAGGCGCCGGGCAGCGGCGGCGAAGCTACCGTCCTCGTTGACGTGGACGAAAACCGTCAGCGCGCGCAGCAGATCCATGGTGTCGTACTTCCGTTCAGGGGTGGGCGGCCATCACCTGCGCCACCGCGGCGGTCAGGCGCTTGCCGTAGGGCACGTGCAGGAACTCGTTGGGGCCGTGGGCATTGCTCTTCGGGCCCAGCACGCCGCAGACCATCATCTGCGCGCTCGGGAAGCCCTTCTGCAGCATGCTCATCAGCGGGATCGTGCCGCCCTGGCCGATGTAACCGACCGGTGCGCCGAAGTGCGCCTCGCTGGCCTCGTTCAGCGCGGTGGACAGCCAGGGCGACAGGTCCGGCGTGTTCCAGCCGGTGGCGCCATAGGCACCGGCGCGGCCGTCCGGCACGAAGGTGACCTTGGCGTTGTAGGGCGCGTTGTCCTCCAGCAGCGCCTTCAGCTTCAGCGCCGCCTCGTTCCCGTCCACCAGCGGCGGCAGGCGCAGCGAGAGCTTGAAGGCGGTGAAGGGGCGCAGCACGTTGCCGGCGTTCTTCAGCTCCGGGAAGCCGTCCACGCCGACGACCGACAGCGTCGGCCGCCAGGTGCGGGCCAGCAGCCCCTCGACCGGGTCGGTCGTCGTCGGCAGCACCGGGCCGCCGTCGGCGCCGCAGGACCAGGGCATGCGCTTCCAGACCTCGTCCTTCAGGATCGCGGCGGTGGCTTTCGCCTGCTCCAGGCGCGCACCCGGGATCTCGCAGTGGAAGCTCTCCGGCAGCAGGCGGCCGGTCTTGGAATCCTCCAGCCGGTCCAGCACCTGGCGCAGGATGCGGAAGCTCGAGGGCACCAGGCCCGAGGCGTCGCCCGAGTGGATGCCCTCGGTCAGCACCTCCACCTTCAGCACGCCGCTGACCATGCCGCGCAGGCTGGTCGTCAGCCAGAGCTGGTCGTAGTTGCCTGCGCCGGAGTCCAGGCAGACCACCAGCGACACGTTGCCCAGGCGGGGCTTGAGGATGTCGATATAGGCCGGCAGATCGTAGGAGCCGCTCTCCTCGCAGGTCTCGATGATGCCGACGCAGCGCGGGCGCGGGATGCCCTGCCTGTCCAGCGCCATGATGGCCGTCAGCGAGGCGTAGACCGCGTAGCCGTCGTCGGCGCCGCCGCGGCCGTAGAGCAGGCCGTCCTCGTACTTGGGCGTCCAGGGGCCGAGGTCATTTCTCCAGCCGTTGAATTCGGGCTGCTTGTCCAGGTGGCCGTAGAGGACGATGGTGTCGGTGCTGTCGGCCTTGGTGGCCGGCACCTCGAAGAAGATCACCGGCGTGCGGCCCGGCAGGCGGATCACTTCCAGCTTCAGGCCGGCGACCTTCTTGCTCTCCACCCAGGCGGCGGCGTCGTTCAGCACCTTGTCGATATAGCCGTGGGCGGCCCAGTCGGCATCGAACATCGGGCTCTTGGCCGGGATCGCGATGTAGTCGGTCAGCTTGGGGACGATCTCCTCGTCCCAGACACGGGCGGCGAATTCGCCCAGGGCGGTGGTCTCATCGCGCTGCAGCGGCAGCGAAGGGTCTCTTGCATTCATCTCGGCTCTCCCGGCTTGTGGCTGGTGGAACCTGAGAGTGTAGTTATTCGCCGAACCTGTCGTGCAACCAGGCCTGAAGGCGGGAGAACACCTGCTCCCGCTCCGGCTCGTTGAAGATCTCGTGATACATGTCCTCGAAGCAGTGGGCGCGCAGCATCGCGGCCGGGGCTTCCTCGGCGAAGTCGGCGCTGCCGGAGGGAGCCACGCAGCGGTCGCTGCCTGCCCACATCAGCAGTGTCGGCACCACCCAGTCGCGGGCGTGCTGCAGCACGATCTCGCCGCCGTCCACGATCATCCGCGCCGTCGTCGGGGTGATGCGGTCGTGCACCAGCGGATCGGCCTGGTAGGCGCGCACCACCTCGGCGCTGCGCGAGATCCAGGCCGGCTTCAGGCCGTTGCCCACGCCCAGGTGCGGCGCCAGCGCCTTGCCCAGCGCCAGCTGCAGGCGCTGGAAGGCCGACAGGCCCGGGTCCAGCGCCGGCGAGGACAGCATCAGCGCATCGACCGGCCGGAACCACGCCGGCAGCTGGCCGGCGGTGTTGGCCGTGAGCCCGCCGGCCACGAAGCGGGCGGCCACCAGGCCGCCCATGCTGTGGCCCAGCAGCACCAGCGGGCCGGCGCCGAGCTGAGGGTCGCGGCGCAGCTCGTCGATCACCAGGGCCAGGTCCTCCTGCAGCCGTTCGTCGCAGGGCACGTCGCCCCGTGCACCGGCCGAGGCGCCGTGGCCGCGCTGGTCATGGCCTACGACGTGCCAGCCCCAGCCGTTGAGCTTCTGCGCCACCGCCTCGTAGCGGCCGATGTGTTCGCCCAGCCCGTGCACGATCAGCACCGTGCCGCGGGCAGCCGTCGTCACTGGCAGGCTCCATTGGCGCCAGTGCAGCGGCAGGCCGTCATCGGTTCTCAGAGTTCGCATGTAAAGCAGTTTAGGGAGCGCTGCCGGCCTTCATCCCCGGGCTTCCCCGGCCCGTAGAAGTACGGGGCTGCGTGGCCACGGGGGCTGGCGGGCCTCGGGCGGGTTACGCTGGGAAGATTCACACGGGAGCGATCCGACATGTCTGACTTCTTCGAACTCGGCACCGACGCCACCGGCGTCGCGCACCTGCGCCTGAACCGGCCCGAACGGATGAACACGATGGCCCCGGCCTTCTTCCCGGCGCTGCGCGACGCGGTGCGCGCGCTGGAGGCCGCCGGGCAGGCGCGGGTGCTGGTGATCTCGTCCACCGGCAAGCACTTCAGCGCCGGCATGGCGCTGGACACCTTTGCCGGCGATGGCGCCTTGCTGGACACGGCCAGCCCGCGCGGCCGGCTGAACTTCCAGTCCTCGCTGCGTGCGCTGATGGACTGCTTCAGCGCACTGGACCAGGCCCGGCTGCCGATCCTCTGCGCGATCCAGGGCGGCTGCATCGGCGGCGCGCTGGACCTGGCCACCGCCTGCGACGCGCGCTACGCCTCGGCCGACGCCTTCTTCTGCGTGCAGGAGACCAATATCGGCATGGCCGCCGACCTGGGCGTGCTGCAGCGCCTGCAGGCGGTGATGCCGGCGGGGCTGGCGCGCGAGATCGTCTACACCGGCGCGCGGC
>NZ_LYVQ01000346.1 GCF_001984095.1 Pelomonas sp. KK5
GGGCGTGGACGCGCCGACCTTTCTGGCCCGCATGGCCGAAGGCCGCCGTGCGATCGAGACGCGCACCGCCGGCCTGGCCGACGTCCGCGTGATCGCGCTCAGTGAGCTCTGCGGCGGACTGGCGGGATGGCGGGAGCTGCAGGACGCGCAGCGCCAGCGCCTGGAGGCGATCCGCCGCGGCAGCCTGGCGCCGGTGCGCAGCGTGCCCTGGCGGGCGGTGCTGCGGGCGCGGCAACCGCTGTACGAACGCTGGGTGGGGCCGCAGCCGGGCGGCTACCTGCCCTTCCTGCTGAACCAGGGGGCGGAATACGCGGCGCTGGGCGAACTGGCGCAGCGGCTGGAGGGACGCAACAGCCTGTTGCTGTGCTGCGACCACGCCGCGATGACGCCGTTCTACAAGGCGCTGCACGACCAGCCGGTCGTGTATCTGCAGCGCAACTACACCTGAACGCAGGCTGACGGCGCAGGCGAAGAAAAAGATGGCACTTTTACCCAAGCCATCCCTAGAATGGACCTTGAAGAAAGGCTTTCGGGCTGATCTTCCCTGCTTTTCCTCCCTGAGCAGGAGCTCCATGAGCTTTCCGGGCCCTGGCAAGAAATTGCCGGGCCTTTTCTTTTTGACGGGGCACGCCGGAACCATAAAGCCCCGAGGCCTGGACCCCCACGCTGGGCGATGTCGTTGACCGCCTCTGTCGCGCCTCCACTTGGGTCCAGGCTCCGAGATCTTTCACCGGATGACAGCACTGGGGACAAATGTCGCCCGTGTAGTTCTTTCGCGCACCTACCCGGAAGAGTGGTGCGCTGTTTGCAACGGCTAATGGGTGGGTTTAATCGAGCAGCGACTCGTCGCGCACGGCACCCTTGTCGGCCGACATGACCAGCTTGGCGTAGGCCTTCAGCGCGGCCGAGACCTTGCGTGGGCGCGGCTGGGCCGGTTTCCAGCCCTTGGCGTCCTGCGCGGCGCGGCGGCGGGCCAGTTCCTCGTCGGACAGCAGCACGTCGATGCGGCGGTTCGGGATGTCGATGCGGATGCGGTCGCCCTTCTCCACCAGGCCGATCGCGCCGCCGGCCGCCGCTTCCGGCGAGCAGTGGCCGATCGACAGGCCCGAGGTGCCGCCGGAGAAGCGGCCGTCGGTCAGCAGCGCGCAGGCCTTGCCCAGGCCCTTGGACTTGATGTAGCTGGTGGGATACAGCATCTCCTGCATGCCGGGGCCGCCCTTGGGGCCCTCGTAGCGGACGATCACCACGTCGCCGGCCTTGACCCGGTCGTTCAGGATGTCGTCCACCGCCTCGTCCTGCGACTCGGTCACGTGGGCCGCGCCCTCGAACACCAGGATGCTCTCGTCCACGCCGGCGGTCTTCACGACGCAGCCGTCCTGGGCGATGTTGCCGAACAGCACCGCCAGGCCGCCTTCCTTGGAGAAGGCGTGCTCGTAGGAGCGGATGCAGCCCTCGGCGCGGTCCAGGTCCAGGCTGGGCCAGCGCGTGGCCTGGCTGAAGGCGACCTGGGTGGGGACGCCTGCGGGGCCGGCCTTGTAGAAGGTCTTCACCGCCTCGTCCTGGGTGACGGCGATGTCCCACTGCTTCAGCGCCTCGCCCAGCGTCGGCGCGTGGACGGTCGGTGCGTCGACGTGCAGCTTGCCGGCCCGGGCCAGCTCGCCCAGGATGGCCATGATGCCGCCGGCGCGGTGCACGTCCTCGATGTGGTACTTGTTGGTGTTCGGCGCCACCTTGCACAGCTGCGGCACGGTGCGCGAGAGCCGGTCGATGTCGGCCATCGTGAACTCGATGCCGCCTTCGCGGGCGATGGCCAGGATGTGCAGGATGGTGTTGGTGGAGCCGCCCATGGCGATGTCCAGCGTCATCGCGTTCTCGAACGCCTGGAAGCCGACCGAGCGCGGCAGCACGCGCGCGTCTTCCTGCTCGTACCACTGGCGAGCCAGTTCGACGATGCGGTGGCCGGCGCGCTTGAACAGCTGCTCGCGGTCCGCGTGGGTGGCGACCACGGTACCGTTGCCGGGCAGCGAGAGGCCCAGCGCTTCGGTCAGGCAGTTCATCGAGTTGGCGGTGAACATGCCGGAGCAGGAGCCGCAGGTCGGGCAGGCGCTGCGCTCGATCTCGGCCAGATCGGAGTCGGTGTAGCGCGGGTCGGCGGCGGCGACCATCGCGTCGATCAGGTCCAGCTTCTTCAGCTCGATCGTCTTGGTGACCGGGTTGGCCAGGCGGGTCTTGCCGGCTTCCATCGGGCCGCCGGAGACGAAGATCACCGGGATGTTCAGCCGCATCGCGGCCATCAGCATGCCGGGCGTGATCTTGTCGCAGTTGGAGATGCAGACCATGGCGTCCGCGCAGTGCGCGTTGACCATGTACTCGACCGAGTCCGCGATGATGTCGCGGCTGGGCAGCGAGTACAGCATGCCGTCGTGGCCCATCGCGATGCCGTCGTCCACGGCGATCGTGTTGAACTCCTTGGCGACGCCGCCGGCGGCCTCGATCTCGCGCGCCACCAGTTGGCCCAGGTCCTTCAGGTGGACATGGCCCGGGACGAACTGGGTGAAGGAATTGACGACGGCGATGATGGGCTTGGAGAAGTCCTCGTCCTTCATGCCGGTGGCGCGCCACAGCGAGCGGGCACCGGCCATATTGCGGCCGGCGGTGGAAGTCTTGGAACGGTAGGCGGGCATCTGCTTTGAGAATTGAATCGGTGGTGGTGGGAGGTGCTCGCATGGGATCGCGAACCCTGCCGCCGACGCTGACCTCGTGAGTCGCGCCCGGGCTGAACCATCGATTATCGGGTCAGGCCTTGCCCTCTGCCCGGTCGACAAAAAAAGAGGCCCGGGGTGGAAGCCCCGGGCCTTAATCCATCCATGGGGGATGGAGGAGACAAGCGATACGAGACATAACTAGCAAACTCGATGCCATGTGGATTTCGACAGTGCGGCAATCGCCCATCGTGCCGAATCAAGGGTTTGCAAGGCTTTGTATCGCGCTGCGATGGAACTGGTTCCACCATTCCGAGGCAGGTGTGCCCCGGCCTGGTGCCGCACCGTACCAAAACGAGTCGGATCAGAGGCGTTCGACGATGGTGACGTTGGCCATGCCGCCGCCCTCGCACATGGTCTGCAGGCCGTAGCGCGCGCCGCGCTGGCGCAGCGCGTGCACCAGCGTCGCCATCAGCTTGGTGCCCGAGGCGCCGAGCGGGTGGCCCAGCGCGATCGCGCCGCCATGGACGTTGAGCCGCGCCGGATCGGCGCCGAGATGCTGCAGCCAGGCCAGCGGCACGCTGGCGAAGGCCTCGTTGACTTCGAAGAGATCGACGTCATCGATCTTCATGCCCGCGCGCTGCAAGGCCCGCTCGGTCGCCGGCAGCGGCGTCTCCAGCATGATGACCGGGTCGCTCCCCATCACGCTCATGTGGTGGATGCGGGCCAGCGGTGCCACGCGCAGCCGCCTCAGGCCGGCCTCGTTGACGACCATCACGCCGCTGGCGCCGTCGCAGATCTGCGAGGCATTGGCGGCGCTGATCACGCCGCCCTCCTGCAGCAGCTTGACGGCGCCGATGCCTTCCAGCGTGGCGTCGTGGCGGATGCCTTCGTCGGCGTCGTGGACGGAGCCGTCGGCCAATGACAGCGGCAGGATCTCGTCGCGGAACAGGCCGGCGCCCGCGGCGGCCGAGGCGCGGCGGTGGCTTTCCAGCGCGTAGGCGTCGAGCTGGTCGCGCGAGAAGCCGTACTTGCGCGCGATCATCTCCGCGCCCATGAACTGGCTGAAGCGCACGCCGTCGTAGCGCGCATCGATGGCCGGGCTCTGATAACTGCCAAGTTCAGCGGGGTTGGGGCTGAACATCGGCACCCGCGTCATCGACTCGACGCCGGCCGCGATGACGATGTCCATCGTCCCCGACATCACCGCCTGCGCCGCGAAATGCAGCGCCTGCTGCGAGGAGCCGCACTGCCGGTCCACGGAAGTGCCGGGCACCGACTCGGGCAGCTTCGAGGCCAGCACCGCGTTGCGCGCGACGTTGCTGGCCTGCTCGCCGACCTGGCTGACGCAGCCGAGGATCACGTCGTCGATGGAGGCCGGGTCGGCGCCGGTGCGCTCGACCAGCGCGTCGATCACCTGCGCCGCGAGATCGACCGGATGCCAGCCGGAAAGGCGTCCCTTGCGCTTGCCGCCGGCGGTGCGCAGCGCGGCGACGATATAGGCCTCGGCCATGGTGCCTGTCTCCTGTTGTTGGAAGGTCAGGCGATTGTGCTCGTTCTCCTGCGCCAGGTTTCCGCATGGGCGCGCAGGGCCTCGGCCAGCTCGGGTTCCGGCGCCGGCACCGGGTCCAGCGCGGCACCCTGCCCCTGCTGATCCCAGCGGCCCAGCAGCCAGGCGCCGCGGGCCGTGCCCTCCAGCGCATCGGTCGAGCGCAGCAGCGGACGTGACGGGCCGAGGATGGCGGCCAGGGCCAGGCAGTAGGCCTGGCTGCGGGCCAGCGGACCTTCGAGGATCACCGGCTGGCGCGAATGCTCGCCGCCCAGGTCGTCGACCAGCAGCGCGCTCATCCCGGCGCAGTAC
>NZ_LYVQ01000347.1 GCF_001984095.1 Pelomonas sp. KK5
CGCCTCGCCCTCGGCGAAGAAGACTTCGGCCACGACGGCATCGGCCGGCGCGCGCAGCTCGTGCTCCATCTTCATGGCCTCCAGCACGAGCAGCGTGTCCCCGGCCCGCAGCGCCTGGCCGGGCCGCACGGCGAGCTGGGCCAGGGTGGCGGTCATCGGGGCCTTGATGATCTCGTTCATGGCGGGCACTGTAGGCGCCGATCCCTTCATGTGCTGACACGCAGATGACAGCTAGACTGGCTGCTCGACAAGGGGAGATCCGACGATGAAGCTGTTCTCATCCGCCCTGGCGGCCCTGCTGCTGCTGGCCGGCCCGCTGCATGCCGAACCGATCGGCGAGGTGGACACGGTGTTCAAGCTGATCGGGCCGGACCACAAGATCGTCGTCGATGGCTACGACGATCCGAAGGTCGAGGGCGTGGCCTGCTATGTCTCGCGCGCCAAGACTGGCGGCATCAAGGGCGCGCTGGGCCTGGCCGAGGACAAGGCCGAAGCGTCCATCGCGTGCCGCCAGGTGGGGCCGATCCGCATCGCGAAGGCCCTGCCGCAGCAGGAAGAAGTGTTCAACGAGCGCATCTCGCTGGTCTTCAAGAAGCTGCGCATCGTGCGCATGGTCGACGCCAAGCGCAACACGCTGGTCTACCTGACCTACTCGGACCGGCTGATCGAAGGTTCGCCGAAGAACAGCGTCACCGCCGTCGCGGTCGACCGTGCCACCCCGATCCCGCTGAAGTGATGGCGACGAGCCCGCAATATTTCGCGCCGATGCGCTTCGACGATGCCGAGGCCGCGCTGGCCCGCGTGCAGGAGATCCATGCCGCCGGCACGGCTCATCTGCGCGAGGCGCTGCAGCGCTTCGTGGCCGGCGAGGACATCGGCCCGGTGCGCGCCTGCTATCCCTTCGTGCGGGTGCAGACCGACACCGTGCAGCGCGCGGCCGAATCGAAGCTGGCCTACGGCTTCGTCGCCGGCCCCGGCGCCTACGAGACCACGCTGACCAGCCCGCAGCTGTTCGCCGGCTACTACCTGCAGCAGTTCCGCCTGCTGCTGCAGAACCACGGCGTGCCGCTGGAGGTGGGCACCAGCCACCAGCCGATCCCGCTGCACTTCGCCCTGGGCGAGCGCGAGCATGTGGAGGGCTCGCTGCCGCCGGCGCGGCGCCAGCTGATGCGCGACCTGTTCGACCTGCCCGACCTCGCCGCGATGGACGACGGCATCGCCAACGGCACCCACGAGCCCGGCCCCGGCGAGCCGCAGCCGCTGTCGCTGTTCACCGCGCCGCGGGTGGACTACTCGCTGCAGCGGCTGCGCCACTACACCGGCACCTCGACCCAGCACTTCCAGAACTTCGTGCTGTTCACCAACTACCAGTTCTACATCGACGAGTTCGTGCGCCTGGGCCACGCGCTGATGGCCAAGGCGCCGGACCCGGCCAACCCGGACGAGCTGGACGACTGCATCGCCTTCATCGAACCCGGCAATGTGGTGACGCGCCGCGCCGGCTGCAGCGCCGAGGCCGACGACGCGCTCGGCGCCCCGCCGCCGCGCCTGCCGCAGATGCCGGCCTACCACCTGGTGCGGCGCGACCGCAGCGGCATCACGATGGTCAACATCGGCGTGGGCCCGGCCAACGCCAAGACTATGAGCGACCACATCGCGGTGCTGCGGCCGCACGCCTGGCTGATGCTGGGCCACTGCGCGGGCCTGCGCAACAAGCAGTCGCTGGGCGACTATGTGCTGGCCCACGGCTATGTGCGCGAGGACCATGTGCTCGACGAGGAACTTCCGCTGTGGGTGCCGATCCCGCCGCTGGCCGAGATCCAGCTGGCGCTGGAGCAGGCGGTGGCGGACGTGACCCAGCTCTCGGGCTTCGAGCTGAAGAAGATCCTGCGCACCGGCACCGTTGCCTCCACCGACAACCGCAACTGGGAACTGCTGCCCAACTCGGTCGGCGGCGGCCCGCAGCGGCGCTTCAGCCAGAGCCGCGCGATCGCGCTGGACATGGAGAGCGCCACCATCGCCGCCAACGGCTTCCGCTTCCGCGTGCCCTACGGCACGCTGCTCTGCGTCAGCGACAAGCCGCTGCACGGCGAGATCAAGCTGCCCGGCATGGCCGACCACTTCTACCGCGCCCGCGTCGACCAGCACCTGCAGATCGGCCTGCGCGCGGTCGAGCTGCTGCGCACCGGGCCCTTGTCGCAGTTGCACAGCCGCAAGCTGCGCAGTTTTGCGGAGGTGGCTTTCCAATGATCCTCGGGCATGCCGTGGACAACGCGACCTTGTTCGCGTTGCTGCTGCTGCAAAGCCTGCTGGCGGCGCTGGTCCTGCTGTTCCTGATGGGTTGGCGCGCCACGCCGGCCGTACGCTGGGGGCAGGCCTCGCTGCTGCTGCAGGCGCTGGGCTGGTTGGCATTGGCCCACCCCGGCGAGCCGCCGCACCTGTGGATGGGCCTGGGCGTGTTTTGCCTCAGCGCCTCGCTGTCAGCGCTGTGGTGCGCGCTGCTGCAGTGGCTGGGCCCGCGGCGCGGGGCGCTGGCGATGTGGGTGCTGCCGCCGCTGCTGACCGCCGTCTACGTGCTGCAGTTCGAGGATCGGGCCTTTCGCATCGGCTGGTCGCAATACGGCCTGGCGCTGCAGCTGCTGATGCTCTGCGCCGCGCTGGCCTGGCCGCGCCGTGTCGCGGCCAACGCGCCGCTGCTGCCGGCGGCAGACAACCGCCGCTGGCGCACGTTGATGCTGCTGGGCTTGCTGCCGCTGGTCGTGGTCTCGATCTGGCGCGGCAGCCTCGGCGCCCAGGGGCCGGCCAGCCCGCTGGAGCCGCAGCCGATCAACACGCTGCTGGGCCTAGCCTGCCAGTGGGCGCTGATGCTGCTGCTGCTGGCCCTGGTGCTGGCCTGGCGCGGCGAGATCGAGACCCACCTGGCCCGGCTGGCCCAGACCGACGGCCTGACCGGCCTGACCGACCGGCGCGCCTTCGTCGCGCGCGCGGCGGACATGATCTCGATGGCCCGCCGCCACGACGAGCCGCTGGCGCTGATGCTGCTGGACATCGACCACCTGAAGGCGATCAACAGCGAGCACCAGCGCGAGGCCGGTGACCGGGTGCTGGCCCTGTTCGGCAGCTGCGTGCAGGCCCAGATGCGCCTGGGCGACCTGGCCGCCCGCGTCGGCGGCGAGGAGTTCGCGGTGCTGATGGCCCGCGCCGACGCCCAGGGCCCTAACGCCATGGATCGACGCATGCGCGAGGCGCTGGCCGCGCGGGCACCGGCCGAGCTGGGCTTCGCCATCGACTTCAGCGCCGGCTGGGCCCGGCTGCGTGCCGGCGACCGCAGCATCGACGACCTGCTGCGCCGCGCCGAGACCGCGCTGTACGAAGCCAAGAAGGGCGGCCGCGGGCGGCTGCTGGCCGAGCCGGGCGTCGACCAAGGCTGAGGGCGAGTAAGGCGGGCGTATCAACTTGGCACGGGGCTTGCTGAGGGAAAACCCACCCACGGCTCGCGACAACGCCACCCATGTTCTCTCGCCTCTCCGCCGCCCGAAGCGCCACCCCTGCCTTCGTCGTCCCCTCTCCTTCCATTCCCGCGCCGGCCGGCGCCGTCGTCGAGATCCACCGGGCCCGCGTGCAGGTACGGCAGGTGCTGGCCAATGACCGCCGCTGGCTGGCGGCCTTGAGCGACCTGCTGATCGACGGCGTCCACCACGGCGCGAGCCTCGGCTTCCTGGCGCCGATGTCACGGCACACGGCGCTCGAATACTGGGAGGGCGTGCTCGCTCGGCTGGGCCCGCAGCAGCAGCTGTGGGTGGCGCTGGAGAGCGACGAGGGCCCCCTGCAGGGCTGCGTGCAACTGGGCAGCGCCGGGCGGCAGGCTCGCCACCGTGCCGAGGTGGGGCCGCTGATCGTGCACAGCCGCAGCCGCGGGCGCGGCATCGCCAGCCAGCTGCTGAGCCGCCTCGAATGCACGGCCCTGGACCAGGGCCGCACGCTGCTGGTGCTGGAGACGCCCGCGGGCTCGCAGGCCGAGGCGGTATTCGCCCACCTGGACTGGCAGCGCGCCGGCGAGATCCCGGATTGCGGCGCCTGCGCCGAGGGCCGGCTGCATGCCAGCGCGATGTATTACAAGCGGCTGCCGTGCCGCTGAAATGATCCGTTAGCACCCGCTACATCCCGGCAAAGCAGCGACGCCGCGGAGGGACAATCGACGTCCGTCGTCGATCGAGCCTCCGCTTTTTCATTTTCACCATGCGTCCCTGCCCCCGTCCTCCCGTCGCGTCGAACTGGGTCGCCCTGCTGCCGGTCGTCGCGCTGATCAGCGCTTGCGGTGGCGGAGGCGGCGGCAGCGGGGGAGACGACACCACGGCGCCTTCCCCCGCGCCCGCGCCGACGGTCCCGCTGCCGACGCCGCAGCCGCCGAGCCCGGCGCCTTCTCCGTCGCCCACGCCG
>NZ_LYVQ01000348.1 GCF_001984095.1 Pelomonas sp. KK5
ACGCTGAGGCCCGCGCGCAGACCGTCCGCGGTGACCTTGGCGCCCTCGCCCACGATGGCCGCCGTGTTCTTGGTGGCCGTGACCACGCCCACCGCCGCGCCGACGCCGGCCGAGCCGGAGGCGCCGACCGCGCCGGTGATCAGGTTGAAGTCGCTGGTCTCGTCGGCGGCGACGACGATGCTGCCCTGGGCATGCACGTCGCCCGCGCCGGCATTGGCCTTGGCATCGCTCGGGTCGTCGCCCAGCAGCGCGCGGGTGGTGACGTTGAGCACCTGCACGTTGGCGTTCGCCGCCACGCCCACCGAGGAGCTGGCCGCCACGCCGGCCGAGACCGAGGCCACGCTCTCGCGCGAGCCGGAGGTGATCTGCAGGTTGCCATCGGTCAGCCCGGTGACGCCGGAGCCCATCCGCGCCTCGGTGTCCTTGCTGATCGTGTTGACGGTGGCGCCCAGGCCCACGCCGACGCTGCTCGACGCGGCCACCGAGCCGGCCACCGAGATGATGTCGGTCTGGTCGTTGGCATTGATGGCGAGGTTCGCCTGCGTGCCCGCGGCCGCGGTGGCGACGTTGAAGGTGGAGCTGTCGTCCACGCCCGCCAGCGTGGTCTCGTTGAGCACGTTGACGACCACCGAGCCGGCCACCGCCGCGCTGCTGGACGCGCCGCCGCCGACGGCGATGGTGATGAGGTTCTCGTGCGAGGTGGCGGCCACGATCGAGTCCGCGCCGCCGGCCAGCGCCGTCTGCGGGCCCACCAGGGCCTTCACCGTGTCGGTGTGGACCAGCACCGTGCTGGAGATGCCCACGCCGGCCGAGTTGCCATAGGCCAGCGCGCCGGCGATCTGGGTGATGTCGAAGGGCGCATCGGCCGTCACGGCGAGCGCGCCGCCGGCCTGCAGGGCCGAGCCCGCGCCGCCGGCCGTCGTCGCCTCGGTGTCGTTGCTGACGATGTAGACCGACACGCTGCCGCCGACGCCGGTGCCGTCGGTGGAGACGCCGGCCGTGGCGGCGACGCTGGTGATGTCCTGGTCGCTGGCGGCGCGCACCGTGAGGTTGCGGCCGGCCTGGATGGCAACACCTGACCCCAGCGTCGTCTTCGTGTTCTCGATCAGCACCGAGACGTCCAGCCCGATGCCCACGCCGGCATTGCCGATCGAGATGCCGCCCGCGCCGGCGCCGCCTTCGATGTAGGTCTTGCTCTTCGCACCGACGGTGACGTCCTGCGCCGCGCCGGCCGTGACGCCCAGGCTCAGCGGATTGATCTTGACGTTGTCGTCCAGCCGGGCGACCGTGTCCAGCGTGTAGATGTTGACCGCGGCCGAGCCCGCGCCGGCGCCGCCGTCGGTGGAGATGCCGCCGGAGATGGCGAGGTTGCTGACGGTCAGGTTCGGCAGCGGATCGGGCAGGTCGAAGCTCGCGGGCACGACCTGGCCGGTGGCGGTGATCGTGGTCGCATCGCGGGCCGCGAGCTGCGAGTTGGCGCCGACGGCAGCCGTCGTGTGCTCGACGACGATGTTCAGCCCCACCGACGCACCGACGCCGGTGCCGCCGGTGGACAGCGCCGCCGCGCCGGCGATCGCCTGGATCGCGGTGCTCTGGTCGGCGATGACGTCCAGCTTGCCGCCGGTCGCCTTGATGGTGGCGCCGGTACCGACACTGGCCGTCGTGTCCAGCGTGACGATGTTGATCGCCACGCTGCCGGCCACCGAGGTGTCCTTGCCGCCGGCCGCGGCCACGGCCACGGTCTGGAACTGGTGGTCGCCGCTGTCGCCGGGGCGGTCGGCATGGATGGCGACCGAGGCGCCGGTGAGGCTGGCGTTGTTGCCGACGCTGGCGACGTTGCTCGCGTCCACCACGGCCAGGCCCACGGCCGCGCCGACATTGGTCTTCTTCTGCAGATCGATCGCGTCGCCGCTGGCCTGGGTGATGGTGTTGTAGTCGGCCTGGGCGTCGACCGTCAGCGCGCCGCCGGCCGTCAGACTGACGCCGTTGGCGATCGCCGCGGTGTTGTCGGTCACCAGCACCTGCACGACGATGGCCGCGGCCACGCCGGTGCCTTCGCTCTTGCTGCCGCCGGTGTCGCCGCTGGTCTTGGTGTTGGCCGAGTCCACCTGGTCGTTGGACTTGGGCAGGTCGCGCTGCTTGTCCTTGTTCGGGTTGTTGTTGACCTGGTTGCTGGCTTCCTTGTCGGAGCTGCGGCCGCCGGCATCGTTGCCGGAGGCGCTGGCCTTGGCATTGCCGGTGGCCAGGATCGTCGCGCCCGAGGACACGTCGGCCGCGCCGCCCGCGGCCACCGAGCGGCCCAGCTTCGCGCTGACCGCGCCGCCCACCACGGAGACCACCACCGAGGCGCCCACCGCCGTGTCCTTGCCCGCGGCATCGGCGCTGGCCGTGCCGGTCACTTGGTCGAGCCGGAAGGCGCGCACCGCCATGTCGCCGGCCACCGCCAGCGAGCCGGTCGCGGTGCCTGCGTAGGCCGTCGTGTCGTTGATGTCGATCGTCACGGCCGCGGCCACGCCGACGCCGGTCTGGCCCTTGGAGCCGTTCTCGGTCTCGGTCTTGATCGTGTCCTGGGCGGTGGAGGTGACCGCCATCGCGGAGACGTTACCGCTGACCTGCGCGCCGTCGTCCAGCGAAGCCGTCAGGTTGTGGTCGATCACGCTGACGCCGACCGAAGCGCCCACGCCCACGTCGCTGCCATCGGCCTTGCCGCCTTCCTTCTCGGGCTTGGCGGAGGCGGTGTCGCTGGCGGTGGACTGGGTGATCGCCTGCAGCGCGCCGCCGGAGTCGGCGCCGGCCAGCGTGGCCGAGGCGCCACCGGCCATGCGGGCGGTCGTGTCCTCGTTGACGATATTGATCGCGACCGCGCCGGCCACGCCGATCTCGCCGCCGCCGGCACCGCTTTTGGCGCTGGCCAGCGTGGTGTGCGTCGTGTCGCCGCTGACGTTGGTCATCGTGGCGCCGAGCAGCAGGCCGTCGGCGGTGATGTTGACGCCGCTGGCCACCAGGGCCTCGTTGGTCGTGTTGGCGACGTTGATCGCCACCGCGGCGCCTACGGCATCGCCGCTGTCGGCGGTGGTAGCGCTGCCGTCGGCCGTGGCCTGGCCGTCGGTGTTGGCGCTGGCCTGCACCGAGACGTTCTTCGTCGGCGTGCTGATCGTGCCCGCGCTGATGTGGGCGCTGCTGGTCGCGTCGGTGATGTTGACGGCCACCGCGGCGGCCACGCTGACGGTGTCGCTGCTGCCGCTGTCCCCGCTCTTGCTGTCGGTGCTGGCCACGCCGGCCGAGGGCGTGGCGCTGCTGCTGGAACTGTCGCGCGCGCCGCCGGCGCCGGCCAGCGAGTCGCCCAGGCCGCGCCCGGCGCCGGTGTCCTTGTTGACGCCGTCCTTGCTGCTGTCGCTGTCCTGCTTGCCGCCGATGGCGCTGGCCTCGGCATCGGCAGTCGTATTCACCTGGCTGCTGCCGGCCACGCTGACCGCGCCGGTGCCGGTGATCGAGCGCGCGAGATCGGCGCGCGAATGGTCGAGCTCCACGTTGACCGCCACCGAGGCGCCGACCGCCGCATCCTTGGAGCCCTCGGCCTTGCCCTTGGCGCTCGTGGTGTTCGTCGAGCGCAGGTCGGCCGTCACCGCCACGTCGCCGGCTGCGTTGAGCAGCGTGCCGCTGGTGCCCAGCCGGGCGATGCTGTCCTGGTTGGCCACGGTCACGGCCACCACCGGCGCCACCGCGGTGCCGCCCTTGGCGCCGCCCTGGGCGTTGGTGACGATGGTGTTCTGCAGCGAGGACGAGATCGTCAGCGCGCCGGTGTTCGAGAGCTTGGCCGTATCGTCCACCTCGGCGCGGGCGATGTGGTCGGCCACGTTGACGGCGATGGACGCACCGACGCCGGTGTCCTTGGCATCGGCCTGCACGCCGGAGTCGGTGGGCACCGCCGTGGCGCTGTCCGCATGGACGGTCTTGGCAGTCACGCTGCTGGCGCCGGTGCCGGCGTTGACGTCGGCGCCGCCGAGGATCTCGGCCGTCGTGCGGTCCACCGCGACATTCACCGCCAGCGCGCCGGCCACGCCGGTCTTGGCGCCGCCGGCGCCGCTCTTGGCGCTGGCCAGCGTGGTGTCCTTGTTGTCTCCTGCGGTGCCGGCCGTGACGTTGACGCCCTGGCTGTGCACGGTGCCGCCGAGCTGGGCGGTATTGGTGTTCAGCCCGACGTTGATCGCCACGCCGACGCCGACGCCGGTGTCGTTCGGGTCGCTGGCGTCCTTGGCGCGGGTCGAGCCGTCGGCCATGGCCTGGGCATCGGCATCGCTGGTGCTGCCGACGCTGGTGGCGCCGGTCGAGGTGATCGTGCCGCCGCCGGCGCTGGCCGCCGCGGTGCTGGCCGCGATAT
>NZ_LYVQ01000349.1 GCF_001984095.1 Pelomonas sp. KK5
AAGCAAGAAGAAACAGCCCAGGGCCTAACGGCCGCTGGGCTGTTTTGCTTCTGGCGTTCAGGGCCTGCTGCGAGGCAGGATCTGCGTGGCAGGGAAGGGCTCCGCGGGGCTTGGGCGTTGCACTTCGCGCAGCAGCAGGTCGTCCTGCTCCGCGTGGACCGGGGCCGTCTTGGAGCGCGAGGACCGCGAGCGGGCAGCCTGCTGCCGCAACTCGGCCATCTCGGCCTGCAACTGGCCGATCTGGCGCCGCGCCTGGCTCGCGAACTGGTCGGAGACCTGCCGGTTCTGCTCCAGCTTCGCGACGCGCTCCAGGCTGGCCGCCAGCCTGCGCCCCCACAGCCACCAGGCGGCAGCGCCCGCGGCCAGGGCGCCGGCCACGATGCCGCCGGCGAGCATTGCCATCATCGAGAGATCCATCCCATCCTCCCGCCGCCGGACTGGCGCCGGCATAACTCGTTAGCTCGACGGGCCGACTCTACGCCCGTGCGCTTCCTCCGGAATGGCAATCGGCACTTTGACGCGTCAGCGCGCCGGGGCCAGCGATGGATGCAGGCGAACCGGGAAAGGCATCCGCTCCAGCACGTCCTTGACAACGTCGATGCCCGGCGCCACCTCGCTGAGCTGCAGCCCGTCGGCCGTCAGTTCGAACACGGCCCGCTCCGTCACGTAGACCACCTTCTGCCCCTCGGCACGCGCGCGGCGGCCGCTGAAGGTGATGTGCCGCACCTTCTCGACCAGCTTGGGCACGCTGCCCGGGTTGCGGATCACCACGCGGCCGTCTTCCCCTTGCTCCACCTCCAGCCCCTTGGCCTCGAAGCTGCCGCAGAACACGACCTTCTTCGCCCGCTGCGTGATGTCCACGAAGCCGCCCGGGCCGACGATGCTGTCGCCCAGCCAGGAGACGTTGACATTGCCATCGGCGTCCAGTTCGCCCATGCCGAGGAAGGCGATATCGATGCCGCCGCCGCTGAAGAAGTCGAACTGCTCGGTGGACTTGACGATGGCGCTTGGGTGCCGCGTGGCGCCGAACAGGTGGCCGCCCAGCAGCTCGCCGTTGTGCGGGCCCTGCTCGATGGCGGTCCAGTCGATCGCGATGCCCTCGGCCCGAGCCACGGCGGGGATGCCGTCCGGCAGGCCGAAGCCGAAATTCACGCAGCTGCGCGGGGTCAGTTCTTGCGCGGCGCGGCGCGCGATCAGGTAGCGCAAGCCTTCCGGCAGCACCGGCATGCCGCATGAATCGGGGGCGGGCAGCTCGCCGCTGATCGTCGCGTCATAGGCGGCGCCGGTGGTCTGGTTTTGCGCCGCGAACTCGCAGACGCTGTCCACCAGGATGCCGGGCACCGAGACAGCCCGCGCCGGCGTGATCGGCTCCGCCAGCACCTCCCGCACCTGCGCGAACACCCGCCCGCCGCCGTTGTGCGCGGCCAGCGCGCAAGCAAAGGCATCCATGTCGGCCGGCTCCTCGCGCGCCGTCAGGTTGCCCTGCGGGTCGGCGCTGGTGCCGCGGATCAGCGCGAAGTCGATCTTCCAGGGCTTGAACCACAGCAGCTCGCGCCCGCCCAGCGTGACCAGCTCGACCAGATCCTCCGTTGCCCGCGCATTGCAGCGGCCGCCGCCATGCCGCGGGTCGGCGAATGTGTGTAGCCCGATATGCGTCACCAACCCGTGCCGGCCCGCCCCGCACTCGCGCAGCAGCGTCTGGATCACGCCAGCCGGCAGCGTGTAGGCCTCGATCTTCTCCTCGCGCGCCAGCGCCTGCATGCGCTTGGACCAGGTCCAGTGCCCGCCGATCACGCGCCGCACCAGGCCCTCGTGCGCGAAGCGGCTGATGCCGCTGGCCACGCCGTCGCCGATGCCCAGGCCGTGGATCAAGGTGAGATCGCGCGGATGGCCGGTGGCGAGGAAGCGCCGCTCGATCGCCGCGGCGATGTGGTCCGCCTCCAGCAGGCCGCCGCCGGAGCCGCTGAGCACGACGGTGGCGCCGTCGAAGATCTCCGCGGCCATCCGGTCCGCATCCACCACGTTCGCTGTCTTCATCGCGTTCTTCCTTCATCAAAGGTGCTTGCCGAATCGGCTTTGCTGCACTACCATTTTATTAACTAACCAGTTAATGCAGTCAAGTGCGAAGGAAACAGACCCCATGAATCTCTCACTGGAACACCAGCAGGTTGCCGACATGGCGCGGCGTTTCGCCAATGAAGTGATCCGGCCCGAGGCCGAGCGCCTGGACCGCGACGAGAGCTTCCCCGCCCACATCTACAAGGCGATGGGCGAGGCTGGCCTGTTCGGCATCACCGTGCCGGATTCGATGGGCGGTGCCGGCCTGGACTGCCTGGCCTACAGCATCGTGATGGAGGAGCTGAGCCGCGGCTACGCCTCCATCGCCGACCAGTGCGGCCTGCTGGAACTGCTGGGCACGCTGCTCTCGCGCCACGGCACGCCGGCCCAGCAGGACCGCTGGCTGCTGCCGCTGCTGCGCGCCGACCAGCGCGGCGCCTACTGCATCACCGAGGCCGGCGCCGGCAGCGATGTCTCCGGCATCAAGACCACCGCCACGCGCACGGCCACCGGCTGGTCGCTCAGCGGCGCCAAGCTGTGGATCCACAACGCGCCGGTGGCCGACGTGGCCTTCGTCCTGGCCCGCACCGACCCGGCCGCCGGCAAGCGCGGCATGAGCATCTTCATCGTCGACTGCGCGCTGGCCGGCGTCTCGCGCGGCCCGAAGGAACACAAGATGGGCCAGCGCGCCTCGCAGGTCGGCGAGCTGGCTTTCGACGCCGTGCAACTGCCCGCCGATGCGCTGCTGGGCACCGAGGGCCGCGGCTTCCACATGATGATGAGCGTGCTGGAGAAGGGCCGCGTCGGCATCGCCTCGCTGGCGGTGGGCATTGCGCAGGCGGCGCTGGAGGCCAGCGTCGAGCAGGCCAAGATCCGCAAGCAGTTCGGCCAGCACATCGGCGACTTCCAGGCCATCCAGTTCATGCTGGCCGACATGGCCAAGGACACCGAGGCCGCGCGCCTGCTGGTGCGCGCGGCGGCCGGCAAGATCGATGCGGGCACCGAGGCCACTGCGGCGTCCTCGATGGCCAAGTGCTTCGCCGCCGACATGGCCGTCACCCACACGGCCAACGCGATCCAGGTCTTCGGCGGCAGCGGCTACATCCGCGGCTACGAAGTGGAGCGCTTGTACCGCGACGCCAAGATCACGCAGATCTACGAGGGCACGAACCAGATCCAGCGGGTCATCATCGCCCGCCAGCTGCTGAAGGCCTGACCGTCATGACGACAACAGCACGCACCGCCATCGTCACCGGCGCCTCGCGCGGCATCGGCCGTGCCACCGCGCTGGCCCTCGCGGAAGAGGGCTTCGACATCGTCGCCGTCGCGCTGCGCGACGAGGATCGCCTGGCCTCTCTGGGAAGCGAGGTTGCCGCGCTGGGCCGCCGCTATCGCGCCTTCGACCTGGACATCGGTGATGCCAGTGGCCACGCCTCGCTCGTGGCCGCGGTGCAGGAGGAGTTCGGCCGCATCGACTGCCTGGTCAACAACGCCGGCGTGTCCGTCATGCAGCGCGGCGATCTGCTGGAGGTCGGCGCCGAAAGCTATGACCGCTGCTTCGACATCAACACCCGCGGCACCTTCTTCCTGACACAGGCGGTGGCGCGCGCGATGCTGGCCGACGAACCGGGCGACCAGCCCCGCAGCATCGTCTTCGTCACCTCGTCCAATGCGGTGGCCGCGACGGTGGAGCGCGGCGAGTACTGCATGTCCAAGGTCGCGCTCTCGATGGCCGCCCGCCTGTTCGCCCTGCGCCTGGCGGCGCCCGGCATCGGTGTCTACGAGGTGCAGCCGGGCCTGATCCTCACCGAGATGACCGCGCCCTCCAAGCCCAAGTACGACGCGCTGATCGCCCAGGGCATGACCGCCACCCCGCGCTGGGGCCTGCCCGAGGATGTGGCCCGCGTGATCCGCACGATGGCCGCCGGCCTGCTGCCCTACACGGTGGCGCAGGAGGTGCGCGTGGACGGCGGCCTGCTGATCTCCAGGTTCTGAAAAGATCATGCAAGACCTGACCCTCTCGCGCTGCTGCATCAATACGGCCACGCTCGGCTATCGCGAGCCGATCGAGCGCAGCGCCGAACGCATCGCCGCCGCCGGCTTCGGCTGGATCACGCCCTGGCGCCAGGAGGTCGACGAGCGCCATCCCGAGCGTGCCGCCGCCGCCATCCGCGCGGCCGGGCTCAAGGTCGCCGCCTACTGCCGCACCGCCTACTTCCCCGCCGCCGACGCCGCCGGCCTGCGCAGCGCCATCGACGACAACCGTCGCGCCATCGAGACCGCTGCTGCGC
>NZ_LYVQ01000350.1 GCF_001984095.1 Pelomonas sp. KK5
GGTCCATGGCGGGCTCCTTGGGGCGTTCGTTCTTCAGGCGGCGGCGCTGTCGAGCTGGCGGGCCATCGCGGTCAGCTGCGTGGTGAGCGAAGAGGCCAGCGCGATGTCGACGAAGTCGCTCTGGTCGATGTCGTGCAGCAGCCCGTCGCTGCGCACGAAGGCCAGGTATTCGTCGACGATGCCGCGCGCCTCGTGGTGGCGGGCCTGGCGCTGCGCCGGGTCTTCGGCGTTGACCGCCTCGTCGAGCTTGTCGATCAGGCGCTCGTCCAGCGAGTCCAGCAGCGTGTACAGCAGGCCGGTGTTGGCGGAGATCTCGGCGAAGTCGGGCTCGTCCTTGCACTGCTCCAGCAGCGCCACCTCAAGCCGGCGCAGCTCGGCCTGCACCTGCTTGCGCGCGCGGTCCCAGTCCAGCCGCGTCTGGGTGAAGGCGATCTTCGGGTCGACGCGGCGGCCGGCCGGGGCCAGCATCTGCTCGGCCTGGTCCAGCAGCGCGTGGGCGCCGTCGTACTCGTGCTTGCGCGCGGCCACGCCGGCCTCGCTGACCTTGAGCTTCAGGTCCGCCGGGGCGCCGGCGGCGAGCGCGTCCTTGATGCGCGGCAGCAGCGCGGCCAGGCGGGCGTTGAAGGCCGCAGCGGGATCGACCGCGGGCGGCTCGGCAGCGGGCGGGGGCGCGTGCTCGGCCAGCAGCTTGTCCAGCCGCTCCAGCGCGGTCAGTGCGGCCTTGTAGTTATGTTCCTCGCCCTTCTCTCGGGCGAAATCCATCACCGCGCGGATCCGCGACACATCGCCGCTGCCGGCCTTCAGCGCGGCCAGGGCCAGCGGCGCGAGCCGGGTCAGCTGTTCCTTGAAGCGGGCCTTGTCGGGGTCGGGCGCCTGTTCGTCGGCTTCGTGCTCGCCGCCTTCATCTGCGTCCTCGCCCCTGTCGTCGCTGGCGGTGATCTCCTCGGTGACGTCGTCGTCCTCCTCGCTCTCCTCCTGCTCGGCCTCGTCCTGCGCCTCGCCGAGTTCCGCGTCGATGTCGTTGGGATCGTCCCCGCGCACCCGCACGTTCAGCCGCAGCTCCACCTGGGCCAGCAGCGCGGCCTTGAGCTTCTTGGCCAGGCCGGCCGCCGCGCCCTCGACGACGAAGGTGTGGGCGTTCTCCTCGAACAGGCAGACCGCCTTGATCCAGCGCACGCCGCCGCTGGCGCCCAGCCACTTCAGCATCATCTCGCGCCGGCTGGGGGAGATGGCCTTCTTGGAGAGCAGCACGGCCGTGTCCTTGCCGCCCACCGCGATCAGCGCCTGCGCCTCCGTGCCCTTCTTGATCGCGCGGATCAGCGGGATCATCGCGTGCTGCATCGCCGCGGTGGAATCGCCGTCCTCCTCGGACTCGCGCTCGGCCGCCTTGTCCACCGCCTTCTCCGCATCCTTGCGGTACTTCTTCAGCGGCTTGTACATGTCCTCGAGGTAGGACTCGAGCTTCTTGTCGCCCTTGTTGAGCTTGAGCAGCGCGCGGCCCTGCTCCTCCAGCTCGAACAGCACCTTCAGGTGCTCGGTCGCGCCCTCGTTCTCGGCCTTCTCGGCGGCGGTGAGCGCCTTGACCAGCGCCTCGTCCTTGTAGCCGCGCCCCTTGGCGAATTTCTGCCACTCCTTGACGGTCAGGTATTTGTCGCTGCTCATCGTCCGGTCCCTCTGGCTATGCGCTCGAATCGAGCGTTATGGGACCGTGTTTGTAGCAGGTTCGGGCCGACAGCGCTGCCGGCAAGCGTCATCAGAAGCGGTAGTTCGCCGCCACACCCACCATGCGCGGGGCCAGCGCCGTGCCGTAGTAGTAGGCCGAAGGGTGTCCATCGAAGGAGGCGGCCGGGTAGCTGTGGAAGCGGCTCATCTCGGTGCGATTGTTCAGCGCGTTCTTCAGGTAGACGCTCCAGTCCCAGGCGCCCGCCTTCAGGCCGGCGCGCAGGTTGACGAGGTGCAGCGCGCGCACGTCCTGCGTGGCGGGGTCGTAGTTCTGCGTGCCTTCGCTGCCGACGCGGTCGTAGCCGCTGGCGAACTGGTAGTCGGCGCGGGCGTAGGCCTTGCCGAGGCCCGTCCACTGCCAGCCGTATTCGGCGCCCAGGCTCGCGGTCCAGCGCGGCGTGGGCAGGGCGTCGCCGTCCTTCACCAGGTACTGCACCGGCGACAGGCCCAGCGTATAGCCCTTGTTGGTCACCGACTGGGTGTAGGCGGCGCGGTTGTAGCCGATGGCCGCGTTCAGCGTCACCGCGCGGCTCGGCTTGGCCTGCAGCTCCAGGTCGAAGCCCTTGCTGGTGGCGGTGCCGACGTTGTCGATGTAGCCGAAGCCGCAGGTGGGCAGCATCACCTGGGTCTGCACGTCGCGCCAGTTGATCCAGAACAGGCTGCCCGAGAGCTGCACCGCGCCGCCGGCCAGCGTCTGCCTGGTGCCGGCCTCGTAGCTCCACACCGAGTCCGACTTGTAGATCAGCGGCTCGGCGCTGGCGCCGCCCAGCGCGGCCAGGTCGCCGCCGCAGATCGGGTTGGAGGCCAGCGAGGGATTGGCGCCGCCGGGGCGGAAGCCCTTGGCTGCGGTGGCGTAGAACAGGCTCTGCGGCGTGGCCTGCCAGGCCAGGCCGAGCTTGGGCGTGACGGGGTGTTCCTGGCTGCTGCCGCTGTAGCTGCTGGGGCCGGCGGCCCACCAGCCGTCGAGCGCGCTGTCGAAGGAAGTGGTGGCGCGGGTCAGGCGCAGGCCCATCGAGGCGGTGAGGGTGCCCGTGACCTTGTAGCTGGCCTCGCCGTAGAGCGCCTGCTGCGTGGTGTTGAAGTGGTCGTTCTCGGTGTAGCTGATGTTGCCGCCGAGGGGGTCCTGCGGGCTGTACAGCGCGCCGCTGCCGCCGGTCCAGAGCACGTCGTACATCGAGGACAGCAGGGCAACGTTCTCGAGGATGTCCTGCGCATAGCCCTGCTTCGCGCGCTGGAAGTAGGCGCCGGCGATCCACGAGAGGCGGTCGCCCTTGCCGTCCACCGAGCTGAAGCGCAGCTCGGCCGTCGTCGTGTTCTGGCGGTTGGTCGTGAGGCCGGCGGCGGTGGCGGCGCCCTTGGTGGCGGGCAGCGGCTCCCACAGCGCGGCAGTGGGGAAGCCATCCGGCAGGTTCAGGTTGTTCAGGTACTCGCGGCCTTCGGCGAGGTTGGAGTAGTCGTCGGTGCGGCGCTCGGTGCGGCGCAGGTTCGACACGATCAGCTTGGCGGCGATGCTGTCGAAGTCGTAGTCGGCGGCGATGGACGCGATGCCGAAGCGGTCCTTGGCCGGCTGGGCGATATTGGCCGCGCTCCTGTCCAGCCCCAGCGCCTCGACATAACTGGCACGATCAGCTGACCGGGTGTCCTGGTAGTAGTAGCTCGGCGTGATGCTGAGACGGTCCGTCGGCGTCAGCTTCACCGCGAGGCGGGCCACGCGCGAGTTCTCCGAGTTGATGTTGCGCTTGACCCGCGCGCCGCTGCCGGGCGAGTAGGCGTCCACGTAGCCGCCCTGGTGCTGCTGCCACAGGCTCAGGCGGAAGCCGGCGAGGTCGGTGGCGATCGGCGCGTCGAGCACCAGGCCGGCCTCGACGCTCGGCGCGCCACCCTGCCAGCTCGACAGTTCGCCGTGGACCAGGCCGGTCAGCTCGCCGCGCATCTTCGGCGCCTGCGTGATGAAGCGCACTGCGCCACCTTCGGAACTCGCGCCGTAGAGCGTGCCCTGCGGGCCGCGCAGCACCTCCACGCGGTCGATATCGAATATCTTGGGCATCGCATTGCCGCCGCACAGGATCGGGCAGCTGGCGAAGTTGCCGATCTGCACCGGCACGTCGTCGATGTAGATGCCGGTCGTGGCCTGGCCGATCGGGCTGCTGATGCCGCGGATGGACACGTTCGATTCGCCGGACGGGTCGGGGCTGCTGAGCGTCAGGCCCGGCGTGACGCGGCTGATGTCGGTGATGTCGCGCAGGCTCTGCTTTTCCAGCGCGGCGCCGCTCATGGCGGCCACGCTCATCGGCACCTGGGTGATGACCTGCTCGCGACGTTGGGCGGTGACGGTGACGGTGTCGAGTTGCTGGCTGGCGTCCTGCGACCAGGCATTGGCGACGCACAGCGCGGTGGCCGTCAGGGCGAAGAGTTTCGGGTGGGTCAGCATCTGGTGTCCTTGGGAATACGGGAAAGGTCAACCCGAGAGACTGCTTAATCCGAGTTGTTGCTCGTATTTGATGTCGTGAGGCGCTGGCGGGGCATCGGTGGAAACCCGGGCGATGGTGTGCGACGTGTCGGGTTGGCAGCGCTGCGGCCTGGGCGGCTGCGGGGCTCGGCGGTGGCGGTCTCC
>NZ_LYVQ01000351.1 GCF_001984095.1 Pelomonas sp. KK5
ACCTCGACACGCGCAGCGGCACGTGGATGAGCGTGGACGTGAGCCCGGACGGCAAGACCCTGGTCTTCGACCTGCTGGGCGACCTGTACACGCTGCCGATCGACGGCGGCGAGGCCAAGGCGCTGACCCACTCGATCGCCTGGGAGCAGCAGGCCCGCTTCTCGCCCGACGGCAAGCGCATCGCCTACCTCAGCGATGCCGGCGGCGGCGACAACGTCTGGATCATGAATGCCGACGGCAGCGAGCCCCACGCGCTGACCAAGGAAGACTTCCGCCTGCTGAACAACCCGGTCTGGCATCCCGGCGGCAAGTACATCCTGGCCCGCAAGCACTACACCGGCACCCGTTCGCTGGGCTCCGGCGAGATCTGGATGTACTCGACCGAGGCCACCGCCAAGGGCGTGCAGCTCAACGAGAAGCCCAACTGGCAGAAGGACCTCGGCGAGCCCGCCGTGTCGCCCGACGGCAAGTTCCTGTACTACTCGCAGGACACCACGCCGGGCCGCGTCTTCGAATACAACAAGGACAGCAACGGCGAGATCTTCCGCATCTTCCGCCAGGACCTGTCGGACGGCTCGGTCGAGCCCTTCGTCACCGGCCCCGGCGGCGCCGTGCGGCCCACGCCCTCGCCCGACGGCAGGTACCTCGCCTTCGTGCGCCGGCTGCGCCAGCCCGGTGGCGCGCAGCAGACCGCGCTGTTCCTGAAGGACCTGGCGACCGGCGCCGAGACGCCGGCCTGGACCGGCCTGGAGCGCGACCTGCAGGAGGCCTGGTCGGTCAACGGCGTGTACCCGGCCTTCGCCTGGACGCCCGATGCCAAGGCGATCGTCGTCTGGGCCCAGGGCAAGCTCTGGCGCGTCAACCCGCTCAAGGGCACGGCGGCGGAGATCCCCTTCCATGTGAACGACACCCGCGAGGTGCGCGAGGCGCTGCGCGTGCCGCAAGAGGTGGCCCCGGCCGAGTTCGCGGTGCACCAGCTGCGCTGGGCGCGGGTGTCGCCGGATGGTTCCCGCGTCGTCTATTCGGCGCTGGGCAAGCTCTACGTCAAGGATCTCCCGAACGGCACGCCGCGTCGCCTCACCACCAGCGACGAGCAGCTCGAATACTTCCCCAGCTTCTCGCGCGACGGCAAGCGCCTGGTCTACGTCAGCTGGAACGACGCGAAGCTCGGCGCGGTGCGGGTGCGCGACCTGGCCAGCGGGCGCGAGACGGTGGTCACGCCGGCGCCGGGCAAGTACCTCGCGCCGCGCTTCTCGCCGGACGGCAAGACCGTCGCCTACGTCAAGGCCCGCGGCGGCTTCCTGACCACGCCCTGGCAGGGGCTGGACACCGGCGTCTACCTGGCCGCGGCGGACGGCAAGGGCCAGGCCTTGCGCATCGCCAAGGACGGCGGCGCGCCGCAGTTCGGCGAGCGCAGCGACGCGGTCTACATCACCCGCAGCGTCTCCACCGGCGAGGTGGACACGCAGGTCAAGCTGGTCCGCATCGAGCTGAAGGATCGCTCGGAGACCGAGGTGGCCCGCAGCGACTTCGCCAGCGAGTACGCGGTCTCGCCCGACGGCAGGTGGCTCGGCTTCGTCGAACGCTTCCATGCCTTTGTGACGCCGCTGCCGGCGGCCGGCAAGCCGGTCACCGTCGGCGCGAAGATGGAGGCGCTGCCGGTCCGGCAGCTGGACGTCAACGCCGGCGAGTACATGGACTGGAGCGGCGATTCGGGCCGCGTCCACTTCGTCCTCGGCGACCAGCTGTTCAGCACCGCGCTGAGCGAGGCCTTCGAGCCCGGCAGCAAGCCCTTCAAGCCGGCCGAGGCGGGCCAGCCGATCGGCTTCATGCAGAAGGCCGACAAGCCGGCGGGCCGCATCGCGATCAGCGGCGCGCGCATCGCCACGATGAAGGGTGACGAAGTGATCGAGGACGGCGTCATCGTCGTCAACGGCGATCGCATCGCCGCCATCGGCCGTGCCGGCGAGGTGCAGGTGCCGGCCGACGCGCAGCGCATCGACGCGCGCGGCAAGACCATCATCCCCGGCCTGGTCGACGCGCACTGGCACGGCGCCATGGGCGAGAACGAGATCGTGCCGCAGCAGAGCTGGGTCAACTACGCCTCGCTGGCCTTCGGCGTGACCACGCTGCACGACCCGTCCAACCGCAACGGCGAGATCTTCACGGCGGCCGAGATGCAGCGGGCCGGCGCCATCGTCGCGCCGCGCATCTACTCCACCGGCACCATCCTCTACGGCGCCAAGGCGCCCTTCACCGCCACGATCGGTAACTACGAGGATGCACTGACCCACCTGAAGCGCCAGAAGGCCGAGGGCGCGATCAGCGTCAAGAGCTACAACCAGCTGCGCCGCGACGCCCGCCAGCAGATCATCGCCGCCGCTCGCGAGACGGGGATGATGGTGGTGCCCGAGGGCGGCTCGCTGTTCCAGATGAACATGAGCATGGTGGTGGACGGCCATACCGGCATCGAGCACGCGCTGCCGGTGGCGAAGGTCTACGACGACGTGACCCAGCTCTGGACGCAGACCCAGGTGGGCTACACGCCGACGCTGATCGTCGCCTTCGGCGGCCTGGACGGCGAGCACTACTGGTACGCCCATACCGACGTCTGGCAGCACCCGCTGCTGTCGCGCTACGTGCCGCCGACGCTGCTGCAGTCGCGCAGCGTGCGCCGCGAACTGGCGCCGGATGCCGACTACAACGTGATCGCGGTGGCGAAGTCGGCCACCGCGCTGCAGCGCGCCGGCCTGCCGGTCAATATCGGCGCCCACGGCCAGCGCGAGGGCCTGGGCGCGCACTGGGAGATGTGGACCTTCGCACTGGGCGGCATGAGCCCGCTGGAGGCGATCCGCACCGCCACCGCCAACCCGGCCCACTACCTGGGCCTGGACCGCGACGTCGGCTCGCTGGAGGCCGGCAAGCTGGCCGACCTGGTGATCATCGACGGCGACGTGCTCAAGGACATCCGCCAGAGCGACCGCATCAGCCAGGTGATGCAGGGCGGGCGCCTCTACGACGCGAAGACGATGGACGAGGTGGCGCCGCGCAGGAAGGCCCGCCAGCCCTTCTTCTTCGACGGCGTGGACGGCAAGAGCATGGGCATCGATGCCGAAGGCCTCGGCAACACCCACGGCGAGGACTGATCAGAGTCTCGCGAGCACCCAGGCGGCCACCGCCTCCGCGCTCTCGAACTCGTCGGCCGAGCGGGCGGGCGTGCCGGGGAAGCGCTGGTTCCACATCGTGGCCAGCGCGCTGCCGGGGCCGATCTCCAGCGCGCAGGCGGGCTGGCGGGCCTGGAGGGCGTCGAGCGTGTCGTCCCAGTGCACCGCATGGTCGATCTGGGCGGCCAGCGTGGCGGCGGCCGATATGGGGCTGCGGATGGTGTCGCCGCGGCTGTCGAGCAGCCGGTGGCGCGGGGGCTGCAGCGGGCGCATGGCCAGCTCGGCCGCGAAGGCCCGGGCGGCCCAGCGCATCAGCGAGGTGTGCGAGGCCACCTGCACCTTCAGCCGCGTGCAGCGCAGGCCGCGGGCCGTGAAGGCCGCCTCGGCCTTCTGCAAGGCCGCGTCGGGGCCGCCGAGGATGTGCAGCTCGGGCGCGTTGCGGATAGCGATCTCCAGGCCGGGCCATGCCAGCTGCGCCGCACCGCTGACGGCCAGCAGGCCGCCCGGCGGGCAGGCGTCCATCGCGGCGGCGCGCAGGCCGGCCAGCTCGATGGCGGCGTCGGCATCGAACACGCCCGCCGCGGCGAACGCCGCCAGCTCGCCGACGCTGTAGCCGGCCATGGCGGCCGGCGGCGGCAGCCGCGGGGCCAGGTCTTGCCAGGCGGCCAGGCCGGTGCGGGTCAACAGCGGCTGGGCGAAGGCATTGCGTGCCGCGCGCTCCGGGTCGGCGAGGACGGCCCGCCAGTCGCCGCCGGGCAGCCAGCGCAGCATCTGTGGATGCTGGCTGCCCTGGCCGGAGAACATCAGGGCGAAGGAGGCGGGCATGTCGTCAGGCGCTCGTACCAGCAGGCGGCGGCCAGCATGTCGGCGGCGCCGCCTGGCGAAAGCCGTCGCCGTTCGAACGCAAGGCCGATGGCACGGGCGTGGGCGACGGTCCGGTCGGCGAGCCAGCCGCGCGCCATCGCCTGGGCGTCCCGCAGGCCCTCGAGGCCGCCGCGATGGGCCAGATTGCAATCATCCAGCGCGGCGATCGCATGGAAGAGCACCGCCAGCCGCCCCTGCGGCAGCGCCGGCAGCACCTGCTCGAACAACACCGGGAAGCCCAGCGCGGCCTCGGCAGAGGCGCCGCGCAGGCCGTGCCGGCG
>NZ_LYVQ01000352.1 GCF_001984095.1 Pelomonas sp. KK5
CCCCCGCCCGGTCCGCGCCCCCACCGGCACCACGCTGCACTGCAAGAGCTGGCTGACGGAGGCCGCCTACCGGATGCTGCAGAACAACCTGGACCCGGCCGTGGCCGAGAACCCGGACGCGCTGGTGGTCTATGGCGGCATCGGCAAGGCCGCGCGCAACTGGGACTGCTTCGAGCAGATCCTGGCCACGCTGAAGACGCTCGGCGACGACGAGACCCTGCTGGTCCAGAGCGGCAAGCCGGTCGGCGTGTTCCGCACCCATGCGGACGCACCCCGCGTGCTGCTGGCCAACAGCAACCTGGTGCCCGCCTGGGCCACCTGGGAGCACTTCAACGAGCTCGACCGCAAGGGCCTGATGATGTACGGCCAGATGACGGCCGGCTCCTGGATCTACATCGGCTCGCAGGGCATCGTGCAGGGCACGTATGAAACCTTCGCCGAGGCCGGCCGCCAGCACTACGGCGGCTCGCTGAAGGGCAAGTGGGTGCTGACCGCCGGCCTCGGCGGCATGGGCGGCGCGCAGCCCCTGGCGGCCACCTTCGCCGGCGCCTGTTCGCTGACGATCGAATGCCAGCAGTCGCGCATCGACTTCCGCCTGAAGACCCGCTATGTCGATGAACAGGCCACCGACCTCGACGACGCGCTGGCCCGCATCGCCCGCTACACCGCCGCCGGCGAAGCCAAGTCCATCGCCCTGCTCGGCAACGCGGCCGACCTGCTGCCCGTGCTGGCCGCCCGCTGCAAGGCCGGCACCGCCATCAAGCCCGACCTCGTCACCGACCAGACCTCCGCCCACGACCTGATCAACGGCTACCTGCCCACCGGCTGGACGGTCGAGCAGTGGAAGGCCGCTGCCGCCGACCCGGCCCAGCATGCCGACCTGAAGGCCGCCGCCGCCCGCGGCTGCGCGGTGCACGTGCAGGCGATGCTGGACTTCCAGTCGCTTGGCATCCCGACGGTGGACTACGGCAACAACATCCGCCAGGTCGCCTTCGACCAGGGCGTGAAGAACGCCTTCGACTTCCCGGGCTTCGTGCCCGCCTATGTGCGCCCGCTGTTCTGCGAAGGCAAGGGCCCGTTCCGCTGGGTGGCGCTCTCGGGCGACCCGGAGGACATCCGCAAGACCGACGCCAAGCTCAAGGAGCTGTTCCCCGATAACGAGAAGCTTCATCGGTGGCTGGACATGGCCGGCGAGCGCATCGCCTTCCAGGGCCTGCCGGCGCGCATCTGCTGGCTGGGCCTGGGCGAGCGCCACATCGCCGGCCTGGCCTTCAACGAGATGGTCCGCAGCGGCGAGCTGAAGGCCCCGATCGTGATCGGCCGCGACCACCTGGACAGCGGCTCGGTCGCCAGCCCCAACCGCGAGACCGAGAGCATGAAGGACGGCTCCGACGCGGTCTCCGACTGGCCGCTGCTCAACGCGCTGCTGAACACCGCCGGCGGCGCCACCTGGGTGAGCCTGCACCACGGCGGCGGCGTGGGCATGGGCTACTCGCAGCACAGCGGGGTGGTGATCGTCTGTGACGGCACCGATGCGGCCGCGAAGCGCGTGGAACGCGTGCTCTGGAACGACCCCGGCACCGGCGTGATGCGCCATGCCGACGCGGGCTATGAGCAGGCGCAACAATGCGCCCGCGAGCAAGGGCTGAACCTGCCCATGCTCGACCGTTCGTGATGAATCAACAAGAGCAAGAAGAAATGAATCTGGAAATCACCCCCGGCTCGCTGAGCCTGGCCGACCTGCGCGCCATCCGTAACGGCGATGTTCAGCTGACCCTGCATGCCGACGCCACCCACGCCATCGAGCGCAGCGCCGCCATCGTGCAGAAGGCCGCCGCCGGCGACGAGCCGGTCTACGGCGTCAACACCGGCTTCGGCAAGCTGGCCTCCAAGCGCATCGGCAAGGATGAGCTGGCCGCCCTGCAGCGCAACCTGATCCGCTCGCATTGCGTGGGTGTCGGCGAGGCGCTGAAGCCCTCCGTCGTGCGGCTGATGCTGGCCACCAAGGCGGCGTCGCTGGCGCGCGGCTACTCGGGCGTGCGCATGGAAGTCGTGCAGGCGATCCTGGACTGCTTCAACGCGGGCCTGGTGCCCTTCGTGCCGGCCAAGGGCTCGGTGGGTGCCTCGGGCGACCTGGCGCCGCTGTCGCACATGACGCTGGCGTTGATGGGCGAGGGCGAGATGCTGGTCGATGGCCAGCGCAAGCCGGCCGCCGCCGAACTGGAGAAGGCCGGCCTGAAGCCGCTGGCCCTGCAGGCCAAGGAAGGCCTGGCCCTGATCAACGGCACGCAGACCTCCACCGCGCTGGCGCTGGAAGGCCTGCTACGCTTCGAGACCCTGTTCGCCTCGGCGCTGGTGACCGGCTCGCTGAGCCTGGACGCCGCGCGCGGCAGCGACGGCCCCTTCGATGCCCGCATCCATGCGGTGCGCGGCCAGCCGGGCCAGATCGAGACGGCCGCCGCCTATCGCCAACTGCTGGCCGGCAGCGAGATCCGCGCCTCGCATCGTGAAGGCGACGAGCGGGTGCAGGATCCGTACTGCCTGCGCTGCCAGCCGCAGGTGATGGGCGCCTGCCTGGACCATGCGCGCCACTGCGCCACGGTGCTGCTGCGCGAGGCCAATGCGGTGACCGACAACCCGCTGGTCTTCCCCGACGATGGGGCCATGATCAGCGGCGGCAACTTCCATGCGGAACCCGTCGCCCTGGCCGCCGACGCACTGGCCTGCGCGATCGCCGAGGTGGGCGCCATCGCCGAGCGCCGCATCGCGATGCTGATCGACACCGGCGTCTCGCGCCTGCCGGCCTTCCTGACCGCCAACGCGGGCCTCAACAGCGGCTTCATGATCGCCCACGTCACCGCCGCGGCGCTGGCCAGCGAGAACAAGTCGCTGGCCCATCCGGCCAGCGTGGACAGCCTGCCCACCAGCGCCAACCAGGAGGACCATGTCTCGATGGCCACCTTCGGCGCCCGGCGTCTCGGCGACATGCTGGACAACACCGAGCACATCATCGGCATCGAGCTGCTGGCCGCCGGCCAGGGCATCGAGTTCCTGCGGCCGCTGAAGAGCTCGGCGACGCTGGAAGCCGTGCATGCGTTGCTGCGCAAGACCTGCCCCCCGATGCCGGACGACCACTACCTGGCGCCGGACATCGAGCGCGCCACCGCTCTGGTGGCCGACGGCTCGCTGGCGGCGCACGCGGGCGTGAGCGTGTTCGGTTGATCCGGGCTCACGAGAAGCGAGACACCGGCGACATCAGGCCCTTCGACAGGCTCAGGGCGAACGGGGGGGCCGCGGCGCGGGGCTTTAATGCTCAGTACCGGCCACCCGCGCCGGCCACGCGCAGGTACACGTAGGCGATCCAGGCGGCCAGCGCGCGGCCTGCCACCTTGCGCAGGCCCTGGGCCGGTCCTTCGCGGACTTCCGTCGACACGGCGAGCGCGGTGTCGATCTCGCTGCGCAGCGCATCGGCGAAGTCCTCGTCCAGCACCAGCACGTTCGCCTCCAGGTTCAGCAGCAGCGACAGCGGGTCGATGTTGGAGCTGCCGACCGTGGCCCACTGGCCATCGATCACCGCGACCTTGGCATGCAGGAAGGCCGGCGTGTATTCGTAGAGTTCCACGCCGTGGCCCAGCAGCTCGTCGTACAGCGCATGGGCGGCGATCGCGGCGATGCGGTAGTCCACCTTGCCCTGCAGCAGCAGGCGCACCCGCACGCCGCGCCGCGCCGCCGCGCAGAGCGCCCGGCGAAAGCGCTGGCCCGGGTAGAAGTACGGAGAGATCAGGTCCACGCTGTGGCGCGCCAGCCGGATCGCCTCCACGTAGGCATGCTCGATCGTGCGCCGCTGGCGCAGGTTGTCGCGCAGCACCACGGCCACGCGCACGGGGGTCAGGTCTTGCGTACCGCGAGGCTGGCGCGGCATGCGCAGGCTCTGCAGCAGGTGGCGGATGCGGCGCACCGGATTGCGGCTGCGGCTGATCTGGATGAACTCCTCGCCGAAGTCGCGGCCCAGCCAGGCGCGGGTCCAGACCGCGCGCGCCGCCTGCGCCACCGGCGCCACCGATTCGCCGCGCAGCTCGACGGCGAAGTCCAGCCGCGGCAGCTCGCTGCGGCCGTGGTGGATGTCCAGCCGGTCCTCGATGATGTTGACGCCGCCGACGTAGGCGA
>NZ_LYVQ01000353.1 GCF_001984095.1 Pelomonas sp. KK5
CGGGCCGCTCGCGCACAAGTTCGGTGCATATCCCACGAATGCCGGCCAAAAGACTCGTCACCAATGTGGTGCATTTGTCGACTCATCGTCCGGGTTTGCCCTTGGTTATGGGTCTTCGAGCCCAAGTCATGACCACGGGAAGGGCTCGTCCGCCCCATTCCGGCGCTGGCACGGAAGCTGCAAAGCTGGTGCGAAGTCTGCGTTGTCTCTCTACCCAATACCCCTAATCAGGAGCCCACGATGAAGTCGACCCTTGCCTTGCTGGCCCTCACCCTGACCGCTGGCGCGGCCCTGGCGGATGAGGCCCCGGCGGCGCCCGCCGATCCGCTGTCGTTCAACGTCAGCGTGACCAGCGACTACCGCTATCGCGGCATCTCGCAGACCCGCCTGAAGCCTGCGCTGCAGGGCGGCGCGGACTACGCCTTCGACAGCGGCTTCTACGTCGGCACCTGGCTGTCGACGATCAAGTGGATCAAGGACGCCGGCGGCAGCGGTGGCGTCGAGTGGGACATCTACGGCGGCTACAAGACCGAGGTGGCCAAGGGCCTGACGCTGGACGTCGGCGTGCTGCAGTACGCCTATCCGAGCAATGACCTGAACCCCAGCGCCAACACCTTCGAGGTCTACGGCGCGCTGAGCTTCGGCCCGGTGACGGCCAAGTACTCGCACAGCCTGACCAACCTGTTCGGCTTCGCCGACTCGAAGAACAGCGGCTACCTGGACGTGTCCGCCGCGCTGGACGTCGGTGGCGGTTTCACGCTGACGCCGCACGTGGGCCACCAGACGGTCAAGCACAACTCCCCGTTCTCGTACACCGACTACTCGCTGACGCTGAACAAGGACTTCGCCGGCTTCACCTTCGGCGCGGCCGTGGTCGGTACCGATGCCAACAAGGCCTATGTCGGCCCGGGCAACAAGGATCTCGGCAAGACCTCGCTGGTCGTGTCCGTGAAGAAGACGTTCTGAACAGCAGCAGGCCAACAGACAGGAGCACCCCATGAAATTGATCACCGCCGTCATCAAGCCCTTCAAGCTTGACGAGGTGCGCGAAGCCCTCAGCGCCATCGGCGTGCAGGGCCTGACCGTCACCGAGGTGAAGGGCTTCGGCCGCCAGAAGGGCCACACGG
Organism: Pelomonas sp. KK5; assembly: GCF_001984095.1. Classification (GTDB taxonomy): domain Bacteria; phylum Pseudomonadota; class Gammaproteobacteria; order Burkholderiales; family Burkholderiaceae_C; genus KK5. The sequence continues at coordinate 1,128 of NZ_LYVQ01000353.1, forward strand.
AGCTGTACCGCGGCGCCGAGTACGTCGTCGACTTCCTGCCCAAGGTGAAGATCGAGGCGGCGGTGGCCGACGATGTGGTGGACCGCGTCATCGAGGCGATCGAGACGGCGGCCCGCACCGGCAAGATCGGCGACGGCAAGATCTTCGTCTCGCCGCTGGACCAGGTGGTGCGCATCCGCACCGGCGAAACGGGGCAGGACGCCCTGTAAGAACAACAGAGCCATTGGAGAACGACTCGTGATCAAGAAACTTCTCGCCTCGCTGGCGCTGGCTGCCGCGGTGTTGGCACCGGCCGCCTGGGCCCAGGATCCGGCGGCCTCGCCCCCGGCCGATGCGCCCGCGGCCGTGGCCTCCGCGCCTGCCGCCGAAGCTCCCGCTGCAGCCGCTTCCGGCGCTGCCGCTGCTTCCGCTCCCGCCGAGGCTGCCTCGGCCGCGCCCCAGCCGGTGCCCAACAAGGGCGATACCAGCTGGATGCTGCTGTCCACCCTGCTGGTCATCATGATGACGGTGCCGGGTCTTGCACTGTTCTACGGCGGCCTGGTGCGCAGCAAGAACATGCTGTCCGTGCTGATGCAGGTGATGGTCGCCTTCTCGATGATCCTGGTGCTGTGGGCCCTGTACGGCTACAGCCTGGCCTTCACCGAGGGCAACAAGTTCATCGGCGGCACCGACCGGATCCTGATGAAGGGCATCTGGGACAACGTGGCCGGCACCTTCTCGAATGCGGCGACCTTCTCCAAGGGCGTCTACATCCCCGAGATCGTGTTCGCCTGCTTCCAGGCCACCTTCGCCGGCATCACCGCCTGCCTGATCGTCGGCGCCTTCGCCGAGCGCATCAAGTTCTCGGCCTGCCTGCTGTTCCTGGCGCTGTGGTTCACCTTCAGCTACCTGCCGATCGCCCACATGGTCTGGTTCTGGGCCGGCCCGGATGCCTACACCTCGGCTGACGTGGTCGACAAGGTCAACGCCACCGCCGGCATGATCTGGCAATGGGGTGCGCTGGACTTCGCCGGCGGCACGGTCGTGCACATCAACGCCGCCGTCGCCGGCCTGGTGGGCGCCTTCATGGTCGGCAAGCGTATCGGCTACGGCAAGGAAGCCTTCACGCCGCACAGCCTGACGCTGACGATGGTCGGTGCCTCGCTGCTGTGGGTGGGCTGGTTCGGCTTCAACGCCGGCTCCGCGCTGGAAGCCAACGGCTTCGCCGCCCTGGCCTTCATCAACACGCTGATGGCGACCGCTGCCGCCGTGCTGGCCTGGTGCATCGGCGAGTCGCTGCTGAAGGGCAAGGCCTCGATGCTGGGTGCAGCCTCCGGCGCCGTCGCCGGCCTGGTGGCGATCACCCCGGCTGCCGGCAACGTCGGCATCGGTGGCGGCCTGATCATCGGCTTCATCGCCGGCTTCGCCTGCCTGTGGGGCGTGACCGGCCTGAAGAAGATCATCGGCGCGGACGACTCGCTCGACGTGTTCGGCGTGCACGGTGTCGGCGGTATCGTCGGCGCGCTGCTGACCGGCATCTTCAACAGCCCGTCCCTGGGCGGCCCCTCGGCCGTCGGCGACTGGGTGACGGCCGCGGCCATCACCCCGGATGCCTACTCGATCGGCTCGCAGTTCCTGGTGCAGCTGAAGGCCGTGCTGGTGACCATCGTCTGGTCGGGTGTCGTCTCGCTGATCGCCTACAAGATCGTGGACATGACCGTCGGCCTGCGCGTCAGCGAAGACGCCGAGCGCGAGGGCCTGGACATCACCTCGCACGGCGAGACCGCGTACCACAAGTAATCTTGAGGTTCGACTGACCGCCAGGGCCGCCTTCGGGGCGGCCCTTTTCATTGGGCGCTAGACTTCGCCTGCCCATGCGCCGCTCCACCCATCGCCTGTTCACCGCGCTGCTCGTCGTCCTGTCGCTGCTGTTCTCGCAGCTGGCGATGGCGCGCTACGTCTGCCCGCAGCAGATGACGGCGATGGCCGGCATGGACTGCGAGGGCATGGACATGGACCAGCCGACGCTGTGCCACCAGCATGCCGCCGACCCGGGCCAGCATTTCGAGGCGGCCAAGCCGGCGACGGCCTCGCCACCGATGCTGCTGCAGGTGATCGAGCTGCCGCCCGTGCCGGAAGCGACGCTGCAGTTTCCGCCGGCCGCCGCGCCGGCGCTGCGGCCGCCACCGGACCCGCTCTTCCTTTCCACGCTCAGGCTGAGAGTCTGATCCGCTCCGTCGTCGTCGACTGAACCGCCCGGTTTTCGTTCGTCTTCGGAGTTTTCCATGTCTGCCTTTCTCCTGTGCGCGGCCGCGCTGGCCGCCGCGCAAACGCTTGCCTTCGACCAGGCGCTGGACCTCAGCGTCCAGCGCTCCGAGGCGGCCCGAGCCGCGCGCGCCGCGGCACACGGCGCCACCGAATCCTCGCGGGCCGCGGCCCAACTGCCCGACCCGATGCTGCGCGCCGGCATCGACAACCAGCCCACATCCGGCGGGCGTGAGCCGATGACGATGAAGCGCATCGGCCTCAGCCAGGAATGGGTGCCGGCCGACAAGCGCGCCGCCCGCGCGGCCGTCGCCGAGGCGATGGGCGAGCGCGAGGCCACCCAGTCCCGCATTGCCGAGGCGGATGCGCGGCTGCGCGCGGCGCTGGCCTACGTCGATGCCTGGTATGCGGATGCCGCGCTGCAGCTGGCCGTGGAGCTTGAGGCCCGCTTCCGCGAGGAGATGGACGCCGCGCGCGCCCGGCTGGCCGGCGCGGGCGGCGAGGCGGCGCCGGTGCTGGGCCTGGCCGCCGAACTCGGCACGGCCGAGGACGAGAGCGAGCAGGCCCGCCAGCAGCAGGCCGGCGCCTTCATCGCGCTGCAGCGCTGGGTGGGGCTGCGGCCCGATGCGCTGGCGCCGTTGCCGGCGCTGGCGATGCCGGCTGAGGAGGACTTCGTCGCCGGCAGCCCCGCCGTGCTCGCCGCGCGGCGCGAGCTGGAGCTGGCCCGCCGCGGCGCCGATCTGGCCGCGAAGGAGGTCCGGCCCAACTGGACCTGGGAGGTCGCCTAT
>NZ_LYVQ01000354.1 GCF_001984095.1 Pelomonas sp. KK5
GTGCCGCCCCCGCCGCTGAGCGGCATGCCCCTGATCCTGGGCACCCTGGCGCTGTCGCTGGCCACCTTCATGAACGTGCTGGACTCGTCCATCGCGAACGTGTCGCTGCCCGCCATCGCCGGCGACCTGGGCGTGAGCCCGGTGCAGGGCACCTGGGTCATCACCAGCTTCGGCGTCGCCAACGCGATCTCGGTGCCGCTGACCGGCTGGCTCACCCAGCGCTTCGGCGCCGTGCGCCTGTTCATGGGCAGCATCCTGCTGTTCGTGCTCTCGTCCTGGCTGTGCGGCTTCGCCCATTCGCTGGAGACGCTGGTGCTGTTCCGCGTGATGCAGGGCCTGGTGGCGGGGCCGATGATCCCGCTGTCGCAGACCCTGCTGCTGGCCAGCTATCCGAAGGAGAAGGCCGGCATGGCCCTGGCCTTGTGGGCGATGACCACGCTTGTCGCGCCGGTCGTCGGGCCCCTGCTCGGCGGCTGGATCACCGACAACATCTCCTGGCCCTGGATCTTCTACATCAACGTGCCGGTGGGCCTGATCGCGGCCTTCTTCACCTGGAGCATCTACCGCAAGCGCGACACGCCGGTGAAGAAACTGCCGATCGACGCGGTCGGCCTGGCGCTGCTGGTGCTGTGGGTCGGTTCGCTGCAGCTGATGCTGGACAAGGGCAAGGAGCTCGACTGGTTCCACAGCGGCCAGATCCAGCTGCTGGCGGTGCTGGCGGTGGTGGGTTTCCTGTTCTTCGTGATCTGGGAGCTGACCGACGCGCATCCGGTCGTGGACCTGCGCCTGTTCGGCGGGCGCAATTTCTTCTTCGGCGCGATCTCGCTGTCCATCGCCTACGGCCTGTTCTTCGGCAACGTGGTGCTGCTGCCGCTGTGGCTGCAGCAGTGGATGGGCTACACCGCCACCGATGCCGGCATGGCGCTGGCGCCGGTGGGGATCCTGGCGATCATCCTCTCGCCGATCGCCGGCAAGAACGTGTCGAAATGGGACCCGCGCGTGATGGCCAGCTTCGCCTTCGTGATGTTCGCGGTGGTGCTGTACATGCGCTCGAACTTCACCACCGGCACCGACTTCCGCTCCATCATGCTGCCCACGCTGCTGCAGGGCGGGGCGATGGCCTTCTTCTTCATCCCGCTGACGACGATCACCCTGTCGGGCATCGAGCCGCACCGCATTCCCGCGGCGGCGGGCCTGTCGAACTTCGTGCGCATCACTGCCGGCGCGATGGGCACCAGCCTGTCCACGACGATCTGGGAGAACCGCGCCACGCTGCACCATGTGCACCTGACCGAGGTGCTGGCCCAGGGCAACCCGATCGCCGGCCAGACCGCGGCCACGCTGCAGGCCGGCGGCTTCAGCGCCGAGCAGGCCTGGGCGCAGATCAACCGGCTGGTGGATCAGCAGGCCTTCACCCGCGCGGCCGACGACATCTTCTACGGCTCGGCGATCGTCTTCCTGCTGCTGATCATCAGCATCTGGTTCACGAAGCGGCCGCCGCGGCTGGCGGGCGTGGCGCCGGCCGATGCCGGTGGCGCCCACTGATCGTCAGGGCCTGCTGCCGCGGTAGCGCAGCAGGCTCACGCCGTGCCGGGCCGTGAAGGCCCGCACCAGCGCGCTGACGCTGGCATAGCCGCATTCGTCGGCGATCAGCATCAGCGGCTCGCTGCCGTCGCGCAGCAGGATGCGAGCCTGCTCCAGCCGGCACTCCGCGGTGTAGGCACGCAGCGTGCTCCCCACGGCGGCGGCGAAGCGGCGCGACAGCGTCCGCTCGCTCAGGTGCACCGCGCGGGCCAGCGCGGCCAGGCCGGTCGGCTGCGCGAGGCCGGCTTCCACCAGCTGCTGGGCCTTCAGCACCGCTTCGTCGCCATGCTGCTTGAACTGCGCGCTCCAGACGCCCAGCTGCTCGTAGGAGGGCAGCGACTCGGTGGACGCATGGCGCAGGAAGCGGCGTGAGGCCGCGCGGCCGGCGAAGCGCTCGACCAGGTGGGCGCAGACGTCCACCGTCGGGTTGATGCCGCCTGCGCAGATGATCTGCCCGCTGACGACGATGCGCCGGCTCGGCGTGTAGCGCACCTGCGGAAATGCCTGCGCGAACAGCGCCTGGTCGCCGATCGGGCCGGTGGCCTGCCTGCCGTCGAGCAGCCCGCTGCGGGCCAGCAGCACGGCGCCGTGCAGGCTGACGACCAGTGCGCCTCGGCCGTGCTGGGCGGCGATCCAGGCGGCCAGGCGAGCCTCTTCCGGGCTGGCCTGCAAGGTCGGCGCGAACTGGACCGGCACCAGCACCACGTCGAAGCGCTGCCGGGCCGCGCGGCCCAGCGGCACATCGGGCGTGATGACCAGGCCCGCCAGGCTGCGCACCGGCCCGTCGCCGACCAGCACGACATCGAACAGCCGGCTCGCCTCGACGTCCGTGCTGCGCGACTGCAGCGTGCCGGCCACCAGCAGGAGCTCCTGCGCCAGGAATACGCCGCCGGCCCAGACCCGTTCGGTCAGCACGATGGCGACACGTGTTTTCATATCAACACATTGGCGGTTGGAGACAACGCAGATTGTGTGGGATTCGTTCCAATCCCTGCCATGGAAGACACAAGAATCGAGCCGATCCCGCGCGAGGCGCTGCAGCAGTTCCTGCGCAAGTCGGACGCGATCGCGTGGCGCATGCTGGCCTTCAACTGGGCGCTGATCATCGGCGCCTTCGCGCTGGTGATGGTCTGGCCGGGCTGGCTCAGCGGGGCCGTCGCGCTGGTCGTGCTGGGCGGCCGGCAACTGGGCCTGGGCATCCTGACGCACGAGTGCGCGCACCGTTCCTTCTTCTCTTCGCGCTCGCAGGGCGAGTGCGTCGGCCAGTGGCTCTGCGGCGCCCCGGTCTTCGTGGACCTGGCGATCTACCGCGGCTACCACATGACGCATCACGTGAAGACCGGCACCGCCGAGGATCCGGACCTGTCCAACTACGCCGGCTATCCCGTCGCCCGCGCCTCGCTGCTGCGCAAGCTCGGGCGCGACCTGGCGGGCCGCTCGGGCCTGCGCGCGATGCTCTCGCTGGCGATGCTGTATGGCAGCCGCGGCGTCCAGGGCTACAGCTACCAGGCGGGCGGCGTGCCGCCGCGTCGACTCAGCCCGCGCGCGCTGCTGTGGAACCTGCGCCGCATCGCGCTGGTCAATGCGCTGATGCTCGCGGCCTGTTGGGCCGCCGGCCACCCGCTCGCCTATCTGCTCTGGCCGCTGGCCTGGCTGACGAGCTACATGGCCTTCAGCCGCATCCGCAACGCCGCCGAGCACGGCGCGCTGCCCGGTACGCGCAGCACCGACATCTGGACCAATACGCGTACCGTCGAGGCCCGCTGGTGGGAGCGCCTGACCGTGGCGCCCAACTACGTGAACTTCCACTTCGAGCACCATCTGGTGCCGACGGTGCCCAGCTACCGCCTGCCGGAGCTGCATGCCTGGCTGAAGGAACGCGGGCTGCTGGCCGGCGCGCAGGTGGAGCGAGGCTACGGCCAGGTGCTGAGGCGCCTGGTCGGGGCTTAGGACCGGGCCGAGGGCAGGCCGTCCAGGATGATCTGCGCGACCTCGGCGCTGGCCGCCGGGCAGGTCGGCCAGCGCGGCGCAGCAGCACGCCGCCGAGCGAATGGCCGATCAGCAGTGCTCGCCGCTGCGGGCCAGCTCGCGCAGACGCACCTGCAGCCGGGCGGCGATGGCGTCGAACGATTCGAGCGCCGCCGAGTAGCCGAAGGTCTCGGTCGCCATGCCGCCGGCGCGCAGCCGTGCCAGCATCGGCCAGCCCGACAGCGGCGTGCGGCCCATGCCGTGGACGAACAGCGCCTTCACGGGATCGCTCCCGGCCGCCCGCCATACCCGGTCAGCTCCAGATAACCCCCGCCCAAACGGCGAGATTCAGCTGACAGCAGCTCCGCCGCGCCTTCCCAGTAGCGGAAGCCGGTGCTGGCGCGCGCGTCGATCTCCTGGGCGTCGATCAGCGCCTTCAGCCTGAGCGAGCCGAGCGGCGTGACGAGCGTCCATTCGACCGGATAGTCGGCGCCGCTCTGCGGGCTGCGCCACAGGCGGACCGGCGTCATCGCCACCTGCCCGGGCGTGAAGCTGGTCGTGCCGCCGTCGGGCCTGCGCCAGCTGCCGCCGGCCCAGTGCTGCG
>NZ_LYVQ01000355.1 GCF_001984095.1 Pelomonas sp. KK5
CTGAACGCGGCGGTGGAAGCCGCGCGGGCCGGCGAGCAGGGCCGCGGCTTCGCGGTCGTGGCCGGCGAGGTGCGTTCGCTGGCACAGCGCTCGGCCGAGGCGGCCAAGCAGATCAAGGACCTGATCGGCGACAGCGTCGGCAAGGTCGAGTCCGGCGCGCGGCTGGTGGCCACCGCCGGGCAGACGATGGGCGAGATCGTGGCCTCGGTGCAGCGGGTGTCCTCGATGATCGGCGAGATCACGGTGGCCTCGTCCGAGCAGTCGGACGGGATCACGCAGGTCAACGAGGCGGTCGTCCAGCTGGACCAGATGACGCAGCAGAACGCGGCGCTGGTGGAGCAGAGCACGGCGGCGGCCGAGTCGCTGCGCGAGCAGGCGCGGCAACTGGCGGAGGTGGTGCAGACCTTCCGGCTGGAAGGACGCTGATCAGCCGACCAGGTTGGCGAGCGTCAGCAGGGCCAGCAGCAGCATCCACAGCACGACCGAGCGCCACACCAGCGCCACGACGCTCTGCAGATGGCCCAGCTGCGGCAGCGCGCCCGGGGTCGAACCATCGGCGCCGGTGGCGTCGAGATCCACGCCGGAGTCGAAGGTCTTGCTGCGGTCCGGCGTCACGCCCGGCGCCGCGGCGCCGCCCAGTTGCAGGCCCAGGGCGCCCGCCGCCGAGGCCAGGATGATGCCCTCGTTGGCGTGCAGCCAGAGCGAGGCATCCCGCCGCCATCCGTTCACCGCTTCCTCGAAGTTGCCGACGATGGCGAAGCCGGTGGCGGTCATGCGGGCGGGAATGTAGTCGATCCAGCCGAACATGCGGCGCGAGAGCTGCATCAGCCGCTCGTTGGTGGGCGCATCCAGCGTGCGGCTGTTGAAGGCCCAGAAGCGGCCGGCGAACTCGGCCATGCGGTACAGCACCGCGCCGGCCGGGCCGAGGCCCACGGTGGACAGCACGACGAACCAGAAGAACACGCCGAACACGTGGCGGTGCGCGGCCAGCAGCGAATGCTCGATCACATGGCGCAGCAGTTCGGTGCGCGGCAGCTCGCTGGCGTCCAGGTGGCGCCAGGCCGAGAGCAGGCGGCGGGCTTCCATGTCGTCGCCCTGCTCCAGCGCATCGCGGATGTCGGTGAAGTAGTGGCTGAACTGGCGGAAGCCCAGCGTGAGGTACAGGATCACCACGTCGAAGACCAGCGCCAGCACGAAGCCGAGGTAGTGGCGCAGCAGCAGGTGCACAGCGGCCGCGACGGCCGCCGGGCCGGTCACCGTGATGAGCCAGACGATGGTGGAGTGATGCTCGTCGCCGGCGTCGAAATTGCGGCCGGTCCAGCGCACCCAGCCGATCACGGCCTGGTGGATGCTGTTGCCATGTCGCAAGGGTTTGAGCTGCTCCAGCAGCAGGGCCAGCAGGACCGCAAAGAAGTTCATGCGGCGCCGCCCGGCCGCCCGAAGGCGCTGCGCGCCCCCTCGGGGGGCAGTGAACGAAGTGAACGTGGGGGCTTCATAGGCCCGGGATGATAGCGGCGCGGGTGTGGCGTTTTCCCCTTAGGCCGAGAGGAAGCGATAGAGGTTGCGCAGCATGGAGGCCGTCGCGCCCCAGATGAAGTACTCGGTCCCGCCTTCCACCCACGGCATCGAGAGGAAATGCCGCGTGCCGCCGTCGAATTCGAAGCGCCGCCGCTGATGCTGCGACGGGTCCATCAGGAAAGCCAGCGGCACCTCGAAGGCCTCGGCCACCTCGAAGCCGTCCAGCGCTAACGTGAAGCCCGGACTGACCAGGGCGATGATCGGCGTGACGTGGAAGGAGGTCACCGTGGCATACAGCGGCAGGCTGCCGATGATGTCGATGAAGCGGGCCTCGAGGCCGATCTCTTCCAGCGTCTCACGCAGCGCGGTCGCCCTCGGGTCGGCATCGTCCGGCTCGGCGCGGCCGCCGGGGAAGCTGATCTGGCCGGCGTGGGCCCGCAGGTGGTCCGTGCGTTTCGTCAGCAGCACGGTGACACCCTCGGGCCGCATCACCAGCGGGATCAGCACCGAGGCGGCAGCGGGCGGCTTGTTGGCGAACACGCCGCCGTCGCCCGGGAACTCGGGCTGCCACAGCGGCGGGTCGGCGAAGCGGCTGCGCAGCGCATCGGGGGTCAGTCGATCAGCAGGGACTGCCGGGAGGTGCGCGTCGGTGCCTTCGACGGGCTGGGCGCTGGCATTGAGAATCGGAGGACGGATCATCAGGAACGAAGCATAGGTCCGGAAACAAAAAAACCGCCACGAGGGCGGTCTTTTTGTGAGTCGCGTCCGATCAGGACAGCTTCTCCTTGATACGAGCCGACTTGCCCGAACGCTCACGCAGGTAGTACAGCTTGGCGCGACGGACGTCACCGCGGCGCTTCACTTCGATCGAAGCGATCAGCGGGCTGTACAGCTGGAACGTACGCTCCACGCCTTCACCGCTGGAGATCTTGCGGACGATGAACGAGGAGTTCAGGCCACGGTTGCGCTTGGCGATCACGACGCCTTCGTAGGCCTGCACGCGCTTGCGGGTGCCTTCGACGACGTTGACGCTGACGATCACGGTGTCGCCAGGGGCGAAGGCCGGGATGGTCTTGTTCAGGCGAGCAATTTCTTCTTGCTCGAGGGTTTGGATCAGGTCCATCTGTTTCTCCTAGTGATCGTGGCGGCGTCTGGGTTTCTTTATGAGCGTTCTGAACTGAACACTCGACCCACCAGAGGATCGGACAGCCCGCTAGTATAGCCGGGAATTCAGGGTTTGCCCAGCTGCGAGAGGAATCGCTCGTCCGCCTTGCTGAGCTTGCCCGCCGCGCGGGCCGCCTCGATCAGTTCGGGCCGTCGCTCGAACGTGATTTCCAGCGAACGTTCGCGGCGCCAACGCTCGATGTTGGCGTGATGGCCGGACATCAGCACCGCGGGGACCGGCTGGTCCTCGAAGACCTCGGGCCGGCTGTAGTGCGGGCAGTCGAGCAGGAAGCCGTCGGAGAAGCTGTCCTGCTGGTGCGAGGCGGCATCGTTGAGCACGCCGTCCTGCAGCCGCGCGACCGCGTCCAGCATGGCGATCGCAGGCAGTTCGCCGCCCGACAGCACGAAGTCGCCCAGGCTCAGCTCCAGCGTCACATGACGATCGAGGAAGCGCTGGTCGATGCCCTCGTAGCGGCCACACAGCAGGATGCCGCCCTGCCCCTGCGCCAGTTCCTGCATCAGGGCCTGGTCCATCTTGCGGCCCGTCGGGGTGAAGTGGATGACGGCAGGCGCTTGCTCTTCCTCGCCACGATCGGCCTTCACGGCCGCGAGCGCACGCTCCAGCGGCTCGACCAGCATGACCATGCCGGGGCCGCCACCGAAGGGGCGGTCGTCGACGCGGCGATAGTTGTTGTCGGCGAAATCGCGCAGTTGCCACAGGCGCACGTCCACCTGCTTCGACTCGAACGCACGGCGGCTCACGCCCTGGTTGAGAAACGGCCCGAACAGTTCGGGGAACAGCGTGATGGCGTCGAAACGCATGGACTTCAGTAGTCCAGGCCCCAGTCGACGGTGATCAGGCGCTGCTCAAGATCCACGTCGTCGACGAAGGCGGCGACGAAGGGCACCAGGCGCTCCTGGTCGGGCTTCACCGGCGCGGTCAGGCCGGCGGGGATGATGCGCAGCACGCTGTGCGGGCCGGTGTCGAGCAGGCCTTCGACGGTGCCCAGGGCCTCGCCCTGGCGGTTGACGACGGACAGGCCGATCAGGTCGACCCAGTAGTACTCGTCGGGATCGGCGCTCGGGAAGGTCGAGCGGGACACGAAGATGCGCGCACCGCGCAGCGCCTCGGCCCCGTTGCGGTCCGTGACGCCCTGGATCGTGGCGACGATGCCCTCTCCATGGTCACGCACCGAGGTGATCTTGATGAGCCGGGGAATGGCCGCCGCCTTGGCAGGCTTGGCCATCATCGGCTTGTCGGTCTCGGGCGGCTGGAGGAACCAGCGCCGGGAACCGAACAGCGCCTCGGCATCGGCGGAGTAGGCTTGCACCTTCACCCCGCCCTTGATGCCCCAGGCGTCCAGCACGCGCCCGACCTCGATCGCGTCGTCAGGCCAGGCCGCGTCATCGGCGGCGGCAGAAGTCTTGGCGATCGATTCGGTCATGGCAGCGGGCTGGCAGTCGGCAG
>NZ_LYVQ01000356.1 GCF_001984095.1 Pelomonas sp. KK5
GGTTTGCGCCTTGTCTGCGGCCCTTTTGATCACAACGCGACCCCTGTCCGTAGTGTGAACAGGCCCTAGTGGCCATTGCGCTGGAGCTCGCGCAGCAGGCGGTCCCAGGTGGCGTTGAGCGGTGGGGGCGGCATGCCGTCGGCGGAGGCCACGGCCGGGGCGGGCTCGTCGATGGCGAGCGACAACGCGAGGCAGCCGGCGATCAATGCGGCAGCGGCAAGCAGCAGGGGCTTGTTGAGCTTCATCGGGGTTCTCCTCCTCGTCATGACGCAGCGGCCTCCAGGAAGGCGGGCTTCTCGCCGCCGCCATGCACCAGCAGGTGCGTGCCGTTGACGTAGGACGCGCGCGCCGAGGCCATGAACAGGCAGGCCTCGGCCACGTCGCGCGGCTCGGCCAGGCGGCCCGCGGGCACGGTGGCGCCAACCGCCGCCAGGCCGCGCTCGTCGCCGTAGTGCAGATGGGATTTCTCGGTGCGCACGAGGCCGGGGCTCACTGCCACCACGCGCACCTTCGGCGCCCACTCGACGGCCAGCGAAGCCACCAGGCTCAGCACGCCCGCCTTGGCCGCCCCATAGGCCGCCGTGCCCGGCGAGGGCCGCAGCGCGCTGACGCTGCCGATGAACAGGATCACCCCGCCTTCGGCCTGCCGCTGCATCTGGGCGTTAGCCGCCTGCGCGAGGTTCAGCGGCGCCAGCAGGTTGAGCCGGATGATGCTGTCGTGGAAGCGCGGGGAGGCGGTCGCGGCCTCGGCCGGTGGCGCGCCGCCGGCGTTGTTGACGAGCACGTCGAGCCGGCCATGGCGCTCGATGACCGCGGCCACCAGCGCACGCACCGCCTCGGCCTCGCGCACATCGCAGGCGATGAATTCGATGCGGGCGGGCAACGGCTCGGCAGGCGCATTGCGGCCGCAGACGACGACCCGTGCACCCGCTTCCGCGAAGGCCTCGGCGATGCCGCGGCCCACGCCCTGCGTGCCGCCGGTGACGAGCACGACGCGATCCTGGAACTGAGGGAGGCTGGCTTGATGCATGCGGCGAACTCTAGGAACGCCGCCCCGGCCCCGACACGTCCGAACGGACGAGTGCCCGCACCGGACTTACCCCCTCGTCCGAATGAGGTATGACGCCCTCGCCGCCCGCCTGAAGAATCGCCGCCGCACAGGAGACAAATCACATGGCGACCAGCAAGGACTATCGATTCGGCGACTACACCTTCCCCCGCGGCTGGTTCATGCTGGCCCCGTCAAGCGAGCTGGCGGACAAGCCGCTGGCCGTGCGCTTCTTCGGCAAGGACTTCGCGCTGTACCGCGGCAAGGCCAGCGGCAAGGTGGTCCTGCTGGACGCCTACTGCCCGCACATGAAGACCCACCTCGCGGCGCCCAACAAGACCTCCTACGTCGTGCTGGACCGCGGCGGCAGCAATATCGAGGGCGACGACCTGCGCTGCCCGTATCACGCCTGGCGCTTCGGCCCCGACGGCAAGTGCAATGAGATCCCGTACCACGCGGGGCCGATCCCGGCAGCCGCCTGCGTCAAGAGCTGGACCGTGCGCGAGAGCCTGGGCGCGGTCTGGGTCTGGCACGACCCCGAGGGCGGCGAGCCGCAGTGGGAGCATCCGACGCTGCCCGAGTGGGACCGGCCCGACTGGGTGCGCTGGAGCTTCGACGACGTGGGCCTCTTGAACCAGCACCAGCAGGAGGTGATCGACAACATCGCCGACTACAGCCACCTCGGGCCCATCCACGGCTCCACCGTGCAGAAGTACGAGAACGAGTTCATCGGCCACCAGGCGATCCAGCGCCAGTGCGGGCCGCACCGCACGCTCGTCGGCGCCGACGGCGTGAGCCCCATCCTCACCACGCTGACGACCTATCACGGCCCCGGCGTGCTGGTCTCCTACATGACCGGCATGTTCGACTCGATCATCCTGATCACGCACACGCCGGTGGAGGACGGCTCGGTCAAGGTCTGGCACGCGCTGATGGTGAAGTCACCCGGCGGCAACGCGGTGGCGACCGAATCCGACATCGCCGCCGCGCGCCAGTTCCAGGCCGCCAGCCTGGCCGCCTTCGCCCAGGACTTCGAGGTCTGGACCCACAAGCAGCCCTGCCTCAACGGCCTCTTCCTGCCCAGCGACGGCCCCTTCCAGAAAACCCGCACCTGGTACAAGCAGTTCTACAACCCGCGCGCGATGCAGCGGGAATTCACCGAGCAGTGCGAAGGCGTGTACGTGCCGCGCGGCGTGGCGGCATTCACCGGCTGACAGCGCTCAGCCGCTCAGCTTGCCCGCCAGCACGTCCTTGCAGGTGGCGGCGATGTTCTTGTGCAGCTGCGAAAAGCGGTGCAGCGCCTCCTTCACCGCCGCCTCGATCCAGAAGGTCAAGGCCGTGCCCGACGCCGCGACCTACAACCTGGAGATGGAAGACGCCGGCCGCGCGTGGCCGGCTTGTCCTTGAGGAAGCACTTGGCCTTCAGGCCGCCGTCGATCGAGCGGGCGAGCTTGTCGCGCTCCTTGCCGACCTTCTCCAGCGCCGTCTCGAACTTGTCGACCTCGACCGCAGGCGGCTCCAGGTTGACCTTGTCGAGCGCACCCAGCGCGACGACCCAGGCCGCCACGTCCTGCGCCTCGTCGATCAGCTCCTTCAGCGCCTTGCCGGTGGTGCGGTCCGTCTTGCTGGTGCCGTTGATGTCCTTGGAGAGCACCACATTGGCCCTGTCGTAGGTATCGCCCCAGTCCTTCAGGTACTTGCTTCCCATCGCCTGCTCCCGCATTGCGCTGACATTGACCGTTAGGCCGCGATTCTTGCGCCGCCGAGCCGCTTTGCCAATGGATACAGCTTGCCGTCGGCGGCCGGTCCTGGCACGGGGTTTCCGCGGCCGGCGGCTGATAAGCTCGGATCGCGCGGACGGCAGGGAGCCCCACCCGAGAAGAAGAACCAGAACGACTGAGAAGAAGAGAGAGCGAGCGAGATCCGATGCCCCTGGGTACGCCCCTGATCCTTGACAAGCAAGGGCTTCGGCCCCGGCGCCTGATGCGCGCCATGGTGATGGCCAACGCGGCCGTCGCCGCGCTGCTGGCCGGCCTGGTCTGGCTGGTGGCACGCACCAGCCACGAAGCCTACGAGAGCCAGGCGCGCGACAACGCCGAAGACCTGGCTGCAATCGCGCAGGCCAATGTCGCCTCGGAACTGCGCCGCGTCGAATCGCTGATGCGGGCGGCTGCCGACGAACTGCAGGCGCTGCACGGCCAGGGCCGGCTGGACGATGCGCAGATCAACCGCGTGCTGGAGGCGCGGCGGCGCCTGCTGCCCGGCGCCGAGGCGCTGCGCATGGCCGACACCGAGGGCCGCGTGCGCTGGGGCAATGCGCTGCCGGCGGGCGCACCGGTGGACGTGTCCGACCGGCCCTACTACCTCCAGGTCAAGGCGCAGGCCGGCGACGACTCGGTGACGATCGGCCCGGTGAAGTCGCGCGTCTCGGGCCACTGGGTCATCGGCCTGGCGATGCCGCTGCGGCTGGACGGCCGCTTCGCCGGCCTGCTCTACGCCAGCGTGCAGACCGGCTACTTCCGCGAGCTGTTCTCCAGCTACGACGTGGAGGGCGAGGACGCGGTGACGCTGCGCATGAGCGACATGAAGCTGATCGCGCGCCACTCGCCGGGCAGCTCGGTGCAGCCGGACGTCGGCAGCACGCAGTCCTCGCAGGCGCTGAAGGATGCGCTGGCGCGCAACGCGACGCGCGGCATCGTCGTCTCCCGCACCACCTTCGACGGCATCGAGCGCACCACCGCCTACCAGGCCGTCGACGGCTGGCCGATGATCGTCTTCGCCGGCCTGGCCACCGAGCGCTACTTCGCCCCCTGGCGCGCCCAGGTGCGCCAGATCGGCATGCTGGCCGGCCTGGCCTGGCTGCTGTTCGCCGGCGCCACCATCGCCGTCTACCGCACCGGGCGGCGCGAACGGCGCAGCCTGCTGGCGCTGGCGGCCGAGACGCTGCGGATGCAGTCGCTGCTGCGCGTGGCCGGCGACGGCATCCACATCCTGGACCGCAGCGGCCGGCTGATCGGCATGAGCGACTCCTTCGCCGCCATGCTCGGCAGCAGCCGCGAGGAACTGCTGGGCCGGCACGTCAGCGACTGGGAC
>NZ_LYVQ01000357.1 GCF_001984095.1 Pelomonas sp. KK5
CGGCCGGCCGCTGACGGCCGAGTACCTGCCGCCGGCGCCGGCCGGCGTGCGGGTGGCCTGCGTGTCCGGGCAGGGCGCGGACGTCGGCGTGCTGCGCAACCTCAACCCCGGCGTGCTGACGGTGAGCCTGGCCGTGCTGCTGGATGCGCGCTGGCAGGCCGCCGATGCCGATGCGGCCTGGGCCGCCGCGGCGGCGCGGCGCCAGGTCTGGAAGGGCTGGGAGAACTGCGGCGTCAAGCCCGAGGGCGCGCCGTATCCCTCGTCGGCCGTGATGCCGGCGGCCGACGGCGGCTACGCCGAGGATCTCTACGCCGGCAACCCGTCCACCAACTTCACCACCATCCGCCTGCCGGTGCTGGCCGCCGACGCCGCCGCGATGCGCGGCCCGGGCGGCTTCGCCACGCGCGACGATCCGGCGCGCCCGCTGATCCTCAGCTGGCGCGCCTTCGCCGACGCGGACGGACATACCATCTGGATCGAGCGCGGCGAGCCGGCGCCCGGCGCGCCCGCCGGCACGCAGGGCTTCATCACGCTGTTCCTGCCCGACACCTGACCCCAGTCCCCGACATGTCCCTGCGCATCGACGAAGAGATCACCTTCCGCAAGCTCGAGATCCTGCTGGCCTTCATGGAGGCCGGCAGCCTGGGCCGCACGGCCGAGAAGCTGGGCCTCAGCGCCGTCAGCGTGCACCGCGCGCTGCATTCGCTGGAGGCCGGCGTGCGCTGCACGCTGTTCCGCCTGGAAGGCCGCAACCTGCTGCCCACCGACGCGGCGCTGGCGCTGGCCGACGTGGCCACCGAGGTGCTGCGCACGATGGGCGAGGGCATCCGCTCCACCCGCGAGATCGCCGGCTACGCGGCCGACCGCATCCGCATCGGGTCCCTGTATTCGCTGACCAGCCGCACGGTGCCGGCGCTGATCCGCGGCCTGAAGCTGCGCAAGCCCGACATCCAGACCGAGCTGGTGCTGGCCTCCAACGCCGAGCTGCTGGTCAAGCTGCGCGACGGGGCGATCGACGCCGCGCTGCTGGGCCAGCCGGAGGAGGGCGCCACCGACCTGGAATCGCAGCTGCTGTTCGAGGACGACCTGTTCTTCGCCGCCCCGGCGGGCTCGCGCTTCGCCGGCCTGTCCGGTGTGGACCTGCGCGACTGCCGCGACGACCGCTTCGTCAGCCTCAGCGAGGGCTTCGTCACCCGCACGCGCTTCGACGAAGGATTCACCGCCGCCGGCTTCCGCCCCAACGTCACCATCACCACCGGCGACATCTTCTCGCTGATGAACCTGGTCAGCGGCGGCATCGGCTGCACGCTGTTGCCGGGCCGGGTGCGCGACGTGCTGCCGCCGGGCGTGCTGATGCTGGAGATGCAGCCGCGCTACCACGCGCTGCAGCGCATCTCGGTGAGCTTCCTGCGCGCGCGGGAGCGCGACCCCAACCTGCTGTCGCTGCTGGCGGCGAGCCGGACCTACGCGGCCGAGCTCGCGGCCGGAACCTAGGAACAAGCTGCCATGCCCGACACCGACAAGCTGTTCGCGGGCTCGATCCCCGCCTCCTATGACACGCTGATGGTGCCGCTGATCTTCGAGGTCTACGCGGGCGACCTGGCCGAGCTGGTGGCGCAGGGCTCGCCCGGCGCCGTGCTCGAGACCGCGGCCGGCAGCGGCGCGGTCACGCGCGCGCTCGCGCCGCGGCTCGGCGCCGGCACGCGCTATGTCGTGAGCGACCTCAACCAGCCGATGCTCGACCATGCCGCCGCCCGCCAGGGGCCCGATGCGCGCATCGAATGGCGGCAGGCCGACGCGCTGGCCCTGCCGTTCGACGACGCCTCGTTCGACGTCGTCTGCTGCCAGTTCGGCGCCATGTTCTTCCCGGACCGCGCGGCCGGCTACGCCGAGGCGCGGCGCGTGCTGAGGCCGGGTGGCCGGCTGGTCTTCAACGTCTGGGACCGCATCGAGGAGAACGCGTTCGCCGACGAGGTCACGACCGCGCTGGGCGCGCTGTTCCCGCTCGACCCGCCGCGCTTCCTCGCCCGCACGCCGCACGGCTATCACGACACGGCGCTGATCCGCGCGGACCTGGCGCGGGCGGGATTCAGCCAGGTGGACCTCCAGACCCAGGCCCGGCTCAGCCGCGCGGCCTCGGCGCGCGACGCCGCGATCGCCTACTGCCTGGGCACGCCGCTGCGCAACGAGATCGAAAGCCGCGATGCCGGGCTGATGCCGCTGGCCATCGAACGCGCCGCCGAGGCGATTGCCCGCCGGCACGGCACGGGGCCGGTGGCGGGAAGGATCCAGGCCCATGTGATCGTCGCGGGCGCGCAGTAGCCACGGGCATGCGGATTGCCATCCCCGGGACGAGCCGGCCTGCTTCAAGGCCCATCGAGCCCGAGGACATCGACGCATGGCCAGACGCAAGGCAAGCACCGTTCCCCGTAGCAGCAGCAGCGACGACGACGACACGAGCGCCGGCGGCCTCCCGAAGGCGCCTACCGGCATACCGGGGCTGGACGACATCACCGGCGGCGGCCTGCCGCGCGGCCGGCCGACCCTGGTCTGCGGCGCTGCCGGCTCCGGCAAGACCATGCTGGCCGCCGAGTTCCTGGTGCGCGGCGCGACGCGCTTCGGCGAGCCCGGCGTGTTCATGATGTTCGAGGAGAGCGCCGACGAGCTGGCGCAGAACCTGCGCTCGCTGGGCGTGGACCTGGAGCGGCTGCAGCGCCAGAAGAAGGTCGCGGTCGACCATGTGCACATCGAGCGCAACGAGATCGAGGAGACCGGCGAGTACGACCTCGAGGGGCTGTTCATCCGCCTGGGCTACGCCATCGACAGCATCGGTGCGAAGCGCGTGGTGCTGGACACGCTGGAGGCGCTGTTCTCCGGCCTGCCCAACCAGGCGGTGCTGCGCGCCGAGCTGCGGCGGCTGTTCCGCTGGCTGAAGGACCGCGGCGTCACGGCGGTGATCACCGGCGAGCGCGGCGAGCAGTCGCTGACCCGCTACGGCCTCGAGGAGTACGTGGCCGACTGCGTGATCCTGCTGGACCACCGGATCTACGACCAGGTCTCGACCCGCCGGCTGCGCGTCGTCAAGTACCGCGGCACCGCCCACGGCACCAACGAGTACCCCTTCCTGATCGGCGCGCACGGCGTCTCGGTGATGCCGATCACCTCGATGCGGCTGGACCACGTGGCCTCGCGCGAGCGCATGTCCACCGGCATCGCCGGCCTGGACGAGATGCTGGGCGGCACCGGCGTGTTCCGCGGCAGCAGCACGCTGGTCTCCGGCGCGCCGGGGACCGGCAAGAGCAGCATCGGCGCGAGCTTCGCCAACGCCGCCTGTGCACGCGGCGAGCGGGCGCTGCTGTTCGCCTACGAGGAGTCGGCCAGCCAGGTGCTACGCAACATGAGCTCGGTCGGCCTGGACCTCGGCGCCTGGCAGGCACGGGGACTGCTGCAGATCGATGCCTCACGCCCGACCCTGCACGGCCTGGAGCAGCACCTGGTGCACATCCATGACCGGGTGCGGGAGCTCAAGCCCTCGGTGGTGGTCATCGACCCGATCAGCAATCTCGCGCTGGACCGCGACGACGTCTCGCTCAAGCCGACGCTGATGCGGTTGATCGACTTCCTGAAGCAGCAGGGCGTCACCGCGATCTTCACCAGCCTGACCAGCGACGCCGCGGCCGAGGTGGCCGAGTCGCAGGTCGGCGTCTCCTCGCTGATGGACACCTGGATCCTGCTGTCCAACATGGCCGCCAACGGCGAACGCACCCGCACGCTGCAGGTGCTGAAGTCACGCGGCATGCGGCATTCGCACCAGGTGCGCGAGTTCGTGCTGAGCGATCACGGCGTGGACCTGGTGGACGTCTACCTCTCCGGCGACCGCGTGCTCACCGGCACGGCGCGGGTCTCGCGCGAGGCCCAGGAACTGGCCGCCACCGAGCTGCGCCGGCGCGACCACGATCGGCGGCTCAGGGAACTGGCCAGCCACCGCAAGGCCATCGACGCGCAGATCGCCGCGCTGAACGCCCAGGCGGACGAGCGCGCCAGCGAGGTCGAGTTCGCGATCGCCCGCGAGACGCTCGATGCCGAGGGCACGAGCGCGCGGTCCCGCTCGATCGCCCGGTCGCGCTCGGCATCGGTGACG
>NZ_LYVQ01000358.1 GCF_001984095.1 Pelomonas sp. KK5
GAGGGCGTGTACGGCGCCCTGCTGGGCCACGAGATCGTCGAGAAGCAGGGCGGCAGCGCCTGGCTGGTGCTCGATGCGGCGCTGCGCCGGCGTGCCTTCCGCGAATGCCTGTTCGGCCGCCTGTGGGCCTTTCAATCGGTGCCCGCACTGATCGCGATGCTGACGGCGCGCAAGGCCCGCTCGCTCGCCGCGCTGGCCACAGCCATCGGCGCCGATGCCGCAGCGCTCGCCGCGGCCGCCGAGGGACGGCTGGGCGCCGGCCCGTATTCCGCCATCGACATCTCCATCGACCAGCCCGCCATGCCCATGGCCACGATCACGCTGGGCGGCCTGGCCGTCAACGAGGCCGATGGCCATGTGATCGACCCGGCCGGACGCGACATCGCCGGCCTCTTTGCCGCCGGCCGCTGCGCGATCGGGCTGGCCTCCTCGCACTACGTCAGCGGGCTTTCGCTGGCCGACTGCGTCTTCTCCGGGCGGCGCGCCGGACGCGCCGCCGCTGCAGGCCTTCCATGAGCTCCGATTCCCGCTACCAAACCCTGCGCCTGCGCGCCGTCGTCGACGAGACGGCCGATGCGCGCTCGCTGGTCTTCGACATCCCGCCCGCGCTGTCCTCCACCTTCCGCTACAGCCCCGGCCAGTTCCTGACGCTGCGCCTGCCCGTCGAGGATGGGCGTTATCTGCCGCGCTGCTACTCGATGTCCAGCGCGCCGATGCTGGACGAGGCGATGCTGCGCGTCACCGTCAAGCGGGTGCGCGAGGGCCGCGGCTCCAACTGGATCTGCGACCGCCTGCGGCCCGGCGATGCGGTGCAGGTGCTGCCGCCCGCGGGCGTGTTCACGCCACGCTCGCTGGACGGCGACTTCCTGCTGCTGGCCGGCGGCAGCGGCATCACGCCGGTGTTCTCGATCCTGCGCTCGGCGCTCTCGCAAGGGCGGGGCCGCCTGCTTCTGGTGTACGCGAACCGGGACGAGCGCTCGGTGATCTTCCGCGACGAGCTGAAGGCGCTGGCCGCCGCGCATCCGGATCGCCTGTCGGTCATCCACTGGCTGGACTCGGTGCAGGGGCCGCCGTCGGTGGCGCAGCTGGGCGAGCTGGCCCGCTCGATGAGCGAGCGGGCGCAGGCCTTCATCTGCGGCCCCGGGCCCTTCATGGATGCGGCGCAGGCGGCGCTGCAGCGCCAGGGCATGGCCGACGGACAGATCCACGTCGAGCGTTTCGCCTCGCTGCCGGAGGAGGGCGCGGCGGCAGCGGCTCCGGCCGCGCCCGCTGCGGTCGCGGAGGCCGAGGTCGAGATCCGCATCGATGGCGCGGTCCACACGATCCGCTGCGGCGGGCATGAGGCGATCCTCGATGCCGCGCTGCGCGCCGGCCTGGAACTCCCGTACTCCTGCCAGGCCGGCATGTGCGCCTCCTGCCGCTGCCAGGTCGTCGAGGGCGAGGTCCACCTGCGCCACAACGACGCGCTGGACGGCCGCGACCTCGCCAAGGCCTGGACCCTGTCCTGCCAGGCCGTCCCCGCCTCGGCCCGTGTCACCGTCAAGTTCCCCCAATGAGCAGCAGCAACAAGCAAGACCTGACCCTTCCGGCCATGATCGAGGCCGCGGCGCGGCGCCATGGCGGGCGCGCCGCCATCGTCGAGGGCGAGACGCGCATCGACTACGCGGGCCTGGCCGCGCAGGGCCGCCGCGTGGCGCGCGGGCTGATCGCGCTCGGCGTGCAGGCCGGCGACCGCGTGGCCGTCTGGGCGCCCAATATCCATGAATGGATCCTCGCCGCGGTGGGCACGCACATGGCCGGCGCCGTGCTGGTGCCGATCAACACGCGGATGAAGGGCGAGGAGGCCGCCGACATCCTGGCGCGCAGCCGCGCCCGGGTGCTGTTCTGCATCGGCGAGTTCCTCGGCACCGACTACCCTGCGATGCTGGCGCCGCTGCGGCCGGCGGCGCTGGCTCATGTGGTCGCGTTGCGCCGCGGCACGGCCTGGGTCGATTTCCTGGCCGGCGGAGATGCGGTGCCCGCTAACGCCGTGGATCAGCGCATCGCAGCCTTGACCGAAGACAGCATCGCCGACCTGATGTTCACCTCCGGTACCACCGGCCGGCCCAAGGCGGTGATGTCCGCCCACGGGCCGACGCTGCGCGCCTTCGAGGTCTGGTCCCGCGCGGTGGGCCTCGCGGAGGACGACCGCTACCTGATCGTCAACCCGTTCTTCCACAGCTTCGGCTACAAGGCCGGCTGGGTGGCGGCCTTCCAGCGTGGCGCCACCGTGTACCCGCTCGATGTCTTCGATGCCGAGCGGGTGATGCAGGCCATCGCGTGCGAGCGCATCAGCTTCCTGCCCGGCCCGCCGACGCTGTACCAGACGCTGCTGGCGCATCCTCGCTTGCACGACTACGACCTCGGCTCCCTGGCCGGTGCCGTCACCGGAGCGGCCAGCGTGCCGCCGGTGCTGGTCGAGCGCATGCGCAGCGAACTGGGCTTCGCGCGCGTGACCACCGCCTACGGCCTGACCGAGTGCGGCGGCGTGGCCACGATCAATGACCCGGCCGACACCGCCGAGCGCATCGCCACCACCTGCGGCAAGCCGCTGCCCGGCACCGAACTGCGCATCGCCGACCCGCAGGGCCGCCTGCTGCCGCCCGGCCAGGCCGGCGAGGTGCTGCTGCGCGGCTATCACGTGATGCAGGGCTACTTCGAGGACGAGGCCGCCACCGCCTCGGCCATCGACGCCGAGGGCTGGCTGCACACCGGCGACGTCGGCGTGCTGGACGAGCAGGGCTACCTGCGCATCACCGACCGGCTGAAGGACCTCTTCATCGTCGGCGGCTTCAACTGCTACCCGGCCGAGATCGAGCGCGTGCTGGCCGCGCACCCGGCCATCGCCCAGGTGGCGGTGGTGGGCGTGCCGGACGAGCGCATGGGCGAGGTCGGCTGCGCCTGCGTGCAGCTGCGCTCGGGCGAATCACTCAGCGCCGATGCCCTGATCGCCTGGGCACGCGAGCGCATGGCGAACTACAAGGTGCCGCGCCATGTGCTGGTGATGGAAGACGGGTTCCCGATGACGGCGTCGAACAAGGTGCAGAAGCGGGAGCTGGCGGCCGAGGCGCGCGAGCGCTTGCCCTAGTCGGATTTGCTTGACTTGCCGAGTGCGCCGGCGGCTTCGCTCAGTCGTGTCAGCGCGGCCTTGTAGGCAGCGCTGTCTTCCCGCTTGTCGACCGCGAGCACAAGCACGATCAAACGGTCGTCCTCGACCTGATACACGAGGCGGATGCCCTGCTTGAGCAGCTTGATCTTGTAGCAGCCCGCCAGGTCACCGCCGAGTGCTCCGCCGGGCGCATGGGGCTGGTCCAGCCGCTTGGCCAGCAGCTTCTTGAGCACCAGCTGCACGCTGCCATCGAGGTCGCGAAATTCGGCCAATGCCTCGGGCAGGAACATCAGGCGGTACTTGTGGCGCGGTTTCGGCGCCTGCTTGACCGCCCGCTGTCTAGAGCTCGTCAAGGTCCACCTCGATGGCCCGGTCCTTGTGGGCCAGCCGCGTGCGGACCTTCTGCAGCAGGTCGCGGTCGGCGAGTTCCTCCATCAGCGCTGCGAACAACTCCGGCTTGACCATGTAGAAGGCCGCCTTGTTGTGGTTCAGCACAGCCACTGGCCGTTGTCGGGCTTCGCGCAGGACTGCTGCCGGGTTCTTCTTGAACTCGGACATGCTGACCGTAACGTCGGCAAGGATCTCCTGCATGCGGCTCTCCCAGAAATGGCGCTGAATATGGTGCTGATTTTAGAGCGTTTTCTTGATGGGCGGGATGACGGCCTTCGCTTAGTCCTGTCGGACGATGCCCCCCGAGGCCTCGCTCCGAACAATGGGCTCCATAGCAACGGAGACACCCATCACCATGATGCAGATCGACGCCCTGGCCTATGTGGTGGCCGAGAGCACGGACATCGACCGCTGGAAGGCCTATGCCGAAGGCGTGCTCGGCGCGGCCACCAGCGCCGCCGCGGACGGCGGCCTCTACCTGAAGATGGACGAGCGGCAGTTCCGCATCGCCGTCCAGCCCGGCTCGCGCGACGCCTACTTCGCCTCCGGCTGGGAAGTGAAGAGCGAGCGGGGTTTCGCTGCCGC
>NZ_LYVQ01000359.1 GCF_001984095.1 Pelomonas sp. KK5
TCAGACCCCCAGCATCGCAAGGTGTTGGGGGTTTTTCTTTGCTGACCGGGGTCGGTGCAGACGCTGCAAACGCTTGGCGAGAGACGGACCAGACCACCCATCTCCGCAGCGATACTTGAAGCCTCCCGTCGCCCGCTGCAGCCATGCCGCTCAACTACGCCCGCCGCCTCACCGGCCGTGACCGGACGCTACTCGCCAACCAGCATCTGGGCTGTGTGCTGGCCTTCGTGGCTGGAGCGGCGAATGCAGGCGGGTTCGTGGCCGTGCGGCGCTACACGTCCCACATGACCGGCATCGTGTCGGCAGTCGCGGATGACCTGGTGCTCGGCGACCTCGCCCTCGCCCTCGACGGCCTTGGAGCCCTGCTCTGCTTCGCCTGCGGCGCCGCGTGCTCGGCCGTGATGATCAACTTCGCGCGGCGTCGCAGACTGCACAGCGAGTATGCGATGCCGCTGCTGCTGGAAGCGGCCCTGCTGATCGGCTTCGGCCTGCTCGGCGCGAGGCTGTCACGGGTCGAGGGCCTGTTCGTGCCGGCCACCGTCATGCTGCTGTGCTTCATCATGGGCTTGCAGAACGCGGTCATCACCAAGCTGTCGCAGGCGGAGATCCGCACCACCCATCTGACCGGGATGGTCACCGACGTCGGCATCGAGATCGGCAAGCTGCTCTACTGGAACCGCTCGGCCCGGCCGGATCTGCCGGCAGTGCGAGCCAATGTTCCCAGGTTGCGCGCGCTGGTCCTGCTGGTGGGGTTCTTCTTCGCCGGCGGCGTGATCGGCGCGCTCGGCTTCAAGCATGCAGGCTATGTCGCGACGATCCCGCTCGCCCTGCTCCTCGTCGCCATCGCCAGCATTCCTGCCATGGATGACCTGGCGGCACTGAGCAGCAGCAAGTAGCGCGCGGCGCCCGTACTCAGGAAGAAAAATCCCGCGCCTCGTCCGCCGGCGTCCAGGCGATGACGTCATCGTCGCAAAGCCGCTTGCCCGCATCGCCCAGCCCGATACCCTCGGCGACACCGTGCGGGAAGACGTCGAGCAGGGCCGTGCCTTCGATGTCCAGCTCATGCGCGCTCGCGCTCCAGCGGGCCAGGTAGAGGACCGCGGCAAGGGTCCGGTCGCCACCCTCGCCCTGTTGCGGATCGCACTGGTGGCGGATGGCTTCGACCAGTGTCTCCGGGAACAGCCATCGCGCGGCGAAGGCAGCGCCGACCTCCGGATAGGCATAGCCCAACTCGGCCACCTGCGCCGCATGGCGGTTCTCGTCGGTGGAAAAGCGCGGCTGCAGGCTCGCGCACGTCGGCATCGCCATCTTCATGATCAGGTCGCCGGTGCCGTGCAGCAGGCCGGCGGTGAAGGCCAGGCCCGGGTCCAGCCGCAGTTCCTCGGCCAGCGATTGCGCGATCTTCGCGACGTCGAGGCTGTGGCGCCAGAACTCGACCATGTCCACGCCGGGCACGCCCCTGAACGCACCACCGACCGCCGCTGCCTGCACCAGTTGCCGCGTGGCCGAAAGACCCAGCAGCGCCGTGGCCGCCTCGACCGTGCCGATGCGCGCGGCGCCGCCCGCGCTGTAGCGCGCGGAATTGACCAGCCGCAGGATGCGCACCGTCAGCCCGACCTCGCCGGAGGTGAGCTGGTTGACCCGACGCAGGTCGGGTTCCTCCTTCTGCAGTTCGGCAAGAATCCGGCTGACCGCCTCCGGCAGGGATGGGATCAGGGCATCGGCAGCGAGAAGGTCTTGAAGCGTCACGATAGACCTCGCAAGGAATGCCGCAATGCTAGCGGCCAATTCGCGACAAGTCTGTCAGTGCAGACAATGTGTTAGACTCCGCCCATAGATTCGCACAAGACCGTTCTCCCAAGGTCTTCCCTGCAGCCCCGCCGACCCTCCCCGGGTCTTATCTCGCGAGCGGCTCGCTACAGCTCCACCCCGCTGATAGTTCTTGAGTGTTTCTGTCTCCGTCGGCCATGTCGGCTGCGGAGGGTTTTCGTTCACCTATTCATTCTTCAAAGGAAACACCATGACTATCCAGACCGGCACCGTGAAGTGGTTCGACGACGGCAAGGGCTTCGGCTTCATCACGCCGGCCGACGGCTCCAAGGACCTGTTCGCCCACCACAGCGAAATCCGCAACAACGGCGGCTTCCGCACCCTGGCCGAAGGCGCCAACGTGGAATTCGAAGTCAAGCAAGGCCCCAAGGGCCCGCAGGCTTCGAACATCCGCGCGCTGTAATCCAGCGCCACCGGCCGCCGCGGGGACGCGGCCTTGAAGAACAAGTCCCCGCACCGTTACTTATTCCCAAACCGCGCCAAGACGGTTCTGCCGATCAAGGCGCAACACCTCGAGCAAACATGCACAACAAGAGCATCGGGGTGGGGCGATTCCTTGTCTCACCCATGACCAAACCCGACGCAGACGGCACGTTCTCTGCCTCGGTTTCCATCCGCTCCGGCCGGGGCACCGCCAGCGTGGACCGCATCATGCGATTCACGCCGAGCTTTGCCAGCCGGAAGGCCGCCCTGCGCTATGCCACCGACGAAGGCAAGGCCTGGGCCCTTCGACACTGACCCCGACCCGACGACGGTCGACAGGCGACGCCGGCCCCGCGCCGGCTGCCCAGAACAAGGAGAACTAGATGGCCAAGGAAGAACTCATCGAAATGCACGGCGTCGTGAACGAAGTGCTGCCGGACTCGCGCTTTCGCGTGAAGCTGGACAACGGTCACGAACTGATCGCCTACATGGGCGGGAAGATGCGCAAGCACCACATCCGCATCCTGGCCGGCGACAACGTCTCGCTGGAACTGTCGCCCTACGACCTGAGCAAGGGCCGGATCACGTTCCGCCATCTGCACACCCGGCCGCCCGCCCCGCAGGCAGGCCGCTACAACAGGTGATGGCGGACTGAGTCGGCGAGAAGAAGAAGCCGACCCCGCAAGAAGCCCCACAGGCGCAAGCCCGTGGGGCTTCTTCTTTTTTTATCAGGCGGCCAGCACGCCCTGGATGTGCTTGGCGATCGCGTCGTCCTGGCAGTTCGTGAAGAACAGCTGCTGGAACTTCTCGCCCGAGACCGCCGCCTTCAGCAGATCCTGGTCCACGCCTTGGAGCACGCTGAGCATGTCCTTGCAGGAGGCCGCCTTCAGGTCCTTCAGGATGCCGCGGTTCTTGGCCATGATGGCCGCGCGCTCCTTCGGATAGCCGGCACCGCGCTCATGCTCGAAGAGCTTGCGGTAGCAGTCCTGCAGGTTCAGCTCGGCCGCCCAGCCGAAGCCCTTGGCATAGGGCATGGATAGGCAGTTGCCGTCGTTGATCTGGCCGAACAGGAAGGCGTCGGTCGGGTCGATGACCAGGCCGCAGAACACGCCGGGCATCGAGTTGCAGGCGAGCATCGAGCCCATGCCGGTGCCACAGCCGGTGACGACGAAATCCGCCGCCTTCGAGTTCAGCAGGATGCCGGCCAGCAGGCCGTTCATCACATAGGTCAGCGAGGCCTTGTCCTCGGGCGTGTACATGCCGTAGTGATGGACCGTGTGGCCCAGCGGCTCGGCGACGGTCTTCAGCGCGCCGTGGACGATCTCCGACTTGGCGGCCTGGCTGTTCTCGATGATGAGGGCGATCTTCATGGATGGACTCTCTCCGGATGGGATGCGATGGATGATGGGCTGGCAGCGGGGGTGAAGGACGCAGTTCGCGGGCAGAGGGCCCGGTCGCCGGTCGTCAGGGCAGGTGCAATCCCGGGAGAGGGCAAGACTGCATGGTCATCGTTTCCACCTGGCCAGGCCTGCGCCGCATCAGGGACGCGGTGCTGCCACGGGCCGCATTGTGCCTGTTGGAATCAGATATTGAAACTTCGTTTCAGTAGCCAATCAGCATCCCGTCAGCTGACGTAACGCATTATTTCCGTGCCGTTAAGAAGCACCTACGCCCGCGCGCGCAGGCCGCCTGACGGAAGCCTGACCGCAGATCGGGACCCCCGCAAGTCGATGGTTTCAAGCACGAATACGGGAAACCACGCAAGAGTTTGACCGCCGGCCGATTCGAGAATTACTGTAAACAATTGCAAATTCTCGTTTCCAGACACTAAGGCGATGGGATGCCGGCCGCACCACACGATGG
>NZ_LYVQ01000360.1 GCF_001984095.1 Pelomonas sp. KK5
CGCTGACCTCTTGCATGCCATGCAAGCGCTCTCCCAGCTGAGCTATACCCCCGTTGGCTTAACCGCTAAGTCAAACGCAAAAGGTGTCGCGCCGTTCAAGCAAGACCAAGAGTATAGAACAGATTTCAGACAGCGCGCAAGCGGCTGATGACAATTTCTTTGTCGAACAGCTCCAGCACCGCGTCGACCGAGGGCGTCTGCGCACGGCCACAGACCAGCACGCGCACGGGAATAGCCAACTGCGGCATCTTCAGGCCGTGGGCGCCGATGGTCTCCTTGATCGCGCCCTGGATGGCCGCCTTGTTCCACTCGGCAAGGCCGGCGAGCTTGTCGGCCAGCGTGGCGATGGCAGGCTTGGTCGCGTCCGTCACCTGGGCCGCCAGGTCCTCGGCGCTCGGCGTGACCGGCGCGAAGTACATGGCGAGCCAGTCGGCCAGCACCACCGTCGTCGCGCAACGGTCCTTGAACAGCGCACACATCGGCGTCAGCTTCGCCGCGTCGGCGGTGATGCCGCGCTTGGCCAGTTGCACGGCCACCAGCGCCGCCAGCCGCGCATCGTCGGCCTGCTTGATGTACTGGCCGTTGACCCATTCCAGCTTGGCCGGGTCCCACTGTGCCGGGCTCTTGTTCAGGTGCGTGCCGTCGAACCACGAGACCAGTTGCTCGCGCGTGAACAGCTCGTCGTCGCCGTGGCTCCAGCCCAGGCGCGACAGGTAGTTCAGCATCGCCTCGGGCAGGTAGCCGTCGTCCTCGTAGGCGGTGACGCTGACCGCGCCGCGGCGCTTGCTGAGCTTGGCGCCGTCGTCGCCGAGGATCACCGGCAGATGGCCGAACCTGGGCAGCGGCGCGTTCAGCGCGTTGAAGATGTTGATCTGCCAGGGCGTGTTGTTGACGTGCTCGTCGCCGCGGAACACGTGCGTGATCCGCATGTCCCAGTCGTCCACGACGACGGCGAAGTTGTAGGTGGGCACGCCGTCCGTGCGCTGGATGATCAGGTCGTCGATCTCCTTGTTGTTGATCGTGATCGGGCCCTTGACCAAGTCGTCCCAGCTGACGTCGCCGGCGGCCGGATTCTTGAAGCGCACGACCGGCTTCACGTCGGCAGGAATCGCCGGCAGCGTCTTGCCGGCCTCGGGGCGCCAGGTGCCGTCGTAGCGGCGCTTCTCGCCGCGCGCTTCCTGCGCGGCCTTCATCGCGTCCAGTTCTTCCGGCGTGCAGTAGCAGCGATAGGCCGTGCCGGCTTCGATCATCCCGTCGATGACCTCCTGGTAGCGCTCCAGGCGCTGCATCTGGTAGATCGGGCCTTCGTCGGCATCCAGGCCCAGCCACTTCATCGAGGCGAGGATCTGCTCGACCGAGTCCTGCGTGGAGCGGGCCACGTCGGTGTCCTCGATGCGCAGCACGAACTGGCCGCCGTGGTGGCGGGCATAGGCCCAGGAATACAGCGCCGTGCGGGCGGTGCCCAGGTGCAGGAAGCCGGTGGGCGACGGGGCGATGCGGGTGCGGATGGTCGTCATGTCGTCGAGATCAGATTTCGGTGCCGCTTTGCAGGGCGAGGCGCGTGCGGGCCGGGCCCTCTTCCTCTTCCGGCTGGCTCGTGCGCTGTTCCTTCATCGTCGCGAAGTCTTCGGCGGACACGTCGCCGGTGATGTAGTGGCCGTCGAAGCAGCTCGCCTCGAAGCCGTTCAGCGCCGGCTGCAGCGCGCCGACGACGCGCTTCATCGCCACCACGTCCTGGTAGATCAGCGCATCGGCGCCGATGTACTCGCGGATCTGCTCGATCGTGCGGCCGTGGGCGATCAGTTCCTCGCTGGTCGGCATGTCGATGCCGTAGACGTTCGGATAGCGCACCGGCGGCGCGGCCGAGGCCAGGTAGACCTTGTTGGCACCGGCCTCGCGGGCCATCTGCACGATCTCCTTCGAGGTCGTGCCGCGCACGATCGAGTCGTCCACCAGCAGCACGTTGCGGCCCTTGAACTCCAGGCCGATCGCATTGAGCTTCTGGCGCACCGACTTCTTGCGCGCGCCCTGCCCCGGCATGATGAAGGTGCGGCCGACATAGCGGTTCTTGACGAAGCCTTCGCGGTAGGGCTTGCCGATGCGGTGCGCGAGCTGCATCGCCGAGGGGCGGCTCGACTCGGGGATCGGGATCACCACGTCGATGTCGCTGGGCGGCATCGTCGAGATCAGGCGCTGGGCCAGCGTCTCGCCCATGTTCAGGCGGGCCTGGTAGACCGAGACGCCGTCCATCACCGAGTCGGGCCGGGCCAGGTAGACGAACTCGAACATGCAGGGGTTCAGCGTCGGGTTCTCGGCGCACTGACGGGTGTGCAGCTGCCCGCTCATGTCGATGAACAGGGCTTCGCCGGGCGCCACGTCGCGGACCAGCTTGTGGGCCGTGCCTTCCAGCGCCACGCTCTCGCTGGCCACCATGTACTCGCCCTCCTCCGCCACGCCGAAGCACAGCGGGCGGATGCCGAAGGGATCGCGGAAGGCCAGCAGGCCATGGCCGGCGATCAGCGCGATCACCGCGTAGGAGCCCTTGATGCGCTTGTGCACGGCACTCACCGCCTTGAACACCCCATCCGGCGTCAGCGGCAGGTCGCGCGCGACGCGCTCCAGCTCGTGCGCGACGACGTTCAGCAGCACCTCGGAATCGCTCTCGGTGTTGATGTGGCGACGGTCGATGTCGAACAGCTCCTTCTTCAGCGCCGGCGCGTTGGTCAGGTTGCCGTTGTGGACCAGCACCAGGCCGAAGGGCGCGTTGACGTAGAAGGGCTGGGCCTCTTCCTCGCTGTAGGCGTTGCCGGCCGTCGGGTAGCGCACCTGGCCCAGGCCGATCGTGCCGGGCAGCGCGCGCATATTGCGGGTACGGAAGACGTCGCGCACCATGCCGCGCGCCTTGTGCATGAAGCACTTGTTGCCCTGCATCGTCACGATCCCGGCCGCGTCCTGGCCGCGGTGCTGCAAGAGCAGCAGCGCGTCATAGATCAGCTGGTTGACGGGAGAGCGGGAGATCACGCCGGTGATGCCACACATGACTCAATTCCTCGGTTTCGAAAATGCTTGAAGGCCGCGGCGGATCACGCCTCGGCCGGAAGGAGCTTGACCAGGTCTTCAGGTAGGACCGGTCGCATCTGATGCAAGAGCTGCTGCAGCCGCGGCGCCACCACCGAGGCCTGCCAGGTGGGCGAGCCGACGGCCGGCGTCATGCTGACCACGACGACCAGCAGCAGGCACACCAGCAGCCCGCGCAGCACGCCGAAGCCCGCGCCCAGCAGCCGGTCGATGAAGCTCAGCGGCGAAGCCTGGATCAGCATACGCAAGAGCTTGGCCGCGATGCCCCAGAGGATCAGGATCAGCATGAAGGCCAGCACCAGGCCGGCCACGTGCAGCAGCGTCGGGCCCATGCGCTCGGCCGGCAGCCAGGCCTCGATCCAGGGCGCGACGAAGGGGCAGGCGAAATAGGCGAACACCCAGCCCAGCAGCGACAGCAGCTCGAACACGAGCCCGCGCCACAGCCCCACCAGCACCGAGGCCAGCAGCAGCAGCAGCAGCGCGAGATCGACCCAGCTGAGCGTCATGTCCATGGTCCCGTGATGGTCAGTCGGATCAGAGCGTCAGCACGGCCGTGGACAGGCCGCCGCCCTTGACCTTGGCCGCCACCTTGGCGGCCTCATCATGCGTACCGAAGGGCCCGACGCGCACGCGGATGCGCTTGCCGTCCGGCGTGTCCACCGCCTGGGTGTAGGTCTTCAGGCCCATGCGTTCGACCTTCATGCGGGCCTCCTGCGCGGCCTTCGCATCGGCGTAGGCGCCGACCTGGACGACGAAGCGGCCTGACGCTGCGGAGGCGGCCGCGCCCTTGCCCTCCAGCATGGCCTGCACGCGCGAGGATTCGGCGCTCGCCACCGGCTTCTCCGGCGCGGGCTTCGGCTTGTCGGCAGGCTTCTCTGCAGGCTTCTCGCTCGGCTTGGCGGCGGGCTTCTCGACGGGCCGCTCAGCCGGCTTCTCGATCACGTGCTTCTCGATCGGCGCCTCGGCCGCCGGCTCGGTGATCACCTCGCGCTGCGGCTCGGCCTGGGC
>NZ_LYVQ01000361.1 GCF_001984095.1 Pelomonas sp. KK5
GAGCTGGGCGAGGCCGCCACCCGCGTCCCCACCCGCGCGATGCCCGACTGGATCTTCCGCGCCCTGGCCCTGCCCAGCCCGCCGCTGCGCATGCTGGCCGCCGACCTCGGCAAGCGCCACGCCCCCTCGGCCGACAAGGCGCGGCGCCTGCTCGATTTCCATCCCCGGCCCGCCGCCGACACCCTACTCGACTGCGCCCGCCGCCTGCTAACCCTCCATATGGACTGACACCGATCTTCCAAGTGCGCCGCGCCTTCGCCGAGCAGCTGGGCTCCATCGCCGCTGCCGAGCGCCTGTGGGCGGTCAGCGAGGCGCTGCTGGGCATCGATCCGGCACAGGCCCCGACGGCGGGCTGATGGAAACCCTGATTGATTTAATTTCATCGACTTCTAATCTCAATCACCAGGAGATAAATTAAATCAATCACATGGCGCCCGCCCCGACCATTGCCGACATCGCCCGCGCCGCCGGCGTGGGCACGGCCACGGTGGACCGGGTGCTGAACCGCCGTCCCGGCGTCAATGCCGAGACGATGAACAAGGTGATGCAGGTGGTGGAGGCGCTGGGGGCGCCGCAGCAGCCTGGCCGGCCGCGCCGCGGCGAGAACGCCCGCTTCGCCTATGTGCTGCCGGCCGAGCCGACGCCCTTCCTGGAATCGGTGGAACGCCAGATCGCCCAGGCGGCCGGCGACTTCCGCCATGCCCACATCACCGAGGTGACGCACCGCATCGACGCCTCCGACCCGCAGCGCTTCGCCGAGGAACTGGCCCAGCTCGGGGACTGCGACGGCCTGGCGCTGGTGGCGCCGGACCTGCCGCCGGTCAAGGGCGCGATCAACGAGCTGGTACGGGCTGGCGTCCATGTCGTGACGCTGTTCTCCGACGTGGCCGGCTCGATGCGCGAGACCTTCATCGGCGCGGACAACCGCGCCGCCGGCCGCACCGCCGGGTTGCTGCTGGGCCGCATGGCCGCCGGCTCGGGCCGCGACACCCTGCTGCTGTCCTCCCAGTCCACCCGCATGACGGCCGAGATCGAGCGCCGCATCGGCTTCGCCCAGGCGATCGAGGAGCGCTTCCCGGCGCTGCGCGTGCTGCGCACCGCGGACCTGCCAGCCGACAACGAGGCCGCCCGCGCCGCGCTGCGCCAGGCCTTGAAGGACGACATTGATCCCGCCCGCGTGGCCGGCCTCTACAACGTCGGCAGCGCCAGCACCGGCGCGGCCTGCGCGCTGGCCGACGCGGGCCTGACGGTCGGTGCCATCGCCCACGATTTCACCGACGAGAACGCCGCGCTGCTGTCCAGCGACGCGCTTTCGTACGTGCTCCATCAAGACATCCATTACTGCATCCAGACGGCGGCGCGCGTGTTGCGCGCGCTGCGCGAGAACGTCCGCGGCGCGCTCAATGTCGTGCAGCCGCGCATCCAGATCCTGACGGCCGAGAACCTGCATTAGTTACGGTCTTCGGGTGCTCACCCTGACCAACTTTTGGAGACAAGTCATGAAAGCGATCTCGAAGATGTTGCCGGGGCTGCTCGCCCTGGCTGCCAGCCTGCTGACGGGCACCGCCGCCCACGCGCAGGACAAGACCATCACCCTCTGCTGGGCCGCCTGGGACCCCGCCAACGCGCTGGTCGAGCTGTCCAAGGACTTCACCGCCAAGACCGGCATCAAGATGAAGTTCGAGTTCGTGCCCTGGACCAGCTTCGCCGACCGCATGCTCAACGAGCTGAACTCCAAGGGCAAGCTCTGCGACCTGATCATCGGCGACAGCCAGTGGATCGGCGGCTCCGCTGAACAAGGGCATTACGTCAAGCTCAACGACTTCTTTGCAAAAGAAGGCATCAAGATGAGCGACTTCGCGCCGGCCACCGTGGTCGGCTATGCGGAGTGGCCCAAGAACTCGCCCAACTACTGGGCCCTGCCCGCGATGGCCGATGCCGTCGGCTGGACCTATCGCAAGGACTGGTTCGCCAAGCCCGAGATCCAGGCCGAGTTCAAGAAGAAGTTCGGGCGAGACCTGACCCCGCCCAAGACCT
Organism: Pelomonas sp. KK5; assembly: GCF_001984095.1. GTDB lineage: Bacteria > Pseudomonadota > Gammaproteobacteria > Burkholderiales > Burkholderiaceae_C > KK5. The sequence continues at coordinate 2,038 of NZ_LYVQ01000361.1, forward strand.
GGACCGAATTCCGCCAGGTCAGCGAGTTCTTCCAGGGCCGCATGATCGACGGCAAGAAGGTCTACGGCGCCTATATCTTCACCGAGCGCGGCTCCGAGGGCATCACGATGGGCGTCACCAACGTGCTCTACCCGATGGGCTTCAAGTACGAAGACCCGAAGAAGCCGTATTCGATGGACGGCTTCGTCAACAGCGCGGACGCGGTCAAGGGCCTGGAGTTCTACAAGGCGCTCTACAAGGGCAGCACCCCGCCCGGCCTCACCAACGCCTACATGAGCGAGGGCCTGGACGCCTTCAAGAGCGGCCAGGTGGCGATGGCGATGAACTGGTTCGCCTTCTTCCCGGGCCTGTCCAAGGATCCGCAGGTCGGCGGCGACAAGATCGGCTTCTTCGTCAACCCGTCCGACAAGGGCAAGGGCGTGCAGCTCGGCGGCCAGGGCATCTCGGTGGTGTCCTACTCGGCCAACCGGAACGAGGCGCTGCAGTACATCAAGTGGTTCGCCAACGGGGAGGTGCAGAAGAAGTGGCAGGCGATCGGCGGCTCCTCGGCGGCCAAGTCGGTGCTGAACGACCCCGCCTACCCGAAGAGCTCGCCCTTCGCGCAGGCTTTCCTCGACTCGATGAACATGGTCGTGGACTTCTGGGCCGAACCGTCCTATGCGCAGCTGCTGCTGGCGATGCAGAAGCGGGTGCATGACTATGTGGTGGCCGACAAGGGCACGGCCAAGGAGGCGCTGGACGGCCTGGTCGTGGACTGGAAGAAGGTGTTCAAGGAAGACGGGAAGATCAAGTAGGGCCCGCCATGCCGTTCGCACCCAGCACTTCGACAAGCTCAGTGCGAACGGCTATTTTCTTCACCGACGGCTCTCCTCGTCCGTTCGCCCTGAGCCTGTCGAAGGGCTCGCGCCGAAACCAGGCCAGTACCAACCGATGATGCGCGAATCCGAACTTGTTGAACGCGTCGCCCAGGCCACGCCCCCCGCCCTCGCGCGGCGCGTGCGCGGCCTCTCGGACCGCACGATCGCCTGGCTCTTCGTCGGCCCGACGATGGCGCTGCTGCTCGCGATCAACATCTTCCCGCTGATCTGGACGATCAAGCTCTCGTTCACCAACTACCGCGCGAACCGGCCCAACGCCAACGTGCTCGACGTCGGCATCGACAACTACGTCTCCGTGCTCACCGACCCGGACATCTGGCAGGCCATGCAGGCCACCGCCCATTTCCTGTTCTGGACGATCCTTCTCGAGACCCTGATCGGCTTCGCCCTGGCCTTTTTGATCGACCGCAAGTTCCGCGGCCACGGTTTCTGGACCACGCTGATCCTGATCCCGATGATGCTGAGCCCGGCGGTGGTCGGGAACTTCTGGGCCTTCCTCTACCAGCCGCAGACGGGCCTGTTCAACTACGCGGTGGCCTTCCTCAGCGGCGTGCCGGCATCAAGCTTCGAGATGATCGGCTCGGTGAAGCTCGCGCCCTGGGCCATCATCATCGTGGACTGCTGGATGTGGACGCCCTACGTGATGCTGATCTGCCTGGCCGGCCTGCGCTCGATCCCCGACTACATCTACGAGGCCGCCGAGGTGGACCGTGCATCCACCTGGCGGCAGTTCTGGTCGATCACGCTGCCGATGGTGCTGCCCTTCATCATGCTGGCGGTGCTGTTCCGCGGGATCGAGAACTTCAAGATGTTCGACATGGTCAACCTGCTGACCAGCGGCGGCCCCGGCAGCGCCACCGAGCTCGCGTCGATCACGCTCAAGCGCGAGGCCTTCGAGAAGTGGCGCACCGGCTACTCCTCGGCCTTCGCCATCATCCTCTTCGTGTCGGTGTTCGGCCTGGCGAACATCTACGTGAAGGCTTTGAATCATGTGAAGAGTCGTTGAGATGAAACAGCCGATACCTGCTCGATCGCCGGGAGCGCAGGACGACGGGGTGCCCCAAAGCTCCGTGTCCCCCGGCCGCTCCGCGGCCTCCTCCTTTTACCTGCGCTTTGGGGCACCCCG
>NZ_LYVQ01000362.1 GCF_001984095.1 Pelomonas sp. KK5
GCACGGCGCTCGCCGCCTCGGCGTCGCGCAGCACATAACCGCCACGTTCGACGGCTGCCCGTTGCGCCGCATCGCGCGGCTGGTGCGCCAGGTTCTGCCGGCTCAGCACCAGGCAGGTCGGATGGTCGCGGCTCTCCAGCGCCGCCTGCCAGGCGGCCTGCGTCTCCACCGCGTCGCCCGGGCGCCAGACGTCCATGTTCGGGATCAGCCGCAGCGTCGCGGTCTGCTCGACCGGCTGGTGGGTCGGGCCGTCCTCGCCGAGGCCGATCGAATCGTGCGTGAACACGTGGATCACGTTCAGCTTCATCAGCGCGGCCATCCGCAAGGCGTTGCGGGCGTACTCGCTGAACATCAGGAAGGTGCCGCCGAAGGGCCGCAGTCCCCCGTGCAGCACGATGCCGTTCATGATCGCGGCCATGCCGAACTCGCGCACGCCGTAGTGCAGGTAGTTGCCGCCGCGCCCCTCGCGCAGGCCGGTCGGCGTGACGCTCGTGCAGGCCGGCCAGTGGGTCAGGTTCGATCCGGTCAGGTCGGCCGAGCCGCCCAGCAGCTCGGGCAGCAACGGCGCCAGCGCGGCGATGGCGTTCTGGCTGGCCTTGCGCGAGGCGATGGTGCCGGCCTGGGCGGCGACGGCTTCGAGCGCCTCGCGCGTGCTTCGCTCGAACCCTTCAGGTAACGCGTTATCCAGGCGGCGCCGCAGCTCCTGCGCGAGCGACGGATGCGCCTGCGCATAGGCCGCGAAGGCGCGCTCCCAGCGGCCGCGCTGCGCCTGGCCGCACTCGCGCGCATCCCACGCGGCGCGCACCTCGTCCGGGATCTCGAAGGGCCCGTGCGGCCAGCCGAGCGCGGCCCGGGTCGCGGCGATCTCGGCCGCGCCCAGCGGCGCGCCGTGGCTGTCGTGGGTGCCGGCCTTGTTCGGCGAGCCGAAGCCGATCGTGGTCCTGCAGCAGACGAGCACCGGCTTGCGCGGCTCTGCCTTCGCGGCCTCGATCGCCGCGTCCAGCGCCTCTGGGTCGTGCCCGTCCACGCCCCGGATCACGCGCCAGCCATAGGCCTCGAAGCGGCCCGGCACGTCCTCGGTGAACCAGCCCTCGGTGTGGCCGTCGATCGAGATGCCGTTGTCGTCCCAGAAGGCCACCAGCTTGTTCAGGCCCCAACTGCCGGCCAGCGCGCAGGCCTCGTGGCTGACGCCTTCCATCAGGCAGCCGTCGCCGAGGAAGACCCAGGTGCGGTGGTCGACGATGGCATGGCCCGGCCGGTTGAATTCGATCGCCAGCAGCTTCTCGGCCAGCGCCATGCCCACGGCGTTGGCGATGCCCTGGCCCAGCGGGCCGGTCGTGGTCTCGACGCCGGGCGTGTAGCCCAGCTCCGGGTGGCCCGGCGTCCGGCTGTGCAACTGGCGGAACTGTTTCAGGTCCTCGACGGAGAGCGCGTAGCCGCTCAGGTGCAGCAGGCCGTAGAGCAGCATCGAGCCGTGGCCGTTGGAGAGCACGAAGCGGTCGCGGTCGGGCCAGCGCGGGTCGCTCGGGTCATGCTTCAGGTGGTGGCGCCAGAGCGCTTCGGCGATGTCGGCCATGCCCATCGGCATGCCGGGGTGGCCGGAGTTGGCCTGCTGCACGGCGTCCATCGCCAGCGCGCGCAGCGCGTTCGCAAGGTGGGTCCTGCTGCTCATCGGGCGGCCCTCAGGCGCAATGCACCGCCGGCGTCCTCGACCAGGCCGAGCTGGAACTCGGTCATCTCCGCGATGCGCACATCGGCCAGGGCCAGCACCTCTTCCGACAGCGGGAACTCCGGGCCGGGCGCGGCGATGATGCCCATGCCGGCGGCATGCAGCGAGCGGATGCCGTTGCCGGAGTCCTCGACGCCGACGGCATGCCGCGGCGCGACGCCGATCTTCTCCAGCACCTGGAGGTAGATGTCCGGCGCGGGCTTGCCGTGGACGACATCGTCCCCGTACATCGTGGCGAGGAAGACGCGGTCCAGGCCCGTCTCGCGCATCACGAAGGCGGCCAGCTCGTTCGGGGAACCCGAGGCCAGGGCGACCTTGTAGCGGCTCGCGGCCAGCTGCACCGCCTCGACCGCGCCTTCGCGCAGCGGCAGCTTGCGGCGGTACTTGGCCAGCAGCCGGCCCTTGATCTCGGCGGCGACGGCGGCTTCGTCCATGCTGAGGCGCTCGCGCAGGCGCAGGCGCTGCACCATCAGCGCGGACCAGGACCGCGTGTTGCAGCCCATTGTCGCCTCCTGGTCCTCGGCGCTCCACAGCATGCCGTTCTCGGTGCAGAACTCCTCGCGCGCCTCGCGCCAGAGCACTTCGGAGTCGATCAGGATGCCGTCCATGTCGAAGACGACGGCTTGGATTGATGTCATGTCAGTTGAACCTTGTCGTTAGGCTTGTCGTCAGTGGGCGAGGCGGCGCTGCAGCGAGGCGGCCAGCGTCTGCAGGATCAGGCAGCAGGAGGTAGCGCCGGCGTCGAGCACGCCGATCGAGCGCGGCCCCAGCCGCGCCGAGCGGCCGATGCGGGCCTGCAGCGCCTGGGTCGAATCACGGCCGGCCGCGGCGGCGACGCTCATCGCGGCCAGGCAGGCGGGGAAGGGCGCGCCGCCTTGCTGCGCTTCGCGGTAGGCGGCCAGCGCCGGGACCAGCGTGTCGATCAGCGTCTTGTCGCCGACCTGCGCATTGCCCATCGCCTGCACGTTCGCCACCGCGCGGGCCAGCGCCTCGCCGAACAGCGCCGCATCCATCGCCGGCTGGCCCTCCAGCGTGCCGACGAAGCCGAGGAAGAAGTTGCCGTACAGCGGGCCCATCGAGCCGCCGATGTCGTCCATCAGCGCCTGCGAGAGCTGCTCCAGCGCGACAGGCAGCACCGCGGCGCGCGCGGCGCCGAGCGCATCGAGCCGCGCGCCGCAGCCGTTGAAGCCCTTGGCCATGTTGATGCCGTGGTCGCCGTCGCCGATCAGGCCGTCGATCTCGCTGAGGTATTGACGGTGGGCGACGACCGCCTCGATCAGCTCGCGCACGATGCCGCCGCTGTCGACGAGGCTCACCGTGGCGCCGCTGAGGCTGCGCGTTACTGCCGCGCCGGTGACTTCGTCTCCGCCGCGGTCCGCGGCCGTGCCGCTGAGGCTGTTGGCGTAGACGCGCGGGCCGGCGGCCTCGCCCAGCTGCGTCATGCCCACGCTCTCGCAGGGCTGGGCCAGGCAGGCTTCCAGCTCCTCGTCCAGCTTCATCAGCGTCAGCGTGACGCCCATCATCTCCAACGAGGTGAACAGGTTGCCCACGCGGTTGAAGACGACGGTGATGCCCTGGTCGGCGAGACGGCGGGCCACCTCGCCGTAGAGGATGTACTGCTCCATCACCGGCGTGGCGCCGAGGCCGGAGATCAGCACGGCGACGCGGTCGCCGCGCACGATGGGCAGGTCGGGCAGCACGACGTCCAGCATCAGCTGCGCCATCTCGGCGGCGCTGACGGTGGTTCGCACATCGATGCCCGGCTCGCCGTGGTGGCCGATGCCGACCTCCATCGTGCCGTGCTCGATGTGGAAGTTCGCCTTGCCGACGGCCGGGATCACGCAGGCCGACAGGCCCACGCCGATGCTGCGGGTGCTGGAGATCGCCTTCTGCGCGGCGGCGATCACCTCGTCCAGCGTGCCGCCCATCGCGGCCTTCGCGGCGCCGACCTTCCACATGAAGATCTCGCCGGCCACGCCGCGGCGGCGCGCCTCGTCGCCCTTGGGCGCCGAGGGCACGTCGTCGTTGGCGACGACGGTCTTCACGACGATGCCCTCGCGCTCGGCCATCTGGCGGGCCATGCCGATGTTCATGTTGTCGCCGGCGTAGTTGCCATAGAGGCAGGCGACGCCGGCGCCGCCGTCGGCCGCGCGGATCGCGTCGAGGAAATTGCGCGCGGTGGGCGAGGAATAGATCTCGCCGAAGGCCGCCGCGTCGACCAGGCCG
>NZ_LYVQ01000363.1 GCF_001984095.1 Pelomonas sp. KK5
GCCGCGGGCTGCGCTCGCGCAGCAACTGGTTCATCCAGCCGGCATCCAGCGCCAGCAGCAGGGTGCTGCGCAGCTGCAGCCGCATGTCGAAGACCGGCACGCGCAGCAGCCAGGCGTCGCGCTGCGGGGCGGCGCGCAGCGGCAGGCCGCGGTCCTCGGCGCCGAGCTGGGTGGCCAGGCCCTGCAGCAGCTCGCGGCCCAGCAGGCCGGCCAGGCGGTCTTCGGTGCTGGTGCGCGGCGCGTCCGCGCCCAGCGGCGCGCCGCCGTAGCGGTAGCTCATGACGGCCAGCACCAGCTCGCGCTCGAAGCGGCAGGCCAGGCGGCCGGCGGCCAGCTCCAGCATCAGCCAGTCGCCGGACGGCTGGCTGCTGCCCGCGGCGTCGATGGTGACGTCGCCCAGCTCGAAGGCGGCCCGGTAGCGGCGGTTCAGCTGTTCGCGCAACAGGCTCTCCAGCCGCTCGCGCAGTTCCTCCGCGAATTCCTTCATCAGGTGTACCGGCCGGCCCAGCGTGCGTGGATCGAGCACCTCGGCGGCGGGCTTGGCGGCGGTGATTGCGCTGGAATGGTTCATGGCGGGCGGATTCTAGAATTAATCGCGCCGGCAGCTGAGGAAATACCTCACACTAATACCACTTCATCGGCGGCATATAAACTCTCCATCAATCCCTGTGCGTGCTCGACGGTGAATTCTTACGATTCCATGACACGCCAGTCCATGGCGACCGGCTGGATCCCGTCCTTCAACGAACTTCGTGCACAAAGTCACAGGCTGACTGGAAGCTGATCCGAATATCCGGAAATTGTCTTGTCGCAGTGCAACAAGCTGGATACAGTTCGCTACATCAGGGCACACCCGAGCGAAAGCCGGGGTCGCAAAGCCTCCGGTCTACCGCCGGCGGCGCATCGGCAGCGATGCGCCACCGGCCACGATAGCGGGGTTGCCAGACCTGAAGTCTGTCCAGGCGCGTGCCGCGTGCCTGCTGGCAGAACCATTGTCTGCCGAGGCGCTCCCGCGCTTCGTTGTGGCCCCCTGGCTGAGCTTGGCTTGTGCTCACCGAACACCGTGAGCCGACGATGAGCCGAGGACTACCTCCTACCTTCCTGCTGTTGCTGGTCCTGCCTCCGGGCAAGGCGGCATCGCCGTGGGCGAACTTAAATGCTTTGGTGCGGAAAGCGCACGATGTCTGAATTTCGGCATGGCTTGCCGAAACTGCTCCGGGTCTGCGCGGAATACCGTGAGCCTGCGGCGTGCATTAATAAGAATCCGTAATTAAACAGTGATTTAGAGGGGCTGCCCTGATACTTGGGCGGCAGTGAAAAAAGCAGTCAAAAATATACCGGGATGATTCTCGGTGTGGATGACTATTGCCTGCAATTTTCAATAACTGGTATTTTACAAAAGCAGCGATGAATATTCAGGCCAATCCATCCAGTGGTGCGATCCAGCTCTCGCTGAAGCAGCTCGAAGGCGATCTCGCCGGTCTGCAGGCACAGCTCGGCACGGCGGCCGCGCCGGCCCAGGGCGGCTTCGCCCAGAGCATGGAGCAGGTGCTGCAGCGCGTGGACGGCAAGGAGCATGACGCCGCCGACCGCATGGCCGACGTCGACAGCGGCAGGAGCGACGACCTGGTCGGCGCCATGTTGGCCAGCCAGGACGCCAGCCTGTCCTTCTCGATGCTGATGCAGGTCCGGAACAAGGTGATGGGCGCGATGGACGAGCTGCTGAAGCTGCAGCTGTGAACCTTCGCCGCAAGACCTGACCCTCGTCTCACACCCTAGCAACAAGAACATGCCCATCAACAAGCTTGCCGCCCGATTCGGTCTCACGCAGATGCCGCGCATCCCCGCCGGCCTGTTGCGCGGCCTCGCGCCGCTGCTGGCCCTGGCCGTCGTCGGCACGGCGCTCGCCCTGATGCTGATGTGGCGCGACCAGTCGGCCTACAAGCCGGTGTTCGGCCAGCGCGAGAAGGTCGCCGCCGGCGAGATGATGGCCGTGCTCGACGCCGAGCATGTGGCTTACCGCGTCCACCCCGACAGCGGCCAGGTGCTGGTGCCCGAGAAGGAACTGGGCCGCGTGCGCATGCTGCTGGCGGCCAAGGGTGTCGTGGCCAGGCTGCCCGGCGGCCTGGAGCTGATGGACCGCAACGATCCGCTGGGCGTCAGCCAGTTCGTGCAGGACGTGCGCTTCCGCCGCGGCCTGGAGGGCGAGCTGGCCCAGAGCATGACGGCGCTGGACCCGGTCGAGAGCGCGCGGGTGCACCTGTCGATCGCCAAGTCCTCGTCCTTCGTGGTCAACGACGGCGAGAAAAGCTCCGCCTCGGTGGTGCTCACGCTGAAGCCTGGCCAGCACCTCTCCAATGAACAGATCGCCGCCGCCATCAACCTGGTGGCCGGCAGCGTGGCGAGCCTGGACCCGCAGCGCGTGAGCCTGGTGGACCAGGCAGGTAACTTGTTATCTGCGCGGGTGGACCTGAGCGAAGGCGCCGAGGGCATTGCCGCCCAGGGCAACGAGGCCGCCAAGCGCTACGAGGACGAGGTCCGCCGCAATGTGCGCGACATCCTCGCCCCGACGCTGGGCGGCGACAACTACCGCCTGAGCGTCACCGCCGAGGTGGACAACGACCGCATCCAGGAGACCCGCGAGCAGTACGGCGACGCGCCCAAGGTCACCAACGAGGCGATGCGCGAGGAGACCGACCGCGAGCGCATCGCGATGGGCGTGCCCGGTTCGCTGAGCAACCGGCCGGTGAACGGCCCTGCCAATGCGGCCTCCGGTCCCGATGACGGCAACGCCGCCAGCGCCCGCAAGAACGCCAGCACCAAGCAATACGCCTACGACCGCAGCATCACCCAGATCAAGCGCAGCCGCGGCCGCCTGGCCCGGCTGAACGTGGCCGTGGCCCTGAACGAAGCGGCCGCGCCAGGCAAGGCCCGCCAGTGGGCCCCGGCCGACCTGAAGAAGATCGAGGCGCTGCTGGTCAGCGGCCTGGGCATCAATGCCGAGCGCGGCGACCGGCTCTCGGTCACGCCGCTGCCGTTCCCCGCGCCGCTGGCTGCCGAGCCCTGGTACGAGCAGAAGGACACGCTGGTCGACCTGGGCGGCTACGTGGGCTACGGCGTCGCGCTGCTGCTGGGCTACCTGCTGGTCGTGCGGCCGGTGCTGAAGCTGGCTCGCCAGGCGGTGTCGCCGCGAGTCGCCGCCGAGCCCGTGTCGCTGGAGCCGCTTGCCGGCGATGCGCCGGTGCTCGACGCGCCGATCGCCACGCCGGCCCTGACGAACGAAGCACCGGCCGTCAAGCCGATGCCGGTGGTGCCGCTGCTCGAGAACTTCGAGCTGCCGCCGCCGGGCTCGCCGGTCGACGTGCTGGTCGACCACCTGAAGGTCCTTGCCGCCAAGGAACCGGAGCGCGTGGCCGAAGTGGTCAAGCAATGGGTCCAGAAGAAGGTGCCAGCATGAGCAACGACTACACGCCTAACGAACAGCCTGCACTGACCCACGTCGAACAGGCCGCCATCGTGCTGCTGAGCATGGGCGAGGAGCCTGCCGCCGCGGTGCTGCGCTGCCTGTCGCGCGACGAGCTGCTGGAGGTGACCCAGGTGATGTCGCGCCTGTCGGGCATCAAGGTCCATTCGGTCAAGCAGTCGCTGCAGCGCTTCTTCGACGACTACCGCCAGCAGAGCGGCGTGCACGGCGCCTCGCGCAGCTACCTGCAGCGCTCGCTGGGCCTGGCCCTGGGCGGCGACATCGCCAGCAGCGTGCTCAAGAGCATCTACGGGGACGCGATCCGGCCCAAGATGGCCCGCCTGCAATGGGCCTCGCCGAAGTGGCTGGCCGACCGCATCGCCGATGAACACGTGCGCATGCAGGCGGTCTTCCTGGCCTTCCTGCCGCCGGCGCTGGCCGGCGAGGTGATCGCCGCGCTGCCCGCCGAAGGCCGTGACCTGGTG
>NZ_LYVQ01000364.1 GCF_001984095.1 Pelomonas sp. KK5
CAGTAGCTCTCCTACAGCGGGTCGGAGCCGCCGACGGCGATCGGCGGATCGGGCAGGGCGGCGTCCACGCAGCGGAACACGCGCCGGCCCTCGGTGAACTCGGAGATGAAGGCCACCTCCATGCCCAGATGCCGGCGGATGATCTGCAGGCTGTGCAGCAGCAGTTGCGGCGGCGGCTCGGCGGAATGCGAGTCGCCCTCGGCGCGCGTGTCGTCCATAGGTCCTCCTTTGATACCTTGGTTCGCGGCAGCTCGGCGCCCGGCCGGTGGCTTGCGTGCTCGTTCGTCGCATCGGCAGGCCTGGGTGACAGCCAGGCCCTTGCGTTTCAAGGGCGCCGATGCGCCGCGGCGGTTCGCCGGGGGCGCTCAGGGTTTGTCTGTGTAGTCTGCTGAAATATTGCGTTAGGCGCAATCGGCTGCGTTCAATACTTTTTGGTAGCCGAACAGTGCGGGCGTGCCGCCGGTCATCAGGAACAGCAGGTTCTCCTGCCGCGCGTGGTCGCCGTTTCGCAGCAGGGCCAGCAGGCCGGCGAAGGCCTTGGCGGAGTAGACCGGGTCCAGCAGCAGGCCCTCCCGGGCCGCCAGGAAGCGCAGCGCCTCGATGGACATGTCGGTGACCACCCCGTAGCCCGGGCCCCGCTGGCCATCGCTGACCCGCACGTCATCCGGCGCGATCTCGCCCTGGCCGCGCAGCAGCGCGTGGCACTCGCGCGCCAGCGCCAGGCAGCCCGCCTGGGCCGTCGCCGCATCGGCCAGCACCGAGAAGCCTTGCACGGCGCCAGGCCGCCCCAGCAGCGCGAAGCCGGCGACCAGGCCCGCCTGGGTGGCGCCGCTGCCGTTGGCCAGCACGATGCGGTCGAAGCGCAGGCCCAGCGCATGCTCCTGGTCGGCGATCTCCAGCGCGCAGTCGGCATAGCCCAGCGCACCCGCAGCCGAGCTGGCGCCCGGCGGCAGCAGGTAGCTGCGCTGGCCCTGGGCGGCTGCGCGCTCGCGGGTCTCGGCGATGAAGGCGGGGCCGGCGGCTGCGTCGGGCAGGTCGGTCACGCGGGCATCGAACAGCCGGTCCAGCAGCAGGTTGCCGTTCTCGCGGGCGTCCGCGTCCGCCGCCTGGCCTTCGAGCGGCCACAGCCCCAGCTCGCAGCGCAGGCCCAGCCGGGCGGCGGCCGCGGCAGCGAGCCGCGCGCTGTTGGACTGGCGCGGGCCGGTGCCGACCAGCAGCTCCGCGCGCTGGGCCAGCGCCTCGCCGAGCAGGAATTCGAGCTTGCGCAGCTTGCTGCCGCCACCGCCGAGCCCGCCCAGGTCGTCGCGCTTCACGAACAGCCGCGCGCCCTTGAGCAGCGGCTCCAGCGCGGCCTCGATCCGGTGCAGGCGCTGGATCGGCGTGGGCCCGTCGAACAGCCGGGCGCGCGGGTAGGCATCGAAGCGGGTGGCCGAAGCGCTCATGATGAAGAGGCCTCGCCGCGCAGGTCCAGCGCCAGCGCCGCGACGATCGCGGCCGCGGCGAGCGCGAACAGCAGCGCGTAACGCCCGCCGCTGGCGCCGAGCAGCCAGGCCATGCCGTAGGCGGCCAGCGCCTGCAGCAGCGCGAAGGCGGTGGTGGCGCGGCTCCACGCGGCGTGCTGCAGCGCGGGCCGATCGGCCAGCAGCTCGCGCACGCGACCCAGCACCAGCGGCACGATGCCCGGCGTGAAGGCGCCGCAGACGATGCTCGACACCAGCAGGCCCGCCGCGCCGAACAGGCCCAGCGCCGTCATGCCCACGGCCGCTGCCTGCAGCACATGGGCGACGCGCAGCGCGGCGCGGAAGCCGATGCGGTCGGCCAGCCGCCCGGCCAGCACCGGCCCGGCGATGGCGGCCAGGCCGTAGGCGATCCAGTAGCGCGAGGCGGCGGCCAGCCCTTCGCCGAGGCCGCGGGCCACGTAGTCGACCAGGAAGACCATGTGCGGCACCAGGCCCGCCGCGTTCAGCGCGTAGGCGGCATAGACGCGGGCAAGGCCCGGAACGCGCTGCGGGGCGGCCGCCGCCACCGGCGCGGGCGCCGTGGTCGCCACCGCCGACGACGCGGGCCAGGCCGTCCAGGCCAGCGCCGTCAGCGCCAGCGAGATGAGGCCCAGCGCCAGCCAAGTCTGCGTCAGTCCCCACTGCAGCAGCAGCGGCACCAGCGTGCCCGAGGCGGCCACGCCCAGGCCCACGCCCATGAAGATCAGCCCGCTCGCCGCGCCGCGGCGCTCGGCCGGGATCGCCGGCAGCACCGCCGGCGCGGCCAGCACCATCAGCGCGCCACCGCCGATGCCCGAGACGATGCGCCAGGCGCAGAACCAGGCGAAGCTCAGCGGCCAGGCGCAGGCCAGCAGCGAGGCCGCGGTGGCAGCCATCATCCCGCGCAGCACCGTGCGCGCCGGCATACGGGCGGCCAGCGGCACCGCCACCAGGGCGCCGATCAGGTAACCCATGAGATTGGCGGCAGCCAGGTAGCCTGCCTGGGAGGCGGCGAACCAGTGCGCCGCGATGATCGCCGGCAGCAGCGGCGTGTAGGCGAAGCGGGCCAGGCCGATGCCGACCAGGCTCGCGCTGAGCGCCGCCAGCATGGGGCGCAACGATGATGATGACGAGGGCGCGAGCGGCGCACCGGACAAGACGCTGGACATGGGGAACCTCCTCGAACGGGCCTGCGTGCCATGCTAGGCAGCGATGGGCCGCGGAGGAATCCACCGGCGGCGGAACTCAGTCTTCCGCGCCAGGGAAGGGCGAGGCGACTATCGGCAGGCCTCGGCGCGCGACTCGAAGAACTCCCGCAAGCGCGGCCGCACGAAGTCCACGAAGGCCCGCACCTTCGGCACCGACAGGCGCCCCTGCGGCGCCACCAGGTGCACCGGCAGCGGCGCATGCTCGTGCTCGGCCAGGATGATGCGCAGCTCGCCCGCCTCGACGGCGGCGGCCACGTGGTACGAGAACAGCCGCACGACGCCGCGCGCCTGCACCGCCGAGGCCACCGCCCCGCGCACGCTGTTGACGACGAAGCGCGGGGCGAACTGCACGTTGCGCGCGATCGTCGAACCCGCCGGCGGCGGGAAGCTCCACGAGTCGATGCCGAAGTGGGTCATCGCGATGATCTGGTGCGATTCCAGGTCGGCCGGCTCGGCGATCGGCTGGTGGCGCGCCAGGTAGCGCGGCGAGGCCGCGATCACGCGGCGCACCTCGCCGATCGGCAGCGCGACGAGGTTGGAGTCCGGCAGGTGGGCGATGCGCAGCGCCAGGTCGATGCCTTCGTCGATCAGCGCGGCCGGCCGGTCCAGCAGGTGCAGCCGCACGGAGACCTCGGGGAAGCGGTCCAGGAAGGCGTCGATCACCGGCCGCAGCACCTCCTCGCCGGCGGCGACCGGGGCGGTGACCGTCAGCATGCCGCGCGGCGCGGCGCGTTCGCCGCCGGCGGCCAGGTCGGCCTCCTCCAGGTCGGTCAGGATGCGGCGGCAGGCCAGCGCATAGCGCTCGCCGGCCTCGCTGAGCTTGATCGAGCGGGTCGTGCGGTGCAGCAGCTCGGTGCCGACGTGGGTCTCCAGGAAGGCGATGGCCCGGCTCACCGCAGCCGGCGACTTGCCGAGCTTGCGCCCGGCGCCGGCCAGGCTGCCCTCGTTGAGCGCAGCCACGAACACTCTCATCGCATCGATCCGGTCCACAGTCTTCCTGCTCGCAAGAGGCGGGCCCCGAGCATAGGGCAGGCGTCGCCGGTCAAGCCTCGGCGTGGTCGGTCGCGCGCGAGACCTGGTCCCAGGCGCGGCGCTCGGCGGCGCGGTGCTCGAGGGCGCCGTCGAGCAGCTTCAATGCGTCGGTGCCGAGGACCAGCTGGCGCGGCGGCGACGGGTGCTGCGCGAGCGCCAGCAGCACCTGCGCGGCGCGCTCCGGATCGCCGGCCTGGTGCCCGTGGGCCTGGC
>NZ_LYVQ01000365.1 GCF_001984095.1 Pelomonas sp. KK5
GGCCTGGGCCTGGGCCGCGCTGGCCGGCGCGAAGGTGCTGCCGCAGGGCAACCCGGCGGCGAGCTTCCTCTACATGCTCACCGCGGTCCACGGCCTGCACGTGATCGGCGGCATCGTCGCCTGGCTGCTGCTCGCGCGCGGACCCTTGACGGGCTGGCGGATTGCCCTGTGCGCCCGCTACTGGCACTTCCTGCTGCTGCTGTGGCTGGTGCTGTACGCGACGCTGGCCCTGGTGACGCCTGAACTGGCCCGCGCGATCTGCGGCGTGTCGTCCAACTGAAGGAGGCATCCTCGATGTCGGCATCAACAAGCAACGTCGCCGGCCTGCGCGGCCTGGTGTCCGACTGGTCGCAGGACCGCCAGGCGCTGGGCGTGTCCTGGGGCAAGGCGATGATGTGGATCTTCCTGCTCAGCGACACCTTCGTCTTCAGCTGCTTCCTCACCGCCTACATGACGGTGCGCATGTCCACCACGGTGCCCTGGCCCAACCCGAGCCATGTGTTCGCGCTGCATGTGGGCGGCACCGACGTACCGCTGCTGCTGATCGCGATCATGACCTTCGTGCTGATCACCAGCAGCGGCACGATGGCGATGGCCGTCAACTACGGCTATGCGCGCAACCGCAAGATCGCCGCGCGCCTGATGCTGGTGACGGCGGCCTTCGGCGTGATGTTCGTCAGCATGCAGGCCTTCGAGTGGACCAAGCTGATCGTCGACGAAGGCGTGCGGCCCTGGACCAACCCGATGGGTGCGGCGCAGTTCGGCGCCTGCTTCTTCATGATCACCGGCTTCCACGGCCTGCACGTGTCCATCGGCGTGATCTACCTGATCGTCGTGGCGCTGAAGGTGATGCGCGGCGACTACGAGAAGAAGGGCTACCAGATCGTCGAGATCGCCGGCCTGTACTGGCACTTCGTGGACCTCGTCTGGGTCTTCATCTTCGCGTTCTTCTACCTCTGGTAAAGGACAAGCCATGAGCACCGATACCGCCAAGGGGCACCAGCAACATCCGATAGGCCTCTACCTGAAGGTCTGGATCCTGCTGTTCGTGCTGAGCACCTTCTCGTACATGGTCGACTACTTCCAGTTCCACGGCATGGTGCGCTGGGGGCTGATCCTGATCTTCATGATCCTGAAGGCCGGCTTCATCGTCGCGATCTTCATGCACATGGCCTGGGAGCGGCTGGCGCTGATCTTCGCGATCCTGCTGCCGCCGCTGGCGGTGCTGGTGCTGGTGGGGCTGATGTCGGCGGAGGCGGACTACACCTTCATCACGCGGCAGCTGTTCTTCGCCAAATAGCTAGCTGAGCACGAAATCTCGAGCCGCTTCGTCCGGCGGCAGCGGCTCGCCCAGCATCTCGCGCAGCGTGCCTTCGATCATGCGCGACATCGCGTCCAGCGCCAGGTCGTTGGGCTCGGTGCCGAAGGGCTCCTCGATCTCGGCGCTGAGCGCCTCCAGCGCGAAGAAGGTGTAGGCGATGAAGGCGACGACCACCGGCGTCATCGCGTCGATCGAGTCCACCAGGCCGAAGGGCAGCAGCAGGCAGTAGAGGTAGATCGTGCGGTGGATGATCACCGAATAGGTGAAGGGGATCGGCGTGCCGGCGATGCGCTCGCAGCCGCCCAGCGCCTCGGTCAGCTTGCCCAGCGGCTGCTCCATCGCCTGCACCAGGGCCGGGCTGAGGCCGCCCTCGCGGTGGCGCTCGCCGAGCCATTCGCCGGCCATCAGCAGCAGCATCGCGGGCTTGTAGCGGGCGGTGGCCAGGCGCTCGGCGTCGGCGGCCGGCAGCAGGCGGGCGAGATCGGCGGCGGCATCGCTGCCGCGCAGCTGGTGGCGCAGCGCGTGGACAAAGGCGATCAACAGCCGGCCCAGCGGGGCGGCGGCGCGCTTGTCTGCGTCCAGCGTCAGCGCCTGGCGCAGCAGGTTGCGCGTCTCGTTCAGCACCGAGCCCCACAGCGTGCGCGCCTCCCACCAGCGGGCATAGCTGGTGCTGTTGCGAAAGCCCAGGAAGATCGCCAGCGTCAGGCCGATCAGCGAGAAGGGCACGAAGTTCAGCGGGATCTTCCAGTGGAAGACATGGCCGTGGGCCATCGTGACGACGACGGCCAGCACGGTGGTGACCACCAGCTGCGGCAGGATGGCCGGCAGCACCGAGCCGCGCAGCACGACCAGCATGCGCAGCCAATGGGGACGGGGGCGAACGATCATGGTGACGACGATTGTGCGACGGCCGGGCCGGTGCCTACCGTACAGTTGCAGCGTTAGCACGGGAGCACAGATGAGCGCGACGACGCCCGCGGAAATCGAGGCCCGCATCGACACCTTCCTCGCCCGCTACGCCCCGGCCATCGAGCTGCAGCTGCGCCAGGCGCGCGCCCGGCTGCGCCAGCGCTTCCCGCGCGGCCACGAGCTGGTGTTCGACAACTACAACGCCCTGGTCTTCGGCATCAGCCCCAGCGAGCGCTCGACCGAGTCCTTCATCTCGGTGGCCGGCTATCCGCGCTGGGTCACGCTCTTCTTCCTGCACGGCGCCACGCTGGACGATCCCAAGGGCCTGCTCGAAGGCGAGGGCAAGCAGGTGCGCGGCATCCGGCTGAAGGGTCCGACCGAGATCGATTCGTCCGACGTGCAGGCCTTGATCGCGCAGGCCGAGACACCCTGGGCCGAACGCCTGGCCGCCGCGCCGCTGTTGGCCACCACGATCAAGATGGAAGCCGCCAAGCAAAGGCCGCGGCGCTGACAGCGGCCGCCGGCCGCGTCCGACAGGGCCAAGGGCTGCGGGCGGCTACCTTGGCGGCATGTCCTCCGCGCCGCCGCTCCCGTCTTCATCCTCCTCGTCCTCTGCCGCACCGGCGGCACCGCGGCCCCGGCGTTTCCAGCGCCCGCCCCAGCTCTCGCTGGCCGCCTGGAAGCAGTTCCTGAAGGTCGCCAAGCCCTACTGGGAGGGGGACCAGAAGCGCCGCGCGTGGTCGATGCTGGCGCTGCTGGTCGTGCTGATGCTGGCGCAGACGCAGCTGGCCGTGCTGCTGAACAACCAGACCGGCGAGATCACCTCGGCGCTGGCCGCCAAGGCCGCGCCGCGCTTCTGGCGGGCCGTGCGGCTCTGCCTGGTGATCGTGGCCATCATCGTGCCGGCCACCGCCTTCTACTACTGGATGCGTGACCTGTTCGCCAACCAGTGGCGGCGCTGGCTGACCGGCCGCTTCCTCAGCGGCTACCTGGCCGACCGCCGCTACTACGAGCTGGGCAGCAGCGGCGAGCTGGACAACCCCGACCAGCGCATCAGCGAGGACATCAACAACTTCACCGGCCGGTCCATCAACTTCCTGCTGATCTTCCTCGGCTCGGCGATGCAGCTGATCGCGTTCTCGGCCGTGCTCTGGTCGATCTCGCATCTGCTGGTCGGCTTCCTGGCCGTCTATTCGGTGCTGGGTACGGTGGTGGCGCTGTGGGTGTTCGGCCAGCCGCTGATCAAGCTGAACTTCTGGCAGATCCGCCGCGAGGCGGACTTCCGCTTCGGGCTGATGCGGCTGCGCGAGAACGCCGAGTCCATCGCCTTCTACCGCGGCGAGGCGCAGGAGCGCGCGCAGCTGGACCGGCAGTTCCAGGCCGTCTACGACAACTATGGCCAGCTGATCAGGAAGCAGCGCTCGCTGAACCTGTTCCAGACTGCCTTCAGCCAGCTCACGCTGGTGGTGCCCGCGATGATCCTGGCCGAGGGCGTGCTGTCGGGCCGGCTGGAGGTGGGCCGCGCGGTGCAGGCCGCGGGCGCCTTCGCGGCGGTGCTGAGTGCGGTGGCGGTGATCGTGGACAACTTCGAGAGCCTCTCGCGCTTCGTCGCCGGCATCGGCCGCCTGGACACGCTGGCGCAGCAGGTGCTGCCGCGCGAGGCGGGCGGACAGGACGAGCAGCAGATCCGCAC
>NZ_LYVQ01000366.1 GCF_001984095.1 Pelomonas sp. KK5
CCAGCGCGCGCAGCGCGCGGCGCAGCAGGGCCAGGTCCAGCGGCCCGGCGAGCAGGCAGCCGCCGCCGATGTTCAGGTGCGCGCTGCCGGGCCAGGCGCACTGGTCCAGCCACACCTCGCGCTGGCTCAGGGCCAGCGGCAGGGCGGCATCGGCGGCGCCGGCCTTCAGGAGGCGGGGGTCATCATCAGTTGCTGGTCCCATGACGCGATCTTCTCCATCGCATAGCGGTAGCCGACTTCAGCGATTTCGGCACCACTCTGGTAGGCCATCAGGGGGAAATTGCCCACGGGGGGCTCGAGATAGTGGTCGGCCTGCGCGATCGTGCGCGGGCGCTGGTTCAGGCTGCCGACGTGGCCGGCGCTGTAGAGGATGCGGGCGATGCTGGGCGAGTCCGGCGCGCGCGACATGAACTTGCGCTTGAGCGTGGACAGCGGCGTCACG
Organism: Pelomonas sp. KK5; assembly: GCF_001984095.1. GTDB lineage: Bacteria > Pseudomonadota > Gammaproteobacteria > Burkholderiales > Burkholderiaceae_C > KK5. The sequence goes on from NZ_LYVQ01000366.1 coordinate 443, forward strand.
CGGGTGAGGCTCGGGTCGGCGCGCAGGCTCTCGGGCACGTCCACGTCCACCGCGATCACGGTGCCGTTGCCGCGCCGGCGTTCCAGCGGCGTGCCAAGGCGCAGCCGCATCGGCTGCACCGGCACGTTCTCGAGGATGGCGCCGTCCACCATCAGGTCACCGTCGATCACCACCGGCGGGAACAGGCCGGCCGGCGAGTTGCTGGCCAGCACCGCGCGCCACAGCGGGCCGGTCGACTGGACCGTGGTGTTGCCGCGCGTCAGGTTGCAGGCGGCGGCGAAGTAGGGCCGCCACAGCTGCTCGATCATCAGCTCGCCGAACATGCGGCGCAGGTCGCGCTCGACGCGCCGGCCGGCCACGATGGAGACCACCGGCACGGTCAGCCGCTCGCCGCCCTTGGCGAAATGCTGGGTCTGCTTGAGGATCTGCTCCAGCGAGTGGCCGCAGGCCAGCTGCGCGCCGATCAGCGCGCCCATGCTGTTGCCGCCGATCAGGTCCACCGGCACCTTCGACTCGTTCAGCGCCCGCAGCACGCCCAGGTGCGCGAAGCCGCGCGCGCCGCCGCCGCCCAGCACCACGCCGACGGCGTTGCCAGTCAGGAAGCGGGCGAGGTGTTCGGCATCGGCGCGCCAGCCGCTGCGCAGCGGGTAGATGCGCTCCAGGTCGCGGCCCACCACCCAGGGCAGCGGCGAGACCGGCCAGCTGCGGTCGGCCTCGTGCATCAGCACCAGGTGCTTGCGCTTGAGCGCGTAGCCGGGCACTGCCTGCAGCTGGCGCTCGAGATCGGTCAGCTCCGGGTCGCGCGTGGCGGAGGTGACGAAGACGACCTGGTCGGCCTGGCGGATCGCGAAGCGGGCCCAGGCATCGTCGGCTGCGCCGGCCTCGAACACCATCACCGCGTACTGGTCCTCCAGCTGCGCACGGTCGGCGTCCTCGTCGGTGGTGTCGCCGCGCATCAGGCGCTGGGCCAGCGCGGAGTCGCTGCGCAGATGGCCGACCTGCTTGCCGCTGCGGCCGATCAGGCCCTGCAGCGCCTGCACCAGCGCGGGCGCGAGGATGTCGGCGCCGGCCTGGCGGTCCAGCGGCACCAGCGCGATCGTCTGCGCCAGCCACTTCTCCTGCACCTCGCTGCCAACGCGGAACTGGTCGTGCACCGCCTTCAGGAAGGTGCGGTTCAGCTCGATCGGATGCTGCAGCAGCAGCGCCTCGAAGGCCTCGCGGCTGAGCAGGGCCAGCGTGGAATCGCGCACCGCGGTGACGTCCTGCGAGCGCGGCTGCTGCAGGATCATCGCCATCTCGCCGATGCTCTGGCCCGGGTGGATCTGGTTGTAGACCAGCAGCTTGCCGTCGCGCCCGCGGCGCGAGACGCGCAGGCCGCCGCTGATCACGAAGACCGTGCTGTCCGCCCGGTCGCCCTCGCTGAAGACGGCCTCGCCGCTCTCGACCTGGCGCAGCTCCACCGCGTCGGCCATCTCCGCAATGATCTCCGTGCGCAGCGATCCGAAGACCGCGCTGCTGCGCAGTGCCTCCACCATGCGTGCCCGAATCCGTTGCTGGGGCTGATCCATGGCGCGGAGTCTACGCAGACTCCGCTGAATTTGGGGGTTTGGATTCACATGCATTCACAGGCGAGAGGAACATGCCACGCGAATTGGGGGTTAGCACCGATGGATAGGAGCCTGCGCGGCAGAAAGCATGGCCCGCGCCCCGGCCCTGCGGGTTGGGCTTGCAAGGGGCCTCAGGCGTTGTTGCGCCACTTGCCCGGACGCGAGTCCGGGCGGCGTGTCACGCCTAGCCTGAGGCCCCTTGCAAACCCAACGCGGGCCATGCTTTCTGCCGCGCAGGCTCCTGGCTAAACCGGCAATCAAGCACACTCCGCCCATGGCACACATCCATCTGAGCTGGGAGTTAGGTGGCGGCCTCGGCCACGCGGCGCGGCTGAAGACGCTGGCGATCGAGCTGCGCTCGCGCGGCCACCGGGTGAGCCTGTCGCTGCGTGACCTGGCGCACACCCGCAGCCTGCTGGCGGATCTCGACTGCCCCAAGTTCCAGGCGCCGGTGTGGCTGCACCGCGCGGTGGGCCTGCCGGCCGCGCAGGGCAACCTGGCCGAGATCCTGCTGGCCTTCGGCTACCTGGAGGCGGGCGCGCTCAGCGGGCTGGTGGACGGCTGGCGCGCGCTGTTCGGCGAGCTGAAGCCCGACCTCGTCGTGGCTGACTACGCGCCCACCGCGGTGCTGGCGGCGCGCAGCCTGGGCCTGCGGACGGCCAGCATCGGCATCGGCTTCTACCTGCCGCCGCGCACGCCTGACCTGCCGCCGCTGCGCGACTGGGAACCGATCCCGCCCGAGCGCCTGCGCGGCGCGCAGCGGCGCATGCTGGAGGTGGCCAATGCCGTGCTGGCGCAGCACGGCGCGGCGCCTCTGGCGCTGCCGGCGGACCTGCTGCTGGGTGACCGGCCGCTCTTGTGCACTTGGCCGGAGCTGGACCACTACGGCCGCAGCGAGCCCACCGGCGGCCAGTGGTACGGCCCCAGCTTCCTGGCAGATGGAGGCGGGGCGGGCGAGGCGCCGCGCTGGCCCGAGGGCAGCGGCCCGAAGGTGTTCGCCTACCTGAAGGCCGACCATCCCGACCATGCGGCGTTGCTGAAGGCGCTGGCCGAGGCGGGCTGCCGCACGCTGTGCTATCTGCCGGAGGTGGCGGCGGGCGGGCCGCCGCCGCTGAAGCATCCGACGCTGCGCTACGCCGGCGGGCCGGTGTCGCTGGGCGAGGTCTTTGCGGATGGCTGCGCGCTGTGCGTCTGCCACGGTGGCGAGGCCACGCTGGCGCAGGCGCTGCTGGCCGGCGTGCCGCTGCTGCTGCTGCCGATGCATGCGGAGCAGTTCCTGATCTCGCGGCGGGTCGAGCAGGCGGGCTGCGGCATCAACGCGGCGCAGCGGCGCCGGCCGCAGGACTGGGCGGCGCTGGTGCGCGAGGCGCTCGACGCGCCGGCCTGGCGCGAGGGCGCGCAGCACTTTGCCCGCGCCCATGCGGGCTTCACGCAGCAGGGCCTGGCGGCCCGGCTGGCCGATGCCTTCGAGGAGACGCTGTCCTAGGAGTCTGGGCGGCAGAGCAAGGGCCGGCGTTGCGCCTGGCAGGGGCGCAGGCTAGGCGCGAGGAGGCAGCGGGTCGATACCCGCAACGACGAGCAACAACGCATGCGCCCCTGCCAGGCACAACCCGCAGGGCCGGGGCGATTTGCGGGGCCATCCGTCGTTGCCGGCTCGTTGTTGGTCCCGACCAACGCCTCGCCGGCGCCTAGTCTGGCCCCGCAACTCGCCCCGGCGCCGGCCCTTGCTCTGCCGCCCAGACTCCTAGCCGACAGGCCCGCGCCGTCGTCGCGCCAGCGCGGCGACGCCGCCAAGCCCGGCCAGCATCAGCAGGCCGGTGGCCGGCTCGGGTACCGGCGCGGGCTCCAGCAGCAC
>NZ_LYVQ01000367.1 GCF_001984095.1 Pelomonas sp. KK5
ATCTCGGAGAGCACCGCCGGCGCGATCTTGCAGCCGCAGCCGCCGCCGTGGGAGAGGGAACTGAGCCGGGGCTCTTCGGTGGAGCAGGAGGAGGTCGAGGAGGTCGTCGTATCAGCCATGCGGCGATGATACGAGGCCTCCGCTCTTCAGCTTGCGATAGAGGGTGCTGCGGCCGATGCCCAGCTGGCGCGCCGCCAGCGAGAGGTTGCCGCCGCAGGTGTTCAGCGCCGCCTGGATGGTCTTCATCTCGTTGTCGCGCAGCGAGAGCACGGCGGTGCCGTGGCTCGCCCGTGTGAGCACCAGCGGGTCGGACGGGGCGATGTGCAGCAGCGGGGCCGGCGCGGTGTCCGACGGTTCCTCGTGGGCGACGATGGAGCCGCCGCTCATGCGGTTGATGCTCAGCTTGGCGAACACGTGGACCGGCTCCGCGTGGTGCCCGGTGCGCAGCGCCAGCACCACGTGGCCGTGCTGGCGCGACAGGTCGGCCAGCGCACCCAGCGTGACGCCGAACAGGCTCTGCACGCTCTCGCGGCGCAGGTGCGGCGCGGCGGCGCCGAGCAGCTCCAGCGCGCGCCGGTTGGCGCCCAGCACGCCGCCGGATTCATCCAGCGCCAGCACGCATTCGTTGAGCGTGCCCAGGCCGGCCGCCTGGGCATGGAAGTGCAGGCGCAGGCTGTGGCGGAACTTGTCGGCGAACCACTGGGTCTCGATCAGCCGGGCGGCCATGCCGGCCAGGGCCAGCGTGTGCGGGTGGTAGGAGCGGCGGTCGCCGGAGACGTCGATGACACCCAGCAGCGCGCCCTTGTGGTCGAAGATCGGGGCGGCCGAGCAGGTCAGGAAGTGCATGGCCTTCAGGAAGTGCTCCTGGCCGTGGACGAGGGTGGGGCGCTCGGTCATCAGCGCGGTGCCGATGGCGTTGGTGCCCTTGCGTGCCTCGGACCACAGCGCCCCGGGGGCCAGCGCCACCGTCTGCGCCTTCTGCAGGAAGCCGGCATCGCCCAGCGCATGCAGCACGACGCCGCTGGCATCGGTCAGCAGCACCATGCTCTGCGCGTGGGCGAGCTGCTCGTGCAGCATCTCCATCACCGGCAGCGCCTGGGCGCACAGGCGCGTGTTGCGATGCTGCAGCTCCTGCAGCGCGGCGGGATCGAGGCGGCTGAGGTCGGCGGCATGCTGGGGCAGCAGGCCGAACGCGAGGCTGCGTTCGTGCGAGCTCAGGATGGTCTGCTGATGGACGTCCTGTGCCGTGGTCGGGACTGGCCCGGGCCGGTAGCTGTTGGGCAACTCCAATGCCGTCTCCCTCGCTCGATTCATGTTGGTTTACTCGACAGACTATCTGTGAAGCGGGGCCAACTGGCAAGGGGGCTCGGGCAATCTTCACCCCGCCCGAGGGCAGGGTTTCTGGCAGGTGCTCAGGCGTTGCTGGTGGCGCGCACCTCGGCCATCGAGGTGAGGCCCTGCAGCACCTTGACGATGCCGTCCTGGCGCAGCGTGCGCATGCCTTCCTCCAGCCCGGTGTGGAGCAGTTCCTCGGCGCGGGCGCCGGTCTGGATCTGGCGGCGCAGCTTGCGGGTGACGACCAGCAGTTCGTGCAGGCCCAGGCGGCCGCGGTAGCCGCTGCCGCCGCATTCGCCGCAGCCGGGGCTGTGGTGGTGCAGCAGGCGGCCGTTCTGGCCGTGGCGGGCCACCCAGCCGGCCAGCAGGGTGTCGCGCTCGGGGCGCTCGTCGCCGGGGAAGGAGTTGATGTAGTCGTCCAGCACCTCGGCCTGCATCGCGGCCGGCATCGGCTCGCTCTTCCTGCAGGCGCCGCAGAGCTTGCGCACCAGGCGCTGCGCCAGCACGGCCAGCAGCGAGTCGGCGAAGTTGAACGGGTCCATGCCCATGTCCAGCAGGCGGGTGACGGTCTCGGGCGCGCTGTTGGTGTGCAGCGTGGACATCACCATGTGGCCGGTCAGCGAAGCCTCGATGGCGATCTCGGCGGTCTCCTTGTCGCGGATCTCGCCGACCATGATCACGTCCGGGTCGGCGCGCAGGAAGGCGCGCAGCGCCTTGGCGAAGGTCCAGTCGATGCGCGGGTTGACCTGCACCTGGCGCAGGCCGTGCTGGGTGATCTCGACCGGGTCCTCGGCCGTCCAGATCTTGCGCTCGGGCGTGTTGATCTCGGCCAGCGCGGAGTGCAGGGTCGTCGTCTTGCCGGAGCCGGTCGGCCCCACGCACAGCACCATGCCGTACGGCCGCTCGATCGCCTGGCGCAGCGCGGCGAGGTTGGCCTCGGACAGGTTCAGCCGCTCCAGCGGGATCGGGCGCGCCGAGGACAGGATGCGCATCACCACGTCCTCCAGCCCGTTGTTGGTCGGGATGGTGGCCACGCGCAGCTCCAGCCGGTGCTGGGCCGAGTACTTGGCGAAGTTGATCTTGCCGTCCTGCGGCTTGCGGCGCTCCGAGATGTCGAGGTCGCACATGATCTTGATGCGCGCGATCATGGCGTTGCGGTAGGTGTGCGGCAGCTCCAGGTAGTTCTGCAGCGCGCCGTCGCGGCGGAAGCGGATCCTGAGCTTCTCGCGGCCCGGGTGGGTCTCGATATGGATGTCGGAGACGCCCTGCTGGTAGGCGTCGATGATGGTGGTGTTGATCAGCCGCACCAGCGAGTTGTCGCTCTGCTCGATCTGCGGCTCGTCCTCGCGGACGTTGCGTTCCTGACTGTCGCGCTCCAGCGATTCGATCAGCTTGTCGGCCTTGTCCAGCGAGAACTCGGGCGTGAAGTCGGGCAGCATCAGCTCGTGGCTGATCTTCTCGCCGCCGAAGCGCTCGTAGGCGCGCGGGATGGCGAACTGCAGCGTGCCGATCTTGGTGAGCGTGGGCGTGATCTTGAGCTGGGAGATGAACTCGGCCTCGTCGATGGCGACGCGCCGGGTCGGGTCTTCCATCGCCACGACGAGGCGGCCCTCGCGCACCACCAGCGGCAGGATCTCCAGCCGCCGCGCCACCGCCTGGGGCAGCTTGGCGATGGCGTCGGGCTCGACCGGGAAGGTCTCCACGTCCACCAGCGGATAGCCCATCTTGCGGGCCAGCGCCGACTGCAGCTGCTGGCGCGTGACGATGCCCTTGCGCACCAGCAGCTCGCCCAGCGGCACCGTGCGGTCCTCGCGCTGCTGCTCCAGCGCCTGCGCCAGCTGCGCCTCGGAGATCAGGTCCAGTGCCAGCAGCGCCTCGCCGATGCGCACCATCGGCATCTTGGCCTGCTGGGCGATCGCGTGCATCAGCTGGTCGGCGCTGACCACCTGGCGGGCGACGAGGATGTCTCCGACGCGGCGGTGGCGCATGTCGTTCTGCTCGGTGGCCGCGGCCTCGATCTGCTCGGCCGTGGCCGCATGCTCCTTCACCAGCACGTCGCCGATGCGCTCGCCGATGTCGAAGTGCGCCAGCACCTCGCGCGGGATGAACACGCGCAGCACCGCGTCGTGGATGTCGGAGATCGGCGGGAACAGGAACAGGCCGAGCTCGTTCTCCTGGTGGCCGATCGTCGTGCCCTTCATCTCGCCGCCGCCCTTGAACTGCAGCTTGAAGTCCAGGCGCGGGCGCTGGTCGAGGCTGCTGTCGGGGCCCTGCAGGCCTTCGGCCCGCGGCGCGGCGTTGATCGGGCGCAGCAGCTTCAGCGCGCGGAACTGGTTGAACCTCAGCGCCATCGCGCTGCGCGCCGGCGGCACGTTGATCTGCACCACGCGCTCGTGCGGGGCCATCAGGATCACATGGCCGCTGCTGCGGCTGTTGTTCAGGCCGAGGATCTCGCAGGGCTCGGCGCCGGTCTGCTCCTGCGCGCGCGGGTAGGCCGCATAGGGCGGCGAGGGCCACTGGAAATCTTCAGGCGCTTCGGGCCCGTCCAGGTC
>NZ_LYVQ01000368.1 GCF_001984095.1 Pelomonas sp. KK5
GATCGAGACGGTGCGGCTGACCGAGCACTGCGGCTTCGTCGAGGCGATCGAGTCCGGCGTGGCGGCGCTGGCCGAGCCGAACGACTTCCATTCGATGCTGGACATCGTCAGCGCCCGGCTGGAGAACATCACGCCGCTGCCCGTCCACGCAGGGGAGCTGAAGCCATGAACCGCAACGATCCGATGCTGCTGTGGTCCGAGGTCGCGGCACGCCTCCCGGACGAGGCAATGCCCCCGGTGACGACCGGCCCCCGCGTGGCCATCGGCCCGCGCCGGCGCCGCGGCTTCGACCCCGCCGACGTGGACGGCCGCGCCCAGGTCGAACTGCTGCGCGACGACGGCGGCCTGCTGCGCTGGCTCTACACCCCGCCCCACGCGGCCCGCACCGGCGCGCGGCGCAGCTATCGCTCGGTGCACCTGCGGCCGGACCAGTCGGTGGCGGCCTTCCGCTTCGAGGACTTCGGTCGCAACGACGTGACGACGAAGCTGGTCGAGCTGGACCAATGGCTCAGCGGCGACAAGGGCATGCTGAGGTGGCGCAACAAGCGCTTCGCGCCGGACCCGCAGCCGCTCGTCAAGGGCCGCACGCTGCTGCTGATCCACGGCACCTTCAGCAGCTCGCAGATGTGGGAGAAGGAACTGCCCGCCACCGAGCAGGGGCACGAGCTGCTGGAGCGCTGGGCCTCCGTGGGCTACGAGGCGGTGCTGGCCTTCAACCACCACACGCTGTCGGTGGGCGCCTGGTCCAACGCGATCGACCTGCACCGGGCGCTGCGCGAGGTGGACGGCCCGATCGACGTGATCTGCCACAGCCGCGGCGGCCTGGTGCTGTCCTGGCTGCTGCGCCTGGCGCCGGCCAGGGTGGAGCGGGTCGTCTTCGTCGGCTCGCCGCTGGTGGGCACCAGCCTGGCCGCGCCGGACAAGCTGCGCGGCGCACTGGACCTGCTGGCCAACTATGCCGACGCCGCCGCGGCGCTGGGCGAGGCGGCCGGTTCCTTCATGCCGATCGCGCTGGGCGCGGCCGGCCTAGCCAAGGTGCTGGGCAAGACGCTGCGGCTGGGCAGCGGGCTGCCGATCGTCGACGCTGCCGTCGCCCTGGTGCCAGGTCTTGCCACCCAGCAGGCGGTGTCCAACAACCTGGAGCTGCGCCAGCTCTTCGCCGAGGACTGGCTGGTACGCCCGCAGATGTCCGGCATCGGCGTCGCCTTCGTGCCCAAGGAGAGCACCGAACCGTTGTGGAAGGTCTGGAAGCGCTTCTCCAACATCGGCGCGCAGATCAAGCACGGCGCGGCGGACCTGGTGTTCCCGGGGGCGAACGACCTGGTGGTGGACGTGGAGCACATGGCGCAACTGGGCGAGCGCGGCGTCATCGACTTCTGCCGCCTGCCGGACAGCCCGGTGACGCATCACACGAACTATTTCCGGGATGCGGCGGTGCTGGCGGAGCTGGAGAGGCGGCTGGGCTAGCTAAGGCCAGAACGCCCGCAGATAGTTCACCGGCGCATGGTCCGCCAGGTCGCGGATCAGCACTGTGCCCAGGCGGAAGGCGTAGCGGCCGAGATAGTCCCGCCGCGCCGCCTGGCGGTCCGCGTCGATCAGCGCCGGCGCAGCCTCGGGATGCTGCCCGCCGTCCCGGTCCAGGTAGACGAAGAGCCCGGGCAGGTGCTCGAAGCCCAGCAGCGCGGGCGGGATCTCGGTCACCACGTCGCAGCAGTCCACCACCCGCGTGTTCTCCAGCCCGGAGGCCGCCACATGGGCGACGAACTCGGCATTGCCTACGCGCGGCGAACCGATGGTGACCAGCCGCTGCGCGCGGGCCGGCACCGCCAGCAGCGTGGCGATGGCCGCGCCCAGGCTGTGGCCGCAGGCGATCAGCCGCTGGGGCCGGGTCTTGCCCAGCCAGTCCTGCACCTCGGGCCACAGGCCCAGCGCCGTGTTGCGAAAACCCGCGTGGACCTTGCCGCGGCCGCCCTCCAGTGTCCAGGCGGCGGTGTTGGTGCGGGCGTCGGTGACCAGGTCGCCGATGCGGTCGGGCTGGGTGCCGCGGAAGGCCAGCAGGCCCCGGCCGGCGGCGTCGACCGCGGCGAAGCCCTCGCCGTCGCTGCCGGGGTGCTTGAACAGCGTCGGCGCGCCGAAGCCCGCCAGCGCCAGCGCCTTCGTCAGGCGCTCGGCCTCGGCGCCATCCTCGTCGAAGCGGTAGTAGGCCAGCCGGGCGCATTCGAGCGCCAGTTGCACCTCGCTGAGGCCGGGGCCGAGCAGGGTCTCGCGCAGTTCGGGCTGGTACAGCGCCTTGCGGCTGGGGTCGTAGTCGAGGCTGGGCATGATGGCGACGGTTTAGCCCAGTCTGGCACACCGTACATCCTTCAAGTTATGGAACGCCCGCGTGACTTGCCGGTGTACAACCGGCACGCAGGAGGATCGCCGCATGAGACTGGCAGCCTATTCGCTGGCCGCACCGGCCGGTGAATTACGCGTGTGGGTCGCCATCGTCGACGCCGGTGCCGCGCCACCCGCGCCGGTGCTGGCGGTCGAGGGTGGCGCGGGCCAGGTGAGCCTGCTTGCCCCGCTGACGCCGATCCGCGACCAGGATTTCTTCGCCAGGCCTTCGGCCCCGCGCAGCCACCGCTGCGTGTTCCGCATCACCGGCCTGGGCGATGCCGCCGTGTACCGGCTGCAGCTGCGCGCCGGCGGCCAGGCGCTGGCCCTGAAGGCGCAGACGCTGCCGCGCGCCCTGCCCGCCAGCCTCGACGGCGGCTTCAACATCCTGCTGTGCTCCTGCTACTCCCAGCCGGAGGACGATGCCGGCCTGGTCGGCACCACGGCCGCGCAGATCATGATGCCCACCCAGCTGACGCTGATGATGGGCGACCAGATCTACGGCGACCTGCCGATCTTCGAGGACCTGCCCGGCGACGACGCCGGCGTGGCCGACAAGCTGGGCCGCAAGTACCGGCGCAACTTCGTCGACTCGGCGCTGGGCACCGGCGGCCTGGGCGCGGTGCTCGCGCGCTCGCCGGCCATCTGCGTGGCCGACGACCACGAGTACTGGAACAACTTCCCCTACCGCCAGACCCAGCTGCCCAAGACCTGGACGCCCGCCGGCCAGGCCCAGTGGAAGAAGATCGCCCTGGGCCTGTACGAGGACTACCAGCTGGACAACCGCGCCGGCGGCACCAAGCGCATCGACATCGACCCGCTGAGCCTCCTCGTGGCCGACATGCGCAGCCTGCGCGACGGCGCTTTCGGCGTGCTGCTGCAGCCGCCGGCGCTGGCCGAGCTGGCCGCCTGGCGCGACGCGCTGCTGGCCCGCCGCCAGGCCGGCCAGCCGGCCTTCGGCATGCTGGTCTCCGGCCAGGCCATGATGGTGGAGCCGGCCAGCGACAGCGAACGCTTCACGGCCGACGCCGAGCTGCCCAACTACGCGCAGTACTGCGACACCATCCTGCCCGTGCTGGAAAGCCTGGCGGCCCAGGGCGTCCCGGTGCTCTACGTGACCGGCGACGTGCACTGGAGCCGCGTGGCCCGTGCGCTGGATGTGCGCAGCGGCAAGCCGATGCTGTTCGAGGTGATCGTCTCGCCCTCCTGCCTGATCCGCGTGCCGGGCCTGGACGCGGCCAAGGAAGCGGCCAACGGCATCAAGGGCCTGTTCGGCACCGCCAAGCCCTGGCCGCGCCACGGCAGCGCGCCGGCCCTGCCCCGGCGGCTGCGCGAACAGGGCAGCTTCGTGCCGGATGCGAGCGCGCCGGCCTTCGCGCTGCAGGGCGACCGCATCGCCGTGCTCTCGCTGGCCCGCGCCGGCGCGGGCATCGACTTCCAGGTCACCTACTACGGCGTGTCCAGCGACAAGGCGCTGGCGAAGTCCG
>NZ_LYVQ01000369.1 GCF_001984095.1 Pelomonas sp. KK5
GCCAGGGCGAGTTCATGCGCCAGCTGCGCGGCCCGCTGGCGCCGCCGGCCTCGAGCGTGCCGCGCAGCTGGCGCATGAACTCGCCCTGGCTGGGCAGGCCGGTCAGCGCGTCGTAGCGCGACTGGCGCTGCAGCAGCTGGCGCTGGCTCAGCAGCTCGGTTTCGTCGGTGGCGGTGACGACCCGGAAGCGCAAGGGGCCGCCGGGCTCGGGAATGGTCGTGATGCTCAGCGCCAGCGTGCAGAAGCTGCCGTCGGCGCGCTGCAGCGAGACGTGGCCATGCCAGTCCTGGCCGGCATCCAGCGTGCGCTGCACGGCGGCGGGATCGTGGCCGGCGCGGAGCAGCGCATCGGGGGGCGCCGCGCGGCGCCCCAGCAACTGCTCACGCGGCTGGCCGGCGATGCGGCACCAGGCGGGGTTGGCATCCAGCACGCGCAGTTGCAGGTCGGTCACCAGCACGCCTTCCTGCAGATGCTGGAACAGCCCGGCGCTGATGCGCTCGCGCTCCGCGGCGGTGTGCTGGCCGCTGGCGTCGGCCAGCGTGCTCAGCAGGCGCAGCGCGCGGCCGCGGCGGTCACGCTGCTGGACCACGGTACGCAGTTCGTGCCAGCGCCATTCGCCGTTGCCGGGGCTGCGCAGGCGCAGCGTCTGGCGCTGTTCGGCCGCGCCGTCGGGCAGCAACTGGGCCCGCAGCGCCGCGCCGGCCTGTTCGCGGTCCAGCGGATGGGCGACCTCGTCCAGCCAGCCGTCCACCTGGCTGCGCCGGCTGGCGGGCACGCCGCCGGTGATGCGCTGCCAGGCGGGGGAGAAGGACATGCGCCCCAGCCGCAGGCTGCCGCCGAAGGGCAGGCGCCGCCAGTCGGCCGCGCCGATCTCGCCCAGCAGGCTGTGCTGGCGGTCCAGGCGCTGGCGTCGGCCGGCGGCATGGATGACCAGCGCGCAGCCGGCGAGGGAGCAGAACAGGCCGGCGGGAATCAGGGTGAGCGGCAGCACAGGCGATTTCGGGGATCGATGCCTGCCGTACTGGCCAAGGCTTGGGGTGGGCGGGAGCCGCGCGGATGCTATCAGCGCGATTTGCCAACTATTCCCGAAATCCCCCTCGATATGGATGGGGAGGAAACCCGCATTGATTTACCGCCCCGCCGCGGCGGGCACAAAAGGAAAAGCCACCCGTGGGTGGCTTTGCGTGCTTGCGCACGGTGGAAACCCTAGGCGGGCTTCAGACCATGAAATCTTCCAGCTTGGCGCCGCCGGTAATGGCCGCCTTCAGCCACTTGGGCTGCAGGCCGCGGCCGCTCCAGGTTTCACCGGTGGCCTTGTTGCGGTACTTGGCGGCCACCTTGGAGGTTTTGACCACCTTGGCCGTGCGCATGCTGAGGTCGGCGATCGTGAGCCCATATTCGGACATCAGCGACTTCACCTTGGAGACGGCTTCGCTGCGTTCGCGATCCTTGGTCTCGGCAATTTGTTCGTCCAGCGCAGCGCGCTGGGCCAAAAGGTCTTTCAACGATGCCATCTCAAATCCTCGAAGCGGTGGTTCGACAGGTGCCGACCTCGGGGATTATAGGCAGCAATGTTTCTGGATTTCCAGATTGAATATCAGACGCTTTGGCAGCAAACCAACGAATAAGGGGGCTTACTCCGCGGGCGGAACATACCCAGCCGGCTGCTCCGCGCCGCCGCCGAAGAAGAATTGCTCCATCTGACGCGCCAGATACTGGCGCGCGCGCAGATCGGCCAGATTCAGGCGGTTTTCATTGACCAGCATGGTCTGGTGCTTCATCCAGGCGGCCCAGGCCTCCTTGCTGACGCCTTCGTAGATGCGCTTGCCCAGCTCGCCGGGATAGGGGGCGAAGTCCAGGCCTTCACCTTCCTTCTTCAGATAAACACATTGCACGATGCGGGCCATGGCAGAAACCTCGGTTGTCTTGTTGGAGAGAAAGGAAAAATAGGCGGTCGGCTCAGGCCAGTCGTTTGACCAGCACCTGCGAGCGCCGGTCCCAGTTGTATTTGCGCTTGCGTTCCTCGGGCAGCCACTCGGGCTCGACCTGCTGGAAACCGCGCTTGATGAACCAGTGCATCGTGCGCGTGGTGAGCACGAATATGCTGGTCAAACCCATGGTCTTGGCGCGCTGCTCGACGCGCTTCAATATCCGGTCGCCGTCGCCCTGGCCCTGTACTTCGGCCGAAACCGTCAGGGCGGCCATTTCCGCGGTGCGCGCCTCCACATAGGGATACAGCGCCGCGCAGCCGAATATCACGCCGTCGTGCTCGATCACGGTGTAGTGCTCGATATCGCGTTCGATCTCGGTGCGGTCGCGCTTGACCAGCGTACCGTCGCGCTCGAACGGTTCGATCAGCGCAATGATGCCGCCGATATCGTCGGGCGTGGCCTCGCGCAGGCTTTCGAGTTTCTCGTCCACCACCATCGTGCCGATGCCGTCGTGGGTATAGACCTCCTGCAGCAGCGCGCCGTCGGCGGCGAAGGGAATGATGTGCGAGCGCTCGACGCCGGCCTGGCAGGCCTTGACGCAATGGCGCAGGTAGAAGGCCCATTCGGTGGGTTTGGGCTCGGTCGTCAGTTTCTCGAGCAGGCGCTGGGCATCGGCCAGGGCCAGTTCGGTATCGATGGCGCTCTCGGGGTCGTTGACGTCCTCGGGCACGCCGTCGGCCTCGCAGACGAAGACCAGCTTGTCGGCCTGCAAGGCGATCGCCGCGCTGGTGGCCACGTCCTCCATCGTCAGGTTGAAGGCCTCGCCGGTCGGCGAGAAGCCGAAGGGCGAGAGCAGCACGATGGCGCCGGTGTCGATCGCGCGCTGGATCGCCGCCGCGTCGACCTTGCGCACCAGGCCGCTCTGCTGGAAGTTGACGCCGTCGACGATGCCGACCGGCCGCGCGGTGAGGAAGTTGCCCGACACCACGCGCACGGTGGCGTTGGCCATCGGCGTGTTCGGCAGGCCCTGCGAGAAGGCGGCCTCGATCTCGAAGCGCAGCTGGCCGGCGGCCTCCTGCGCAGCGTCCAGCGCAACCTCGTCGGTGATGCGGATGCCGTGGCTGTATTGCGGCGTGATGCCCTTGGCCGCGAGCTGCTCGTTGACCTGCGGGCGGAAGCCGTGCACCAGCACGATCTTGATGCCCATCGCATGCATGATCGACAGGTCCTGCACGAAGACATTGAGCTTGTGCGCCGCCACCAGCTCGCCCGGCATGCCGACGACGAAGGTCTCGCCCCGGTACGCGTGGATGTACGGAGCGACGGCGCGGAACCAGGGGACGAAGGTGTGCGGGAAGACAAGACTCATGGGCCGCGATTGTGCCGCAGGGAGGGCTTGCCAGCCGGGCGTGGGGGCGCGAGCATCGGCGCTCCCAACCACCAGGAGCGAGACGATGGACGTGATGCAGACCCATGGCGCCTTCAGCTGGTCCGAGCTGATGACCGACGATCCCGCCAAGGCCGCCGATTTCTATGCCGGCCTGTTCGGCTGGACCGTCGAGGCGATGGAGATGCCGGGCATGACCTACCGCGTGGCCAAGGTGAACGGCACGCCGATCGCCGGCATGATGGCCTGCCCGGACCCGAGCCAGAAGATGCCGCCGAACTGGTCCTGCTATGGGACCGTCGACGCGGTGGACGAGACGGTGAAGCAGTGGACGGCGAAGGGCGGCACGGTGCTGATGCCGCCGACGGACATCCCCACGGTCGGCCGCATGGCCTGCCTGCGGGATCCGCAGGGGGCCGTGATCAACGTGATCACCTACGTCAAGCAGTGAAGTCGTCAGGGCGCGGATAATCCGCGCCCTGTGAATCAGTCTCCCGCC
>NZ_LYVQ01000370.1 GCF_001984095.1 Pelomonas sp. KK5
GCGCAGCGCGCAGGCGGCCAAGGAGATCAAGGGGCTGATCGGCGACTCGGCCGAGAAGGTCGAGCTGGGCACGCGCCTGGTGGACGAGGCCGGCCGCACGATGACCGAGATCGTCGGCAGCGTGCGCCGCGTCACCGACATCATGGGCGAGATCGCCGCCGCCAGCCGCGAGCAGACCGGCGGCATCGAGCAGGTCAACCAGTCGATCGCGCAGATGGACCAGATGACGCAGCAGAATGCGGCCATGGTCGAGGAGGCCACGGCCGCTGCCGGTTCGCTGAGGGAGCAGGCCGGCAGCCTGGCCCAGACGGTCGGCCGCTTCCGGTTGGCCCGGCATTGAAGCGCTTTGCCTGACGAGGACTTGCCATGACGATGATGAAGACCAGCGCCCGCAACCAGTTCGCCGGCAGGATCAGCCAAGTCGACGCCTGCCCGGTGACGACGGAAGTCGTGCTCACGCTGGGCGGCGGCCAGCAGATCACTGCCACGTTGACCAGCCATTCGGCCAAGAGCCTGAACCTCGCCGTGGGTGCGGAGGCGGTGGCGCTGATCAAGGCCTCGGCCATCGTGCTGGTGACCGACTTCGGCGGCTACCGCCTCTCGGCCCGCAACCAGCTGGCCGGCACGATCGCCAAGGTGGACAAGGGCGCGGTGACGACGGTCGTCGCGCTGGCGCTGGCCGGCGGCGAGACGGTCACCGCCACGATCACCAACGACGCGGCCGATGCGCTCGGCCTGGCCGTGGGCAGGCCGGCGACGGCCGTGTTCAAGGCCTACAGCGTGCTGCTGGCGGTCAAGGCGTCCTGAGCGGGAGGGCGGCGCGCGCGGCGTCCAGCTCGCGGTGCTGCCGCCTGAGCCGCTGCACCTCCACGTTGTTCAAGGCCTGGTACTTCTGAGTGACGGCCTGCATCTCGGTGCTCAGGCTCTGCTCCCAGGTCGCGCCCGCGAGGTTGTTCTTCGCGTTCGTCTTGCGGGCGCGCAAGGCGGCGATCTCGCGCTCCATCGCGTCGTTGTGCTGCGCGATCCGGTTCTCGGTATCTGCGACCTGCTGTTCCAGCTCGCGGACGCGCCGTTCGGCCTCGAGGCCGCTGAGCATGCGCTGCTCGACGGTCGGCCGGGGCCGGGTCGTGCCGGCCTCGTCCTCCGGCGCGGCGTAGCCCGATGCGGGCTTGATGTCGAGCTTCTGGGACTTGTCCGCCTGCGCGCAAGGGGTCTGCTGGAAGGAGACCGAGCCGTCCGGCCGGCCGCAGCGGTATTGGGCCTGCGCCGCGCCGCAGGCGACGAGCGCGAGTACGGATGCGGTGACGGTCTGGAGCATTCGGGTCATGGGCGTGCCTCGTGGTTGTCGTCAGTGCTGGCCGCCATCGAGGAGGGCATGCCGGAGCACTGCGTGCTCAACGCTTCAAACCACGGTTACGGATGACAGTGGCCGCTGTTTGCGGCGCGCCATGCAAAAAGCCACCCGTGAGGGTGGCTTTCCGTCTTTTCTTGGTGCCGGTGAAAGGAGTCGAACCCTCGACCTTCGCATTACGAATGCGCTGCTCTACCAACTGAGCTACACCGGCGCTGAGCCCGCTATTCTAGCCGTACTTTTTTGGTGTCGGCAAGGGCTGCAGAAATAATTCGTCATCAGACCGACGGCGTCGCGGGTTCGGCCCGGTGCTGGTCGTGCGCCGGCGCTCCAGTGCGGCCACCAGCTTCTCCACGCCGCCGCGGATGCCGGCCTCCGGGAAGGCGGCGAAGCCCAGGCGCAGGCCGTTCACCGGCGGCTGCCGCCGGCTGAACGGCGACAGCGGCTGCACGACGATGCCGGCCGCGGCGGCGCGTGCCGCGATCTCGACATCGCTGACCTCGCCGCTGCGCAGGCGCAGCGCGAGCGTCAGGCCGCGCTGCTGCGCGGGTACCTCGATCCAGCGGCCGAAATGCTTGTCCAGCTGTTCGCGCAGCAGGGCCGAGCGGGTGGCATAGACCTCGCGGGCCAGGCGCAGGTGGCGCGCCCAGTGGCCCTGCGCGATGAAGTCGTGCAGCACCGCCTGGTCCAGCACCGAGGGCAGGGCGCCGGTCAGCGCCAGCGCCGCGCAGACCGGGTCGACCAGATGCTGCGGCAGCAGCAGCCAGGCCAGCCGCAGCGCGGGCGAGGCGTTGAAGGTGACGTGGCCGAGATGGATGGTGCGCTCGTCGTCCTCCAGCTCGGGTTCGGGCGCGCCGCCGAAGACGAAGTCGACATCGCGCTGCTCGACGATCACATGCGCCTGCGCCTGCTCGGCCCAGCGCTGCAGCGCCCAGCGCCGGTCCGCGGAGAGGCCGTGGCCCAGCGGCATCTGCACGCCGGCGGTCACGTGGGCCAGCCGCGCCCGGGGGGCGAGCCGCAGGCCCTCGTCGACCCGCATGCCCTGCTCGTCCACCGGCAGCGGGACGACTTCGGCGCCGGCCGCAGTCAGCAGAGCCTGGACGTTAGGCGGCCCCGGGTCCTCGACCCAGGCGCGGTCGCCGGGATCGAGCAGCAGCCGGGCGAGCAGGTCGATGGCCGGCGCGACGCCGGGCACGATGACCAGCCGTTCCGGCTCGCAGGAGCGCAGGCCGCGTGTCGTGGCCAGCACCTCGGCCAGCGCGTCCCGCAGCGGCGCATAGCCCTGCAGCGGCATGCCCTCCTGCAGCAGCCGCGCCTCATGCGGCTGCGTGCGCCGGCCGGCCAGCGTGTGCCAGATGTTGCTGGGCAGCAGGGCCAGGTCGATCTGGTCCGGCTCGAAGGTGGGGAACAGCCGCGTGCAGCCGTACAGGCCGGCGCCGGCCGCGGCGATCGTGCGGCCCTGCCCGGACAGTGACGGTTTGATGACGGGGCGTGCTGCCGCCGGTGTTTCGCTCGGCCTGCGTTGCGGCGCTACAAAGGTCCCGCGGCCCACCTCGCCCACAAGGTAACCGTCTGCAAGAAGGCGCGCATAGACGGCGGTGACCGTCGAGCGCGAGATGCCGTGGGCCTCGGCCAGCGCACGCGAGGTCGGCAGCCGGCTGCCGGCGGGGAGGCGGCCATCGCGCATCGCGGCGCGCAATTCGTTCAGCAGCCAGCGCTGCAGCGGCAGGCCGGGCTCGGGAGGCGCGAAGGCGAGGAAGTCGGACATTGGTCTGCTCTTGTGCGGCGGATTGGTCTGCTTGTCATGTCAAGAGGCGGCGCAGGATAGACGCAAAGCATTGACAAGATTTCTACGAGGGAAATGCAGATGAAGAATCGAGAACATCGCAGCAGCACGATCGGTGGGGGAATGACGGCGCTGGCGTTCGCCCTGTGCCTGGCAGGCTGCGGCGGCGGCGCCGGCTCGGACCCGGGCCTGGCGCAGGCCGCGCAGTCCGCCGACGGCCGGGCGACGGCGCTCGCGGCCTCGGGCGCGAGCGACACCGCGCCCGAGCAAGCCCTGACCCCCGTGGCCGCCACCAGCAGCGCCAACGAGCGCGGCGACCTCGGCGCCGCCGCGGCGATCGACCACGACGCCAACACCCGTTGGGGCAGCGGCTTCTCCGACGACCAGTGGCTGACGTTGGACTACGGCCAGGTGGTGACGATCACCCGTGTGCACATCGACTGGGAGCGCGCCCACGCGACGAAGTACCTGCTGCAGGTCTCCACCGACGGCACCAACTGGACCACGATCAAGACCGTGGACAACAGCCAGGGCGGCAGCGAGGACTGGACCGGCCTCGCCGGCAGCGGCCGCTACCTGCGCATGCAGGGCGTGACGCGTTCGAGCCAGTACGGCTACTCGATCTTCGAGATCCAGGCCTTCAGCGGCACGCCGCCGCAGACC
>NZ_LYVQ01000371.1 GCF_001984095.1 Pelomonas sp. KK5
GAGACCGCCACCGCCGAGCCCCGCAGCCGCCCAGGCCGCAGCGCTGCCAACCCAACTCGTCGCAACAACGGTGCGTTCCCCGGAATTCGGCGAGGAACCATTTTCTTGCCTCACTACAATCCGCGGCATCGTTTCCAGTCCCCCACAAGGGGCACGCTGAAGGGCCACACGCCATGGACACTCGCACCTCCCAGATCACCCTGCGCATCGAGCGCATCCGCGACGCGCTGCGCGCCGGCGGCGCCGAGGCGGCGCTGATCCTGTCGGCCGACCCGCACCTGTCCGAATACCTGCCCGAGCGCTGGCAGGGCCGCCAGTGGGGTTCGGGCTTCACCGGCTCCATGGCCACGCTGGTGGTCACGCTGGATCGGGCCGCCCTGTTCGCCGACAGCCGCTACTGGTCGCAGGCCGAAGCGGAACTCGCCGGCACCGGCATCGAGCTGCAGAAGATCCCCACCGGCGCGGCCACCCACTACATCGAATGGATCGCGGCGCAGCTGAAGCCGGGCCAGACGCTGGCGGTGGACGGCCAGGTGCTGAGCCTCTCGCTGGCCGGCGCGCTGCGCGCGGCGATGGACCAGGCCGGCATCGCGCTGCGCACCGACCTCGACGTGCTCGACGCCGCCTGGGACGGCCGCCCCGGCCTGCCCGGCGCCGCCGTCTACGAGCACCTGCCGCCGCAGGCCGCGGTCAGCCGTGCCGACAAGCTGGCACACGTCCGCGCCGCAATGGCCCGTGCCGGTGCCAGCCACCATTTCATCTCCACCGTCGACGACGTGGCCTGGCTGCTGAACCTGCGCGGCGCCGACGTCGACTACAACCCGGTCTTCCTCGCCCACGTGCTGATGGACGCGAAGCAGGCCGCCACGCTGTTCGTCGCTGCCGGCAAGCTGCCGGCCGAACTGGTGGCGCGTCTGAAGGCCGATGACGTCGAAGTAGCGGATTACCTGCAGGCACCCGTCGCGCTGGCCGCGCTGCCGGCCGACGCGGTGCTGCTGCTGGACCCGCGCCGCGTCACGCTGGGCCTGCGCGAGGCCGTGCCGGCCGCCGCGCGCGTCATCGAGCAGATCAACCCCAGCACGCTGGCCAAGAGCCGCAAGACCCGCGCCGAAGCCGGCTTCGTGCGCGAGGCGATGGTGCAGGATGGCGTGGCGATGTGCGAGTTCTACGCCTGGTTCGAGGCCGCGATGCTGCGCGGCGAGCCGATCAGCGAGCTGACGATCGACGAGCACCTGAGCGGCGCCCGCGCCCGCCGCCCCGGCTTCATCGGCCTGAGCTTCCCGGTCATCGCCGGCTTCAACGCCAACGGCGCGATGCCGCACTACCGCGCGACGCAGGACTCGTTCGCCGAGATCAAGGGCGATGGCCTGCTGCTGATCGACTCCGGCGGCCAGTACCTCGGCGGCACGACCGACATCACCCGCGTCTGGCCCATCGGCACCGTCAGCGCCGCGCAGAAGCGCGACTACACCCTGGTGCTCAAGGGCATGATCAACCTCAGCACCGCGGTGTTCCCGCGCGGCACGCTGAGCCCGATGCTGGACAGCCTGGCCCGCCTGCCGCTGTGGCAGCACGGCCTGGACTACGGCCATGGCACCGGCCACGGCGTCGGCTACTTCATGAACGTGCACGAGGGCCCGCAGAGCATCTCCAAGGCCGTGCCCGAGGCCGCGATGGCGATGGAGGCCGGCATGATCACCTCCAACGAGCCGGGCCTGTACCGGCCGGGGCAGTGGGGTGTGCGGATCGAGAACCTGGTGCTGAACGTCCCGTTCATCACCGAGGAGAAGAACCAGTTCGGCGAGATGCTGGCCTTCGAGACGCTGACGCTGTGCCCGATCGACACGCGCTGCATCGACCAGGGCCTGATGCGTGCCGACGAGACCAAGTGGCTGGATGACTACCACGCCACCGTGCGCGCGGCGCTGGCACCGCATCTGAGCGGCGCCGCGCTCGATTGGCTCAACGAGCGGACAGAACCGCTGGTGAAGGGCTGAGCGAGGGATCGCCCCGTCGTCAGACGGGCATTGCGATGCGGTTGAAGGCGAAGTCCTTTCCCGCCTTGATCGCATGAGTCAGGGCCTCGCGCGGCGAGGCCCAGGCGAAGCCGCCGGACAGCGCCTCGTTGCGATAGGCCTCGGTCTTGGGCAGGCGGCCGCGCACCCGCACGACCACGACGGCCGCCACATAGCCGTACTGCTTGGAGCGCTCGACCGCGCCCGCATAGATCTTGTAGTCCCCGGCATCAACTTCTTCGAAATGCATGATTCGTGTGTCCTTGGTCTTGCCACGCCGCGCTTGCTCGGCGTAGTCCGTACTATTGCGACGTTAGGGACGCGCCGGAACACCCCAAAGTAGGGTCGGGAAAAGGTGAACGTGACCGAAGTCACGCGGGGCCATCCGCTGCGCCGCGGCTGCAGCCGGTAAGTTTCACGTCCGGGCGCCGGCCTAATGAACTAACGCGTTACTAGCACGCCGTCCGGAATGTGGAGGATGCGGCCCTTGCCGGTCGCTGCTACAAGCGTTCCACGCAAGAGACGGAGGGCCGTGGCCATGGGCGGATCGCTGCGCACGAGCTGGCACATACGCCTGCGCGACTGGCTGCGGGACTGGCTCGCGGGCGGGCCGCTGCTGGCCGCCTACACGCACGCGAACCGGGACTCCATCGCCCGCGCGCTGTCGGGCCAGGACCCCTTCGGCAGCCGTCGCGACGAAGCGGCCGGCGCGCGCATGGTCGTGTCGCTGTCCTCGGCCCATGTGCCCGCCTTCTGCCGGGCCAGCGCCGCGGGCGAGCCGCGCCCCTACCTGAACTGCCACGACCTCGCGCTGAGCCAGGGCCGCCCGGCCTCCGAGGCACGGCTGCGCGTGGACCAGGCCCTGCCGGTAGCAGACTGGCGCGAGACCTACTTCGGCGCCGTGGAGCTCAATGGCTGCGGCATCCGCTATTACGGCGACGTCTGCCTGGTGCTGAGGCAGGTGCCCGAGGACACCGTCGTGCTCGACCGCAATTCGTTCGAGCTGCTGCGCGCGCCGATCGCGCCGGGCTGGAGCGAGCGGCCGGCCGCGGATCAGGCGCGGGCCTGCAGGGACATCCTGCGCGGCTGGTCGGGCCGCTGGGGCAGCGGACTCGCCGAGATGGCGGCAATCAAGGTGCAGCGCGCGCTGGGGCCTCGCGACCGGCGCTGGACCATCGGCCAGGTCTCGCAGGCGCTGTGCGACGACGAGGACTATCTCGAGGTGCTCCGGCAGGGCAGCTTCGGCGCCGGCGATCTGCAGGAGGCCCGCATCACCGCCGAGGACGCCGCCCACGACGCGCTGGCCGGCAACCGCCTGCTGCGCGGGCCGGTGCCGCGCATCGAGGCGCTGGTCTGGCGCCAGCGGCGCAGCCGCGCCGAGCGCGCGCTGCGCGAGGCCGGCGTGCCGCTGCACGTCGTCACCGGCCCCGGCCGCGCGCGAGGCTGATCGCGGCGATGAGGGACGCCCTGCGCCTCTGGCACCTCGAAGCCTTCGACCTGCGGGCCGGGCTGGCCTTCGTGACCACCGTCGGCGAGGGCGCCGAACGGCCCTGCCTCTTCATCTCGCCGCCCGGCTTCACGCCGGAGCCGGTGGACAACCTCGCGCTCGCCTGGGGTGCGGCACGCGCGCGCTTCGACACCCTGCTGCTGGCCGATGGCGAGGAGGCGCTGTTCGGCTCGCCGCGGGAGGCCGCCGCCTTCGTGCGCCGGGCCTATGTGGCCAGCGCGGCCGGCGATGGCGGCGATGCGCCGGCGGGGCTGCCGCCGCCACGGCCGC
>NZ_LYVQ01000372.1 GCF_001984095.1 Pelomonas sp. KK5
CGGTCGGTGTCAGCATTCCGCTGCCGATTGCCCGGTCGCAGCGCCAGGACCGCGAGACGGCCGCGCGCCTGGCCCAGGCCGACCGCATGGAAGCCGAGCTGGCCGAGGCGATGCGGGCCGCCGCGGCGGACTACCGCACGCTGGCCAGCGACGCGCAGCGCCTGCAGCAGCGCATCGAGCGCTACGAGCAGGCCGTCGTCGCGCCGGCCCGCCAACGCAGCGCCGCCGCGCTCGCGGCCTACCGATCGAGCCCCGGCACGCTCGCCGCCGTCTTCGAGGCGCGCCGCGCCGAGCTGCAGCAGCAACGCCGCCTGCTGGCGCTGCAGCGGGAACTGTCCATCGCCCAGGCCCGCCTGGCCTTCCAGTCCCTCGCTCACGGAGACGCCCAATGAAACGCTCGACGCTCGTCATCAGCCTGGCCCTGGCCGGCCTGCTGCTCGCCGGCGCCGGATACCTGCTGGGCCGCGCCTCCGGCAGTGGCCACGACATGCCGGCGCCCGCCGCGGAGCGCAAGATCCTCTACTGGCACGACCCGATGGTCCCCGGCCACCGCTTCGACAAGCCCGGCAAGTCGCCGTTCATGGACATGCAGCTGGAGCCGGTCTATGCCGACGAGGCCGGCGGGCAGGCCGGCGTGCAGATCAGCCCGGGCCTTCAGCAGAACCTGGGCCTGCGCACGGCGGTGGTCAGGAAGACCGAACTGGCCCCGTCCTTTGATGCGGTCGGCACCGTCCAGTTCGACGAGCGGCAGCAGCTGGTGGTGCAGACCCGCGTCGCCGGCTATGTCGAGCGCCTGGCGGTGCGCGCGCCGATGGAGCGGGTCAGTCGAGGCCAGACGTTAGCGACCGTCTTCGCGCCCGAATGGCTGGGCCCGCAGAACGAGTGGCTGGCGCTCAGGCGCGCCGGCGTGGCGCCGGAGCTGGTCGAGGCGGCACGCGAGCGCCTGCGCGCGCTGTCGATTCCGGACGCCCTGGTGCGCCAGAGCGAGGCGGCCGGCACGGCCCAGGCCCGCTTCACGCTGAGCGCCCCGGCGGGCGGCGTGGTGGCTGAGCTTGGCGTGCGCGAGGGCGTGGCGGTGACGCCCGGCATGACGCTGTTCCGCATCGCCGGGCTCGACAAGGTCTGGGCGGTGGCGGAGGTGCCCGAAGCCCAGGCGGTGCGGCTGGCGCGCGGCCAGAAGGTGAGGGCGGTGCTGCAGGCCGACGGCACGCAGGCCTTCGCGGGCGAGCTGAAGGAGCTGCTGCCCCAGGTCAAGGCCGACACCCGCACGCTGCAGGCCCGCTTCGAGGTGGACAACCGCGCCGGCCGGCTGGTGCCCGGCATGCTGCTGCGCCTGCAGGTGGCCGGGGCCAGCGCGGCGCGGCTGCTGGTGCCGTCCGAGGCGCTGATCCGCACCGGCACCCGTGCGGTGGCCCTCGTGCGCACCGCGCCGGGCGCCTTCGAGCCGCGCGAGCTGAAGCTCGGCGCCGAACTGGGCGAGCAGTTCGAGGTGCTGGACGGCCTGCACGAAGGCGAGGAGGTGGTCGTCAGCGGGCAGTTCCTGGTGGACTCCGAGGCACGTCTCAAGTCCGTCCTCGGCGCCATGAATGCCGCATCGGGAGCCGCGCCATGATCGCGGCCCTGATCCGCTGGTCGGTGGCGAACCGCTTCCTGGTGCTGGTCGCCACCGCCTTCCTCGTCGCGGCCGGCCTGCGCGCCGTCGCGCTGACGCCGGTGGACGCGCTGCCCGACCTCAGCGACGTGCAGGTGATCGTGCGCACCAGCTATCCCGGCAAGCCGCCGCAGCTGGTGGAGGACCTCGTCACTTACCCGCTGACGACGACGATGCTGGGCGTGCCCGGCGCCCGCACGGTGCGCGGCTACAGCTTCTTCGGCGATTCCTTCGTGTACGTGCTGTTCGACGACCGCACCGATCCCTACTGGGCCCG
Source organism: Pelomonas sp. KK5 (assembly GCF_001984095.1). Classification (GTDB taxonomy): domain Bacteria; phylum Pseudomonadota; class Gammaproteobacteria; order Burkholderiales; family Burkholderiaceae_C; genus KK5. The sequence continues at coordinate 1,929 of NZ_LYVQ01000372.1, forward strand.
CTCCCGCGTCGTCGAGTCGCTGAACCAGGTGCAGAGCCGGCTGCCGGCCGGCGCCACCGCCTCGCTGGGGCCGGATGCGACGGGCGTCGGCTGGATCTACGAGTACGCGCTGGTGGACCGCAGCGGAACTCACGATCTTGGCCAGCTGCGCGCGCTGAACGACTGGTTCCTGAAACTGGAGCTGAAGACGGTGCCCGACGTGGCCGAGGTGGCCTCCATCGGCGGCATGGTGCGGCAGTACCAGGTGGTGCTCGACCCGGATCGCATGCGGGTGCTGGGCGTGAGCCCGGCCCAGGTGGTGGAGGCGCTGAAGCAGGGCAACGAGTCCTCGGGCGGCTCGGTGGTGGAGATGGCCGAGAGCGAGTTCATGGTGCGCTCGCACGGCTTCTTGAAGTCGCTGGCCGATTTCCGCGCGATCCCGCTGCGCGCCAGCGGCGCCACGCCGGTGCTGCTGGGCGACGTGGCCTTCGTGCAGGTCGGGCCGGAGATGCGCCGCGGCATCGCCGAACTGGACGGCGAGGGCGAGGTGGCTGGCGGGGTCGTGGTGATGCGCTCGGGCAAGAACGCCCGCACGACGATCGCGGCGATCAAGGCCCGCATCGAGGCCTTGAAGCCGGGCCTGCCCAAGGGCGTGGAGATCGTCGAGACCTACGACCGTTCGAAGCTGATCGACCGCGCGGTGGACAACCTGCGCGAGAAGCTGGTCGAGGAGTTCATCGTCGTGGCGCTGGTCTGCGCGGTGTTCCTGTTCCACCTGCGCTCGGCGCTGGTGGCGGTGGTGACGCTGCCGATCGGCGTGCTCGCCGCCTTCCTCGTGATGCATGCGCAGGGCATCAGCGCCAACATCCTCTCGCTCGGCGGCGTGGCGATCGCCCTGGGCGCGATGGTGGACGCCAGCGTCGTGCTGGTGGAGGCTGCGCACAAGCAGATCGAGCACTTCGAGGCGCTGCACGGCCGGCCGCCGCGCGCGGCCGAGCGCTGGGCGCTGGTCACCGCCGCGGCCGAGGAGGTGGGGCCGGCGCTGTTCTTCTCGCTGCTGGTGATCACGCTGTCCTTCGTGCCGGTGTTCGCGCTGGAGGCGCAGGAGGGTCGCCTCTTCTCGCCGCTGGCCTTCACCAAGACCTATGCGATGGCGGCCGCAGCGGGCCTGTCGGTGACGCTGGTGCCGGTGCTGATGGGCCTCTTGATCCGCGGCCGCATCCCCAAGGAGACGGCCAACCCGCTGAACCGGGCGCTGATCGCGATCTACCGGCCGGTGCTGGAGGCGGTGCTGCGCTTCCCGAAGGCCACGCTGCTGGCCGCCGCGCTGGTGCTGGCGGTGACGGCCGTGCCCGTCTCGCGCCTGGGCGGCGAGTTCATGCCGCCGCTGGACGAGGGCGACCTGCTCTACATGCCCTCGGCGCTGCCCGGCCTGTCGGCGGGCAAGGCGGCCGAGCTGCTGCAACAGACGGACCGGCTGATCCGCACGGTGCCCGAGGTCGAGCGCGTCTTCGGCAAGGCCGGCCGCGCCGACAGCGCCACCGACCCCGCGCCGCTGGAGATGTTCGAGACCACGATCCAGTTCAAGCCGCGCGCACAGTGGCGGCCCGGCATGACGCCGGAGAAGCTGGTGGAGGAGCTGGACGCGCGGGTCAAGGTGCCCGGCCTGTCCAATGTCTGGGTGCCGCCGATCCGCAACCGCATCGACATGCTGGCCACCGGCATCAAGAGCCCCGTGGGCATCAAGGTGGCGGGGTCCGACCTGGCCACCATCGACGCATTGACGGCCCGCGTCGAGGCGGCGGTGAAGGCCGTGCCCGGCGTGTCCTCGGCGCTGGCCGAGCGCCTGACCGGCGGGCGCTACATCGACGTGGACGTGGAC
>NZ_LYVQ01000373.1 GCF_001984095.1 Pelomonas sp. KK5
GAACGCGCCGCGGCGTATCGGCCGCCTCGCGCACCAGCACCGGTGATTCCTCGTAGTGCGCGCCGATCACCACGCCCAGCGAATCGAACTCCTGGCGCTTGCCGGCGAGGATCTCCGTCGCGACGACGGCGCGCACCGCATCGCCCGCCGCACCCGCGTCTTCGAGCCCCGGCTGGAACAGCGAACCGGAGCTGCGGCCGAGGTTCACCACCGCCTCGTCGACGACGCGCCGGTGCACCTGCCGCCGCTCGGCCTCGTAGCTGTCCAGCAGCTTCGGGCCGCCCCAGCCGGCCAGCGTGGCGGCCAGCTTCCAGCCCAGGTCCACCGCGTCGGCGATGCCCATGTTCATGCCATGGCCGCCATAGGGTGGATGCAGGTGGCAGGCATCGCCGGCCAGGAAGACCCGGCCGGCGCGGTAGCGGGTGGCGATCAGCTGGTGGGCGGTCCAGACATCGCGGCCGAGGATCTCGATCTCCAGCGCCGCGCCGAGGCCCAGCGCGGCGCGGATCAGCGGCGTCGGGTCGGCGTCGGGGCTCTTGCCCAGCAGCGGGCACCCGAAGGTCCAGCGGTCGCCGCTGTCCAGCGGGGCGACGACCGAGGGCACCTCGGCGTTGACCAGCCAGTACATGACGGCCGGCCCCAGCGCATGCTTCTCGGCGAGGCCCGGCGAGCGGAACACGATGTTGTGGAAGTGGCCCAGCGGGGACGTGCCTTCCATCCTGATCGCCAGCAGCTCCCGCACCGTGCTGCGCGCGCCGTCGGCACCGACCAGGTAGTCGGCATGCAGGGTCTCGCCGCCGCTCAATTGGGCCGTTATGCCCGCGGCGTCCTGCGCGAAGTTCTCCAGCGCGGTGCCGAGCCGCAGGCTGACGCTCGGCAGTTCCTGCACCCGCGACAGCAGCGCCGCCTCCACCTCGTACTGCGGCACCCACTGCGCATGCTCGGCGAAGCGATCGTCGCGCTGCGGCGCGCAGTAGAAGGCGTTCTCGAAGCGGGCCAGCTCGCGGCCGCCCAGGCGGGTGGCGAACACGACGGTGGACGGATAGTCCACGCCGAAGGGCGAGCGGGCGGCCAGCCGCTCGGCGATGCCCCAGCGCCGCAGCAGTTCGCGGCTGCGCACGTTGGTGGTCTTGGCGCGCGGGGCCAGGCCGGTGCGCTCGTTCTTCTCGACGACGACGCAGCGCCGCCCCTGGGTGCCCAGCTCGATCGCCAGCGCGAGGCCCACGGGGCCGGCGCCGACGATCAGGACTTCGGTCTGATCCACCACTTGCTTGTCTCCTGTTGTTGGCGACAAGGTTATGAAAGCGCCCGGCGAGTGGATAGACTCGCCCATCGATTCAGGTTATGGACAAATTCGATGACCCAGAAGACAAGCGAGATGGAGACCGGCGAGCCGCAGCTGGCCGACCTGCGCGCCGTGCTGGCCCTGCTGCGCGACGGCACGGTGACGCGCGCCGCGCAGAGCCTGGGCGTCACCCAGTCCACGCTGAGCTACCAGCTCGACCGCATGCGCCAGCGCTTCAGCGACCCGCTGTTCGTGCGCGTGGGCAACCGCATGGCGGCCACGCCCTTCGCCCAGCGCCTGGCCGAGCCGGCGGCGCGGGTGCTGCGCATCGTCGAGACCGAGATCGCCGGCCTGGCCGCCTTCGACCCGGCCAGCAGCCAGCGCGAGTTCCGCATCGGCATGAACGAGATGGGGGCGATCACGCTGCTGCCGCGGCTGATGCAGCAGATGACGGCGCTGGCCCCGCGTGCGCGCCTGGCCCCGATGCAGGGCGACCCGGCGATGCTGGCGCAGGCGCTGGAGTCCGGCGCGATGGACCTGGCCGCCGGCCACTTCCCGCAGGCGCACGACCTGCTGCTGCACCAGCTGCTCTACAAGCGCGACTACGTCTGCATCGCGCGGCGCGGCCATGCAGCGATCGGCCGCGCGCTGACGATCGAGCAGTTCGCCGCCGCGCCGCAGATCCGCCTGCCGACGGTGCCCGCCACCTCGGCCTGGATCGACGCCCTGATGAACCGCCACGGCCTGCGCGTGACGGTGGGCATGAGCACGGGCCACGTGGCCTCGCTGCCTTTCATCGTCGCGGCCAGCGAGCTGATCGCGATCGTGCCGCGCGAGCTCTACGAGCTGTTCGCGCCGATCGCGGCGGTCAAGGTCGTGGGCCTGCCCTTCGAGATCCCGGCGATCGAGATCCACCAGTACTGGCACCCGCGGCTGGCGAAGGATCCGGCGGTGAAGTTCCTGCGCGAGACGCTGTACACCGCGGCCCGAGCCCGCAAGTCAGTCCAGGCCGGCCCCTAGCAGTCTGACGATCTCGGCCGCCGGCGCGTCACGCGCCCCGCTGGCGTTCTGCCCCGACCACAGCGGCGAGAAGTCGCCGCTGCCCGCCTTCTCGGCCGCCGCGCGCAGCGGCGCCAGCGCATTGACCGCCAGAGGGAAGGCCGGCGGCGCGTCGCTGAGCGGCCCCAGCTCGCGCATCAGCCGGTTGACGATGCCGCGGGCCGGGCGGCCGGTGAAGAGATTGGTGAGCGCGGTGACGGCGGCGGCCGGCGAGGCCAGCGCCGCGCGATGGATCGCGCTGGTCAGCGCCTCGGGCGTGCGCAGGAAGGCGGTGCCGACCTGCACCGCGCTGGCGCCCAGCCGCAGCGCCGCTGCCACGCCCGCCGCGTCGGCGATGCCGCCGGTGGCGATCACCGGGCAGCGGACGGCCGCCGCCACCTGGGGCAGCAGGGCGAAGGTGCCCATCTGCGTACTCGTCTCCGCGCCCAGGAACACGCCGCGATGCCCGCCGGCTTCGACACCCTGGGCGATCACCGCATCGACGCCACGCGCCTCCAGCCAGCGCGCCTCCTCCAGCGTCGTCGCCGAGGACCAGACCTGCGCACCGCTGCGCCGCACCCGTTCCAGCAGGGCCGGCGCCGGCAGCCCGAAATGGAAGCTGACCACCTCCGGCCGCAGTTCCTCGACCAGCGCCGCCGCCTCTTCGCCGAAGGGCAGGCGGCCGGGGCCTCCGGCGATCAGCGCCGGGTCGACGCCGTATTCCTCGAAGAAGGGCCGCAGCGCCTCGCGCCAGGCCGCTTCCCGGGCCGCGTCGGGCTCGGGCGGGGCATGGCAGAAGAAGTTGACGTTGACCGCCCTGGCGCCCGCGTCGCGCATCGCCTGCACATGGGTGCGCAGCTGCGGCGGAGCCAGCGAGGCACCGGGCAGCGAGCCCAGGGCGCCGGCGGAGGCGGCCGCGATGGCGAGCGCGCTGTCCTGGAAGCCGGCCATCGGGGCCTGGATGATCGGCAGGGCGATATCCAGCCGCGCGGCGAAATCACGGGGTGTTCGGCGGTCCATCCGTCGAGTGGACCATAGGCTGGCGCCCTCAGCCCAGGCCGCGCGCGAAAGACACAATTTCGGCGGCCGGCAGGGCGCCGGTGCGCCGGCGCTGCTCCACGCCCTCGCGCAGCAGCACCAGCGTGGGGATGCTGCGCACCGCGAAGCGGGCCGCGGCCTGCGGGTTGGCGTCGCTGTCCACCTTGACCAGCAGCACCTGGCCCTGGAGCCGTGCCGCGGCCTGCTCGAACTGCGGCGCCATCATCCGGCAGGGGCCGCACCAGGTCGCCCAGAAGTCGACCAGCACCGGCAGCTGGGTGTGGCGGGTGACCGCGTCGAAGCGCTCGTCGTCCAGCGCCACGGGCACGCCCGGCAGCAGCGGCTGGACGAGGATCCGGACTGCGGCCGCTGCCACCAGCCGCGCGCGCGGCACGCGGTTG
>NZ_LYVQ01000374.1 GCF_001984095.1 Pelomonas sp. KK5
GGCGACGAGCTCGACGCCACCCGCCTGGCCCTGCTGGCCGAACTCCAGCAAGCCGGCGAGCGCCTGGCGCTGGCGCGGCGCTCCTTGCAGACGCTGCAAGGCACCGTGCTGCCCGCGGCGCAGGACGCCTACGAGGCCGCCCGCAAGGGCTTCGACGCCGGCAAGTTCGGCTTCCTCGAAGTCATCGACGCGCAGCGCTCGCTGCTGCAGGCACGCAGCCGCACCCTCCACACGCTGGCCGCCGCCTGGCAGGCCGCCGCGGTCATCGACCGCATCACCGGCCGCACCACCGACCGCTGAAGGAACACGCACATGAACATCAGCAGAAAACAGGCCCTCGCAATGGCCGCCCTGGTGACCGCCGGCCTGGCCGGCGGCGCCGCCGTCCTCCTGGGCGGGCGCGCCGGCGCACCCGCCGCCGAGGCCCACGCCGCAGAGGCCGCACACCCGGACGCACACACGGACGAGGCCCCGCTGGTCCGGCTCACGGCGGCGCAGACCGCCGGCATCGCCACCGCGCCCGTGGCACCGGCCTTGCTCCAGCCGTCCACCGACTTCACCGGCGAGATCCGCTTCAACGAGGACCGAACCGTCCATGTGGTGCCGCGCCTGGCCGGCGTCGCCGAAGCGGTGCCGGTCACGCTGGGCCAGCAGGTGCGGGCCGGCGAGGTGCTGGCCCGCATCGCCAGCACCACCCTCGCCGAGCAGCGCAGCGAGCTGCTGACGGCGCAGCGCCGGCAGGAGGCCGCGCGGGCCGCCCATGAGCGCGAGAAGACGCTCTGGCAGGACCGCATCTCGGCCGAGCAGGACTACCAGCAGGCCCGCAGCGCGCTACGCGAAGCCGACATCGCCGTCGACAACGCGCGGCAGAAGCTGGCCGCCATCGGCGCCGCCGAGACGGCCGCTCCGCTCAGCCGCCTCGATGTGCGCGCGCCGCTCGCCGGCACCATCGTCGAGAAGCACCTCGCACGCGGCGAGGCGGTGCGCGAGGACGCCGCCGTCTTCACCGTCTCGGACCTCGGCTCGGTGTGGACCGAGTTCGCGGTCGCGCCGAAGGACCTGGCCCTGGTGCGCGTGGGCCAGCGCGTACGCGTGTCCTCCACGGCCTTCGACGAGACGGCCGAGGGCACGGTCTCCTACGTCGGCGCGCTGCTGGGCGAGCAGACCCGCACCGCCCGCGCCCGCGTGACGCTCGCCAACCCGCAGGGCGCCTGGCGGCCGGGGCTCTTCGTCACCGTGCGCGTGCTCGGCGCCGCCCAGCCGCTGGCGCTGGCGGTGGCGGCCGAGGCGATCCAGACGATCGAGGGCCGGACGACGGTGTTCCGGGCCGGGCCCGCGGGCTTCGAGCCGGTGCCGGTGAAGACCGGCCGCAGCGACGGCCGCACTGTGGAAGTGCTGGCGGGCCTGCAGGCCGGTGACCGCGTCGCCACCGGCGGCGCCTTCATCCTCAAGGCGGAGCTCGGCAAGGCCGGCGCCGCGCACGAGCACTGAGCGGGAGGCTTGAGCATCATGTTCGAACGCCTCATTCGCCTGTGCATCGAGCAGCGCTGGCTGGTCATGGCCGCGGTGCTGGCCATGGCCGGGCTCGGTGCCTGGAGCTATACGCGGCTGCCGCTGGACGCGGTGGCCGACATCTCCAACGTGCAGGTCGTCGTCAACACCCGCGCGCCGGGCCATTCGCCGCTGGAGACCGAGCAGCGCATCACGGTCCCGATCGAGACGGTGATCGCCGGCCTGCCCGGGCTGGAGCAGACCCGCTCGCTGTCGCGCTACGGCCTGTCGCAGGTCAGCGCGATCTTCAGCGACGGCACTGACATCCACTTCGCCCGCCAGCTCGTCAACGAGCGGCTGCAGGAAGCGCGCGAACGCCTGCCCGCGGGCATCGTGCCCGCGATGGGCCCGATCTCCACCGGCCTGGGCGAGATCTACCTGTGGACCGTCGAGGCCGCGCCCGGGGCCCGCAAGGCCGACGGTACGCCCTACACGCCGGCCGACCTGCGCGAGATCCAGGACTGGGTCATCAAGCCGCAGCTGCGCCACGTGCCCGGCGTGACCGAGGTCAACTCGATCGGCGGCTTCGAGAAGCAGTTCGTCGTGGCGCCCAGCCTGGAGCGGCTCGGCGCCCATGGCCTGGGCCTGGCCGACCTCGTCAATGCGCTGGAGAGGAACAACACCAGCCAGGGCGCCGGCTACATCGAGCGCCAGGGCGAGCAGGTGCTGGTGCGCGCGCCCGGCCAGCTTCGTTCCATCGACGAGATCGGCGAGATCCTCGTCGGCACCGCCCAGGGCCAGCCGGTGCGCGTGCGCGACGTCGCCGCGGTGGAGCCCGGCCGCGAGCTGCGCACCGGCGCCGCCACCGAGGACGGCCGCGAGGTCGTGCTGGGCACCGTCTTCATGCTGATGGGCGAGAACAGCCGCGCCGTCTCGCGCGCGGTCGATCGCCAGATGCTCGCCATCAACAAGACCCTGCCGGCCGGCGTGAAGGCGGTGACGGTGTACGACCGCACGACGCTGGTCGACAAGGCGATCCGCACCGTGCGGAACAACCTGCTCGAAGGCGCGGCGCTCGTCGTGGCCGTGCTGTTCCTGTTCCTGGGCAATCTGCGCGCGGCGCTGGTCACGGCGCTGGTGATCCCGCTGGCGCTGCTGTTCACCTTCAGCGGCATGGTGGGCGCGGGCATCAGCGCCAACCTGATGAGCCTGGGCGCGCTGGACTTCGGCATCATCGTCGACGGCGCCGTCGTGATCGTCGAGAACTGCGTGCGGCGCCTGGCCCATGCGCAGCGGCGCAAGGGTCAGGCCTTGACCCGCGGCGAGCGCTTCGAGGAAGTCTTCACCGCCGCCCGCGAGGCGCGCCGGCCGCTGCTGTACGGGCAGCTGATCATCATGGTCGTCTATGTGCCGATCCTGGCGCTGGGCGGGGTCGAGGGCCGGATGTTCCACCCGATGGCGTACACCGTGCTGCTCGCGCTGCTGGGCGCGATGCTGCTGTCGGTCACCTTCGTGCCGGCCGCGGTGGCGCTGTTCATCGGCGATCGGGTGGCCGAACACGAGAACCGGCTGATGCAGTGGGCCGAGCGCGGCTACCGGCCGCTGCTGGCCGCCTCGATGGCCAACGCGCCGGTGGTGCTGACCGCCGCGGCGGTGCTGGTGGCCTTCTGCGGCGCGGTGGCGACGCGGCTGGGCTCGGAGTTCGTGCCCAGCCTGAACGAGGGCGATTTCTCGATCCAGGCGCTGCGCATCCCGGGCACCAGCCTGAGCCAGTCGCTCGAGATGCAGAAGCAGCTGGAGGCGCGGCTGAAGGCGAAGTTCCCGGAGATCGAGCGCGTGTTCGCCCGCACCGGCACCGCCGAGATCGCCAGCGACCCGATGCCGCCCAACATCTCCGACGGCTACCTCATGCTCAGGCCCGAGGACCAGTGGCCCGCCCCGCGCAGGACGCGCGAGGCGCTTCTGGCCGCGATCCGCGCGGAAGCCGAGCAGGTGCCGGGCAGCAGCTACGAGTTCTCGCAGCCGATCCAGCTGCGCTTCAACGAGCTGATCTCCGGCGTGCGCTCGGCCGTGGCGGTCAAGGTCTTCGGTGACGACGGCGAGGTGCTGGAGGCGACGGCGCAGCGCATCGCCGCGGTGCTGCAGGCGGTGCCGGGCGCCACCGAGGTGCGGGTGGAACAGACCGGTGGCCTGCCGGTGCTGACGGTGGA
>NZ_LYVQ01000375.1 GCF_001984095.1 Pelomonas sp. KK5
GTCTGCGCGCGGGCCTCAGCGTCGAGGATGGCGGCATCGGCGTCGGCTATGCGGCGTCCACGCCGATGGACCCGAATGCGGTGCCCGACGCCGCCACCGGCGCGCGGCCCACTGCCTCGCAGCTGCAGGTCGGCACGCCGACCTTCAACTCCAAGGACGGCCAGGGCAACAGCAGCGACGACCAGAGCTTCACCAAGAAGCGCGTCGCCACGCCCAGCACCCGCAGTGGCTTCCAGGGCCTGGCGGTCACGGCCACCAACCGCGACGACATCAACACCTTCGCCGTCGCGCTCGGCGCGGGTACGGCCGGCATCGGCGTCGGCTCGGCCACCAACGTCATCACGACCACCACCACCGCCAACATCGGCGCCGGCGCGAACGTCAACGCCGACACCTCGGCCGCCGGGGCCGGGCAGAGCGTGCTGGTCGGCGCGGGCAGCGACTTCTCGCATGTGGCGGTGGCCGGTGCCCTGGGCTTCGGCACCGTCGGCGTGGCGCCTGGCGTGGACGTGACCGTGTTGGGCCACACCACCAATGCCAGCATCGACGGCGGCGCCAGCGTCAAGGCGAAGGACGACGTGGTGGTGCAGGCCGCGGGCCAGGACCACCTGCTGCTGATTGCGGCCGGCATCGCGGCCGGCACCGTCGGCGTCGGCGGCGCGGTCAACGTGCTGGTGCTGGACAACGACACCAACGCGAGCATCGGCGCGCTGGCCACGGTCTCGGCCGGCGGCGACGTCGGCGTGCTGGCCAAGGACACGACCGACACCACGCTGATCGCCGGCGCCATCGGCGGCGGCACGGTGGGCGTGGGCGCCTCGGTCGGTGTGATGAGCATCACCAAGAACACCAATGCCGGCATCCTGACCGGCGCGACGGTCGATGCGAAAGGCGCGGGCACCGGCCTGCTGGCGATGCTGGACGGCAGCGTCGGCAGCGGCGGCTTCGGCACCATCGAGCGCCACGGCGTGATCGTGCAGGGCCAGAGCAGCGAGGACTTCTTCCACCTCGACGTGGCGGCCGGCGTCGGCTATGTGGGCGTGGGCGGCGGCGTGGGCGTGTCGCTGCTGGACTCGAACACCACGGCCATCATCGGCGCCAACACCAAGATCAACAAGAACAACACGGGCGCCGATGCGCGCCAGGGCGTCTACGTGACCGCGGCCAACAGCGCCAGCGGCACGCACTTCACCGGCGCGGTGGCGGGCGGCTTCGTCGGCGTCGGCGGCGCGGTGCAGGTGGGCAGCCTGAAGAACGACACGGCGGCGCGCATCCTCGGCAATGCCGACGTGAACGCCAAGGGCGACGTGCTGGTCAACGGCATCTCGCGGATCGACCTCGACTCGCTGACGATCTCCGGCGCCGGCGGCTTTGTCGGCGCGGCCGGCGCGGTGACGGTGTGGTCCGTCGGCACGCCGCTGGAGCGCAGCTACAAGAACGACCAGGGCACGCAGGCCGACGGCCTGACCAAGACCGACGGCGACGGCAACCAGAAATCCGGCGACAGCGACGCCGCCAGCCAGGCCTCGCTGGCCAAGGGCCAGGTGGGCTCGGTGCTGGGCGGCTTCAGCGGCGGCTCGGCGGGCAGCGGCCAGCAGCGCGTGCACGACCAGTCCGGCGCGGCCGGCACGCTGGTCGGCAGCGCGGGCCCCAGCCAGAGCGAGTGGATGGCCGCGATCAATGCGGCCAACCCGGCCCAGGGCACCGAGGCGACGGTGGCCGGCGGCACCAGCATCACCGCCGGCGGCGCGATCACGATCAACGCCCAGCAGTGGGCGGACGTGGACTTCCTGGTCGGCGCGATCGGCGGCGGCGCGGGCGGCGTGGGCGCCGGCATCGGCGTGTTCTCCACTGCCTTCAACACCAATGCGAATGCCGGCGGCACCTACAGCGCCGGCGGCAAGCTGACGGTCAAGTCCCAGCTCGACAACACGGTGGACGCCACCGCCTTCGCGGGCGGCGCCGGCTTCGTGGGCCTGGGGGCGGCGGTCTCGGTGCTGTCGGACCACAGCTACAACCAGAGCGCGCTGGCCGACGGGGCGCGGGTCAAGGCGGCCGCCGAGGTCGATGTGACCGCCCTGGCCAACCGCACCATCCATCTCAACACCGCGGCCGGCACGGCCGGCGCGGTGGCCGTGGGCGCGTCCTTCACGCGCCTGTCCGCCGACGGCCAGGTCAGCGCCGATGTCGGCGCCGGCGTCAACATCGGACAGGACTCCGGCCTCACGGTCGGTGCCCTGCATGTGGACGCCGAGGCCAACTACGACACCTACACCCACACGCTGGGCTTCTCGATCGGGGCGGTAGGCATCAGCGCCAACTTCGCCTTCGACGAGGTGAGCCCGCTGCTGCGCGCGAGCGTGGGCACGCAGTCGCTGATCGCGGTCACCGGCGATGCCACCGTCGATGCGCTGTCCACCGGCAAGGCCGATGCCAATGTGACGACCGTCACCGGCGGCGCCGGCGCCACCGGCGTGAGCCTGACCAAGGCCACTTTCTCGCCGACGGTGCAGGCGCTGTTCGGCGCCACCGCGCTGCTCAACGCCGGCGGTCTGATCCGCGTGCAGGCCAGAAATAACCACAACGGTACTTCGGCCCTGGCCAATATGGGCGCCTGGGCGACTTCCACCGCGCCCAGCGCCGGTGGCTTCGCCGGCACCGGCGCGGCGCCGACGGCCGAGGCCGATGCCGTGGTCAAGGCCAGCGTCGGCAGCGGCTCGCTGCTGTCCTCGGGCGGTCGGCTCGACGTGCTGGCCTACAACAACAACGAGGCGCAGGCCAAGGCGCTGGCGCTGTCGGTCGGCGGCGCCACGCTGGGCGTCAGCATCGGCGTCGCGCATGCGGACGGCAGCACGACGGCCGAGCTGCTCGGCGGCGTCTCCGGTTCCACCAACCTCACCGTGCGCTCGCAGGCGCGCAACCTGGCCAATGCGGCGGCCGATGCCTCCGGCGGCGGCCTGGGCGGCGTCAACGGCGCGAGCAGCACCGCCACCGCCAACGGCGCGGTGCAGACGACCATCGGCGTGGCCGCGCAGGACGCGGCGATCAAGGCCAGCGGCAGCATCGTCATCGAGTCGGTGGCCAGCAACGACGCCACGGCCAATACCTTCGGCCTCACGATCGGCGGCCTGGCCGTCGGCGTGATGAACGCCAGCGCCACCGCATCGCCGGACGTGCGCTCCACCGTCACCGGCAACACCTCGCTGCAGTCGGGCAGCGGCGTGCGCGTCGGCGCGTATCACAACCAGGGCGGCGAGGACGTGCGCGCCAGCGCCGATGCGGCCGGCGGCGGCATCGGCCTGTCGGTGATGGGCGCCATCGCCAGCGCCACGAGCCAGGGCAGCGCGCAGGCGCTGGTCGGCAACAACACCTCGATCGCCGGCGGCTCGGGCGCGGTGGTCGTCGAGGGCCTGTCGGACAACATCGCCAATGCCCACGGCTACGCGCTGGCGGTGGGCCTCAGCGTGGCCGGCGTGGGCGGCGTCTCGGCCAGCGCCACCACCGGCGGCACGATCGGCGCGGTCAGCGGCGCGGACGTCACCGGCGCCAGCTATTCGGTGCTGGCGCATGCGGACCAGGACGCCACCGGCGACGCCTCCGGCACCGGCGGCGGCCTCACGGCGGGCATCACCGGCGCCAGCGGCAGCAGCAGCGTCACGCCGAC
>NZ_LYVQ01000376.1 GCF_001984095.1 Pelomonas sp. KK5
ACCTGGCGTCCAGCGGCGGCGCCATCCAGCTGGGCGGCAATGTCGTCGCGACCAGCTTCACGGCGAGCGCCGCCGGCGCCTTCACGCAGGCGGGCACCAGCGAGGTGGCCGCAGGCAGCGGCGCCATCGGCATCACTGCCGCCGGCGGCGACCTCAGCGCCGGCAAGCTCGTGACGACGGGCGCGGTCACGCTGAGCGCCCCCCAGGGCGCGCTCAGCGTCGCCGGGGTGCTGTCGGGGGCGGACGGGCAGCGCATCGCCTCACTGCTGGCAACCGGGCGCGATCGCGTGTCGCTCAACGGAGCGCTGGTGGCGGGCACGAGCACGCTGAACAGCGAAGGCACCATCGATACGACGGCGGCAACGCTGGACAGCACCGGGGCGGTGGCGCTGTCCGGCGGCACGGCGGTGCTCGGCGGCGCGATCGTCACGCCGGCGGCGGTGAGCATCACCAGCGGCGGTGCGGCAAGCCTGGCTGCCGTGGCTGCGAGCGCGGGCGTGATCAACGCCAGCACGGCGAAAGCCGGGGCGGTGACGGTGGGCGCGGCCGGCGAGGTCACGCTCGGTGGCCTGGCCGCCGCCAGCCTGCAGGTGTCGGGTACTGGCAGTGCGCAGCGCGCGGGCGCCACGCACTTCGGCGACGGCGGTGTGTTCAGCAGTGGCGACGTCAGCGTCAACGCGGGTGCCATCACGCTGGGCCGGGGCGGCATCAAGAGCGGCGGCACCTTGACTCTGACCGCGGCGGGCGACCTCGGCAGCGGGGACGGACGGCTGGAATCGGCCGGCGCGGCCACGCTGAGCGCCGGCGGTGCCCTGACGCTGCGCTCCGGCGGGCTGGAGGTGACCGGGGCGCACGCGGCGGCCCTCCATGCGGGCGGCCTGCTGACGGTCAATGGGCCGGTCAAGAGCGCAGCGTCGGTAGAGCTCGTCTCCAGCGGCGCGGACATCCAGCTGAACGGCAACGTCGACGCGCCGGCGGGGTTCACCGCCAGCGCGGCAGGCGCGTTCGGGCAGGCGCAGGCTTCGGCGGTCGCGGCCGGCAGCGGCGCCATCTCCATCACCACCACCGCCGGACAGCTGGCGGCCAGCAACCTGCTGGGCACCGGCGCGGTGGTGCTCAGGGCGGAGCATGGCGCGCTCAGCGTCGGCGGCGCGCTGGCCGGCGGCAGTGCCGGCCAGCAGCTGGCCTCGCTCGACGCCAGTGCCCAGGGCAATCTGACGCTGCACGGCGCGCTGGTCGCGGGGACGACCACGCTGGCCAGCGGAGCCGCGCTGGACACGACGGCCGCGACGCTGCAGAGCGGCGGCGCGGTGACACTGAGCGGCGCGACGGTCAGCACCGGCGCGATCGTCAGCCCGGCTGCGGTCAGCGTCGGGGCGACCGGCGCTGTCGTGCTGGGCCCGGTCGCCGGCGCCGCCGGTGCGCTGGATGCCGGCACCGCTCGCGCCCAGAGCCTGACGGTGACGACACCGGGCCAGGTGACGCTGGGCGGTGCGGCAGCGGGCAGCGTGCTGGTGCAGGGGCCCGCCAGCGGTAGTGCCGGCGGTGTCGGCTTCAGCGGCGCCAGCGTGTTCGCGGGCACCGGTGCCGTGACGGTCAGGGCCTCTGGCGACATCGTCTTCGACGCCAACGCAGGCATCGCGTCCGGTGGCGACCTCAGCCTCGCCAGCGGCGGCGCGATCACCAGCGGCGCCAAGCTGCTTTCCGCCACCGGTGCGGCCACGCTGACGGCGCAGACCACGCTGAGCATCGGCTCCGGCGGCGTGTCGGCCGGTGGCGCGCTGACCCTCAGCGCGCACGACGACCTGGTCGCGACCGGCCCGATCAAGACGTTCGGAGGCAGCATCGTCGTGCAGTCAGTGGCCGAGAGCGTGACGCTGAACGAGCTGTTCACCTGGGAATCCGGCGCCGTGAGCAGCGGCCAGTTGACGGTGAATGCGGGCAAGGACGTCACCCTGGCCAAGGCGCTGGGCGGCCCGAACACCGGCTACTTGCTTGCCGGCCCCGGCTATCAGGAGAGCCTGCGGCCGCAGGTGGGCGTCGTGTCGATCAGCGCGGGCCGGGACGTGGAGCTCAATGGCCTGAACCTGGATGGCGGCAGCTCGGCAGGGCACCCCAACGGGCTGTCGGTGACGGCGGGCCACCGGCTGGTGAGCAATGCCCTGATCGCGGTCAACAAGGGCGACATCGTCCTGTCGGCCAGCGGGCTGGGCGACCTGGACGGCATCTACCTCGGCAACTCCGTTTACTCGCGCGGGCTGGACCTGGGCGCCGGCGGCAAGACGGCCTACAACATCACGATCGGCGGGCAGGGCGCGGACGGTACGCGCGGCAACCTCTTCCTGTTCGACAACACGGATGACTTCGCGCTGACCGGCGGCAGCGGCGAGATCGCGAAGATCGTGGTCGGCAACAACGTGGCCAACTACAAGACCGCCAGCACCGACGTGCACGGCGTGGTGAGCTATTCGCCTGCCGACACGCTGGTCGATGCGGCGAACGCGGCCGGCGTGTACGTGGCCATCGGCGCCGATCAGCTGAGAGCCAGCCTGAAGGCCGCCGGTCCGCTGAGGCTGCAGGCCATGCCGACGCTCGCTCAGGTCGGCGACCTGGGCGCGGCGCCTGTCATCAGGAACGACGGCGTGGGCCAGACGAACGGCATCGGCCTGAAGGTGCAGGTCTACAAGGTTGCGGGCGATGCCGCGACGGAGGTCTACAGCGTCCTGGGGACCGATGACATCGAAGTGCGCGGGCAGAGCGGCGACTGCGATAGTGCGCAACTCCCGTGCTATGCGCGAAGCTACTACGTCGATGGCACCACAGGCGTCGCCTACCTGATGGACCGGGTCAGCGGCACCCGCTATGAGATCCGCCAGGATTCGCAAGGCAATGATGACTTGACCCTGCGACCTCGGGGCGTATCCATCTCCTCGTACAACACCGCTCCGGAGACTGGCTTCTCCGATCCGATCTTCTTCGTGTTGAGAGAGACCGGCAAGGTGGGAGGATTCGTGAACCGCATTGGCGGCGGCGCCTACCAGGCCGGGGTCGACGTGACGATCGAGCAGAGTCCGCCGACCTTCGACAGCAACACAGGCCTGTGGACGCTGCAGCAGAGCGCCAATGACAACTATCAGGCGCTCAGCTACAAGTTGAGCGGCAGCGTCGTTCAGACCAGCGCGCCGAGCGATGCCAACCACGTGACGCGCATCCTGATCGGCCCGGGGACGCTGCAAACCGAGGCCTTCGATGCGACCTTCAACACGGCGGGCGGCCTCAATGGCGGCCAGAACGGCTCCGGTGCATCCAACACGACGATCGGCAACGGCTCCAACAGCAACGCCGGCTTCCAGTCGGTGGGCAGCTTCGGCGGCCAGGGCGCGGGCTCGGCGGCGGGCCTGACCGGCAACGGGGCAGCGACGGGTGTGGGTACCGGCAGCTTCGGCGCCGGTAGCGCCAGCGCCGCCGCTGGCAATGGCAGCAGCAGCGGTACGAGCTTCGGCGGACTGCTCGCCGGCAGCGCCGGCGGCAACGCCGGCAAC
>NZ_LYVQ01000377.1 GCF_001984095.1 Pelomonas sp. KK5
GGGTGGCCGTCAGCGCTGCCGCCGGCACGGCCAGCGCGGAATCGGCCGCCCAGTCCGCCGGCGCCACCAGCAGGGCGAGTTCGCGCAGCAGCGTCAGCGTCAGCGTGATGCCGAACATGCCGAAGGCCAGCATGCCGGCCCAGGACCAGCGGTCGGCCACCGCCTGGCTGCGGTGCCGGCCGCGGCGGGCCATCGCCAGCGTCATCGTGAGGAAGGCCGCCAGCAGCGCGACGCCAAACAGCAGGGGCGCTGCAGCGCCGGGCAAGGCCGGCAGGATCTGCCAGCCGATGTAGAGGTGCAGCAGCGAGAGCAGCGCGATGGGGATGAGCTTCATCCGGCGCAGATGACGCCCCCGGCGGGCACTTCAAGCCCGCCGTTCTTTTCGTTTTGTTTCAGTTCCTCAGCTCGTGCCAGGAGCTGACGGGCGGGACCTGCGCCGCACGCATCAGCAGCTCCTCGATGCTGCGCACGCCGACCTTGTCGCGGATCGACTGGATCTGCGAGCGGATCGTGGACATCGCCACGCCGTGGGCATCGGCGATGTCGCGGGCGCTCTGGCTGGCGATCAGCGCGCGCAGCACGCGGCGCTCGGCCAGCGTCAGGTTGTGGCGCAGCGCGATCATCTCCAGCGCCAGCGGCGAGCAGACGCTGCGCCGGCCGACCATCAGCAGCGCGGCCGGCATGCCCAGCGCGTCCACCTGGATCGGCATGGCGACGGCGCTCAGGTGCTCGGCGTCCGTGCCCAGCACCAGCATGCGGCTGCGCTGGCGCACCGCGGCGTCGTGCAGGGCGGCGGCCAGCTCGGCCTGGGTCACGTCGCCGTGGCAGCGCAGCTGCTGGTTGGCCAGGCTGAGGATGCGGCCCAGGTCGATCTCGCGGCGGGCGGCGCGGTTGGCGTGGATCAGGGTGCCATCGGCGCGGCAGGTGATCAGGCCGCACTCGACCTGGTCCAGCATCACGTTGGCCAGGCGGTCCACCACGGCGCGGGGCACCGAGGCATGCGACGACACAGGCTGGCTCTCGAAGCTGCGCAGGGCCTGTTGCGGGTAGCGGTGCTCTTCGGAATACATCGTGGTCAGCATGGCGGACTCCTTGTGGCGCGGTGGGATTGAAGAAGAAGAAGGTGAAGCGATCGGGGAATGGCCGCACTGTCGGTCTTTGTTCACGCCAAGGCATTGAGCGTTCCTAAATCGGGTCCTAAGAATTCCTAAACGCGAGACTCGACGGATTTAGACAACACATTGATGCACGCCGGGGCCGGCAGCCCTACAGTGCCGCTGCCCAACAGCAAAAGGAGAGAACGATGGCCACCAAGCCCAAGAAAGCCGCCCCGGCCCCCAAGCCCAAGGCTGCACCCGCCAAGACAGCCAAGGCCGCCGCCAAGCCCGGCGTGGACCGCACGGCCGAGGCGCTGGAACGCATCGCCGCGGCCACCGAGCGCACCGCAGCCGCCACCGAGCAGATGCTGGCGCTGATGAAGGCCGGCGGCGCGGCCGTCGCGGCGGCGCCGGACAGCAAGTCGCAGCGCCACCTGGTGCTGGACACCACCGGCCTCACCACCGCCGAGGTCGACAAGCTCAAGCAGTTCCAGAAGGAGTTCAAGAAGCGCATCCTCCACCTGGGCAATGCCACGAAGCTCTGAGCCGGAGCCGCCCGCCGCGCTGCGGCTGGGCTCCAGCCTGCGCCGCGTGCTGCCGGCCGAGACCCTCGCCCGCGCCGCCGCGCTGATGCCCCGCTGGGGCATCTCCCGCGTCAGCGAGATCACGCGGATGGATCGCCTGGGCCTGCCCGTCTGCATCGGCGTGCGGCCGCGGGGCCAGGTCTTGCGGGTGCATGCCGGCAAGGGCCTGAGCGCCGAGGAGGCGCGGGTCGGCGCGCTGATGGAGGCGCTGGAGTTCGCGGTGGCCGAGCCGCGCGGCGAGCTGCCGCGGATGGCCTTCGGCGCGCTGGTGGACCAGTTGGCGCCGCATGCGCGCTGGATGGACCTGGCGCCCGTGGCGCCGCCACCGGCGGACGACGAGCGCCTGCCGGCACTGCCTTGCGAAGTGCTCGGCCGGCGCGGCGGGGCCGTGATGCTGCCGGCCGAGCTGATCGTCGCGGGCCGGCTCGACGGGCCGCCGCTGTTCGGCCCCTCGTCCAACGGCCTGGCTTCCGGCAACACGCCGGCCGAGGCCACGCTGCACGGCCTGCTGGAAGTGCTGGAGCGCGACACGCTGGCGATGAACCAGGCGCGCGACGATTCGCAGCTCGTCGACCGGCTGCCGCCGCCCTTCGACGCGCTGGCCGCGCGCTGGCAGGAGCTCGGCGTGCGCCTGGCGGTGCGCCACCTGCCCAACCGCCACGGCCTGCCCTGCTTCGAGGCGGTGCTTGACGAGCCCGAGGACAACCGGGTCAACCTCGCCAGCGGCTCGGGCCTGCACCTGGACCGCGGCATCGCGCTGGCCCGCGCGGTGTGCGAGGCTGCGCAGTCGCGGCTGAGCCTGATCCACGGCGGGCGCGAGGACATCACCGCCTTCTATGCCAAGTACCGCCGGCCCGAAGCGCGGCGCGACGGCGATGCGCGCCTGCGTGAGCAGCTGTTCGACGCCAGCCGCCGCATCGCCTTCGCGAAGGTGCCCGACCGGCGGCCGCCGGCCGACGCTTCGCTGGACGAGATCCTGGCCGAGTTGCTGCGCGGGCTGCCGCCGGTGCTGCGCCACCGTTTCGATCCTGCCGGGCTGGACGGCCTGGAGGTGGTGCGCGTGATCGTGCCGGGCTGCGCGCCGAACACGCCCGGACGCCTGACGCCGCGGCTGCTCGACCGGGTGCTCGGCCATGGCTGACGTCGAGGCCACGCTGTTCGCCGGCCCTTCCGCCTTCGGCCTGCCGCCGTCATTGTTCGCCGGCATCCGCCGCCGCCCGCCCGCGCGGCGCGGCGACATCGAGCGGCTCGTGAAGCGCCAGCCGCCGGGCGTGCTGCTGCTGTGCGACGGCGTGTTCCAGGCCGTGCCGGCCGTCTCGCATGCCGAGCTGGGCGCGGCGCTGGATGCCGGCTGGCAGGTCTGGGGCGTGTCGAGCCTGGGCGCGATCCGCGCCTGGGAGATGCGCGGCGAAGGCATGCGCGGCCACGGCCATGTGTACGCTCAATTCGCGCGTTACGAGGATTTCACCGACGACGAGATGTGCCTGCTGCACTACCCGCGCGCGCCCTGGTTCCCGATCACCGAGGCGCTGGTGAACCTGCGCTGGGCCTTCGAGCAGCGGGGCGAGGCGCTGGGCATCTCGCTGCGGCAGCAGGCCATCGTCATCGACGCGCTGGGTGCGCTGTGGTTCGGCGAGCGCAGCGAGGCCCGCATCCGCGCGCTGCTGACCGGCGATGCCGGCGTCCCGCAGCAAGCGACCGAGGCGCTGCTTGGCTGGCTGCCCGACAACAGGATCAAGACGCTGGACCTGGGCCGGCTGCTGGCCGAGCGGCCCTGGAAGTTCAGTCCCGCGGCTTGAGCGGCGCGGCCATCGCCAGCAGTTGGTCGGCCGGCATCGCTGCGCCGTCGCGCATCAGC
>NZ_LYVQ01000378.1 GCF_001984095.1 Pelomonas sp. KK5
GGGCGCGACGATCACGTAGTTGCCCGCGTCCGGCCCGGTCAGCGCGAGGCCGGTGACGCTGACCGGCTTGCCGCTGCCCACGTTCTTGTCGGCGAACTGCGCGCCGCCGACGCTGACGGTGGCGCCGTCGCCGCCCAGCAGCGCGGCACCGGCGGTGCCGGTCAGCGTCGCGGTGGTGGTCGTGTCGTAGACCTTGTTCGCGACGCCCAGGCCGCTCACCGCGACCGCGCGCGGCGTGATGTCGGCGCTGAGCGCGACCGGGCCGACGCTGTAGTTGCCCGCATCGGGCCCGCTCAGCGTGATGCCGCTGACGCTGACGGCCTTGCCGGTGCCGGCGTTCTTGTCGGCGAACTGGCCGATGCCGCCGGACACCGTCACCTGGTCGCTGCCCAGCACCTGCGCCTGGCCGGTGTTCAGCAGCGTGGCCAGCGTGCTCGCGTCATAGACCTTGTTCTGCGCCACCAGGCCGGTGCCGGGCAGCGGCGCGGGCGTGATGTTCGCGCTCAGCGCCGTGGCCGGGCCGCCCAGCACGTAGTCGCCAGCACTGGCGCCGGCGAGCGTCAGCCCGCTCAGCGAGACCGCCTTGCCGGTGCCGACGTTCTTGTCGGCGAAGCTGGCGGCCGCGGTGCCGGCGAGGCTCACCTGGTCGCTGCCCAGCGCAGTCACCTGCGCGGTGCCGGCCAGCGTGGCCGCCACGGTCGTGTCGTAGACCTTGTTCTGCGCGGTGAGGCCGCTGATCAGCAGCGTGGCCGGCGTGATGTTGCCGGTGACCGCCGTCGGGCCGGTGATCGCGTAGTTGGACAGCAGGCCGGTGCCGTCGGCGCCGTTGCCGTAGCTCAGCTCGGCGGACACCGTCTTGCCTTGGCCGACGTGCGGGTCGACGAAGCCGCCGGTCGCGGTGCCGGTGAGGCTCTCGCCGGCCACCAGGTTGCTGAACGTGACGCTCATCGACGCGGCGGTCGTCGTGTCGTAGACCTTGTCGGCCACGGCCACGCTGGCGCTGATCGCGCGCGGCGTGATCTGGCCCTGCACGCCGCTGTCGATCTGCAGGCCGTAGACCGGCTTGCTGCTGCTGTCGCGGAAGTCCACGCCGGCGGGGTCGATCGTCAGCGTGCCGTAGCCCACGTCCTTGCTGGCGAAGTGGACGTAGGAGCCCGTCTGCAGCGTGCCGGTGGCGAAGGTGGAGCCATAGAACTGCACGTTCGTCGGCGCCGCGTCGGTGGTGCCGTCGTAGGGCCGCGTGAAGTAGTCGCCGTAGGCATTGGCGTACTGGCTCTGGTAGGACACGAAGGCATTGCCCGCGTAGCCGCTCCAGGCGCCGGACTGCTGGGCGCCGTGCTGGGTGAAGTCGTAGGCCAGGCCACCGAACTGCACGCTCTCGCCGTCGGTGATGTCGTAGGCCCAGATGATCCAGCGGCCCTTGGTCGTGGCATCCACCTGCAGCGCCGTGCCGCCGGCGTAGTTGTAGAAGGTGCTCAGCGGGTTGCCGTCGTTGCCGCTGATGACGATGGCGTCGGTGGGCGCGGCGTAGGGCGTGGCGTTCGTGTTGACGATCGAGGCGCCCGAGTCGATCGTGACGCTGTCGGCCCGGATGTTGATCAGGCCAGGCGCGGTGATCTGGCTGCCGATGATGTGGAAGTCGTCCGCGCCCTGCAGGCTGGTCGTGGCGGACGAGCCCTTGATGAGGGCGTTGTTGCTGATCGCGATCGAGCTGCGGTAGTCGCCGTCCAGCGCGTGGGCCTCGATCAGCAGGCCGCTGCCCTGCGAGTTGTCGATGGTGGCGCCGGAGACGCTGATCGTCGTGCCGGGCGCCTGCGGGCTCGATTCGGTCAGCGGCGGCGGGATGTAGGGCCCGTTCCAGCCGGAGATCTGCATCGCCGTGTTGGCGCCGCCCTGGATCGTCAGGCCGCCGCCCTCGCCCGCGTCGAAGCTGATGCCGACGCCGCCCTGGTTGGCCTGGCCGGCGATCAGCAGCGTGGAAGCCGGGCTGCTCGCACCGGCCGCGGTGACGCGCAGGCTGGTCGTGCCGAAGATGTCCACGCCCCAGCCGTACTCGCTGTAGCCGGAGATCGTCATCGAGCCCTTGCTGTCCAGCGAGGAGTCGCTGATGTAGACGCCGCTGCCATAGCCGTTGTCGGTGGCGAGCACGACGATCTGGCCGGCGTTGGTGAGCGTCGAGTTGCTGATCTGGATGCCCCCGCCGCCCTCGCCGCCGTAGCCCACGCCCGACAGCTTGATCGTGCCGGTGCCGCCACCGTCGAGCACGGTGCCGCTCTGCAGCGAGATGCCCCAGCCGCCGTTGTTGTTGCCGACGGCCGCAGCGCCGCCGAAGCTCGTGCCGTTCGGGCCGATGCCGCAATCGCAGGGGCCGCCCAGGGTGATGTCGCCGCCGCCGCTGGCGATGCTGGTGTTGGACAGCCAGATGGTGCCGCCGCCGTTGATCGTGCCGGCCTGCACGCTGACGTTCATCGAGGTGCCCGCCTGCGCCTGGATGGAGGTGTTGCTGAAGCTGACGTCCTGCTGGCCGACCAGCTGCGCCACCACGCCCGCCTGCGGGCTGCTCAGCGAGACGGTGGTGGCGTCCATGGAGATGGCCGTGCCGCCATAGCCGCCGCCGGCCGCACCCTGGACGTCGAAGATCACGTGCGGGCCGCTGCTGTCGGGCTGGGCGACGGTGATCGTGGCATCGCTGCTGGTGCTGACGCCGGTGCCGTACTGGCTCCAGCCCTGCAGCCTGACCGAGCCGCTGGCCGACAGCGTGGCGCCGTCGATCTCGACCCCGCTGCCGTAGTAGCCGGTGTCGGTGCCCTGCAGCAGGATCTGCTTCGCATTGAGCTTGGAGCCGGCGCCGATCAGCACGCCGCCGCCGCCACCCTCGGGCGCGCTGCCGACGCCGGAGAGCCTGATGTTGCCGGCGCCCGCGTCCAGCACGCTGCTGCCGTCCAGCTCGATGGCCCAGCCGGAGTAGGCCCGCGCCGCGCCGGTGAAGGTGCCGCCGGACGGCAGCGTGCCGAAGTCGTAGAAGCCGCCCAGCGTGAGGTCGCCGCCGCCGGTGGAGATCGTGCTGGCCCCCAGCAGGATGCTGCCCGCGCCGCCGGCGCGCGCCGCCAGCAGGCTCACCGGCATCGGCTTGACGCTGGTGATCGACGAGCTGCTCATCGAGATGCCGCCGTCCGCCGTCAGCGTGAGGCTGCCCGGCGTGGCGCTGGTGATGTCGATGTGGGCGCTGTTCAGCGTGATGTTGCCCTGGCCCTGGCCCGCGGCGTCGCCGGCGATGCCGGTCTGCACGACGACGTTGCTGCCGCCGCTCAGCGCGTCGATCAGCGTGCTGCTGGCGATCGTGGAGCCGTCCTGGCCGGCGGTGAAGTTCGCGTCGACGCCGTTGGTATCGACGTTGTCGGAGATCAGGATGTCATAGGGGTCGAGCAGCCAGGTGCCAGCCTTGCCGTGCGGCGCCGACACGTCCACCTTCGCGGGCCGCGCATC
>NZ_LYVQ01000379.1 GCF_001984095.1 Pelomonas sp. KK5
AAGGCGGTTGTTGCTCATGATTCAAATCTCTCGATCAAAACGAATTCCCGTTCGGGCTGAGGTATCGAAGCCCTTCGACAGGCTCAGGGCGAACGGAGCGTGGGGTTAGTTGCCGGCGTTCCAGTACATAAAGCCCATGCCCTCTCCGGTCCCGGCGGCGGTGCGCCAGCAAGGCACGTAATCGACCAGCGTCATCTGCGCACCGGTGTGCTGCAGCGCCTTCATCACGGTCGAATAGATCTTGATTTCCGAGGTGCCCGACTGGAACCAGCCGTCGGGGATCGCAGCCAGGCCTTCGTAGTCGTAGCTGGCCAGCTTCTTCAGGATGTCCTGGTCGAACTCCTCGTCGTTGACAAAGTGCGAGAGGCCGCCGGAGGCGATGATGGCCACGCGCACGTCCTCGGGCCAGGCCTCGATCGCATCGCGCAGCACGTCGCCGAACTGGATGCAGCGGGCCATCGAGGGCTGCGTCGGCGGATAGAACAGGTTCATCAGCACCGGCACGTGCGGCGGCGGCTCGTCGCCCATGATCTGGTGGTAGACGAAGCTGTAGGCGTGCGGGACGACCGGGTAGTCGGCCTTCCTCTTCATCTGGCGCTCCATCCAGACGTTCTCCGGCCACTCGAACAGGTCGGTCAGGTCGAAGCCCTTGGCCTGGAAGGTCTCGAGCAGATAGGTCGCGAGCTTCGGATAGGCCTGGTGGACGACGTGATGGTCGGGCGCGTAGACACTGCGCTGAGGCGGACCGTTATGTACTTCCGCGCCGCTGTAGATCGCGATCGAGGGCGAGTGCTGCGGGAAGATCTCCTTCTGGTCCTTGCCGAGGATGATCGCCACGTCGATGTTCGCGCGCTGGTAGGCGGCGGCCATCTCGTCCAGCGCCGAACGACAACGGGCAGCGCGCGCCGTACGCTCCTCGATCGTCAGGTACTTCTCGAAGGCCTTGCCGCGGTGGGCTTCCAGCTCCGGATAGGTCCAGGTGCGGTTGCGGAACCAGAGCTCCGGGTTGTCGAAATCCCGCTGCGCATTGTTGAGCCAGTCCTCGGGCTTCTGGCCGAGCATGCCGCTGTGGGGCACAGCCATGCCGAATACGATCTTTGCCATGTGTCTTTTCTCTTGAATCTCAGGCGGTGCGTTCTTGCGCGACATCGGCCGGCGGGCGCGGCGGCGGTTCGGCGACGGTGACCTTCGGCGCCCACTCGGGCCGCAGCAGGATGGCCGTGGCCGCGGCGCCCAGCACGAGGAAGGCGAAGATCACGCGCATCGGCAGGTCATAGCTGCCGCTGATGTGCAGCAGCCAGCCCGAGAGGCTCGCCGCCACGCCGCCGGCGAGGCTGGTCGCCACCTGCTGCACGCCGGTGACCAGGCCGATGGCCTGCTTGGGGATCAGCGTGAGCCGCGTGAGCGCCAGGTTGTTGGCCGTGGCCAGGCCCAGGAAGGACAGCGAGAACACGTTCCAGAAGAGCGCTGTCTGCAAAGATTCGGCATAGGCCCCCAGCAGCACGGTGCAGCCGCCGACGAAGCCGGCGATCACGAAGGCCTTGCGCACCTTCACCGCGTTGCGGCCGCGCGCAATGATCCGGTCCGCCGCCCAGCCGGCCACGGCCGCGACGATCGCGATGCCGGCGAAGCTGAAGAAGGTGTAGAGCCCCGAGTCCTGCAGCGAGAGGCCGCGCTGCTCGACGAGATAGGCCGGCATCCACGTCATGCAGTAGAACGTGAAGTAGCCGTAGCAGAAGTTGTTGATCATGCCGCCCCAGACCACCGGGCTCTTCAGCACGCTGGCCATCGTCACCATGCCGGCCTTGCGGCGGGCGGCGGCGAGTTCGGCGCGGGTCGGGAAGTCGTTCTTCACCAGGCCCAGCCAGGGCGCCAGCCAGATGAGGCCGACGATGCCGGTGGCCACGAACATCCACTGCCACGAGTAGGTGACGATGCACCAGGCTGCCACCGGCGCGCCGATGGCCGGGCCGAACTTGTTGCCCATCGCGAACAGGCCCACGGCCAGGCCGCTGCGGCTCTCGGGGAAGTTGTTGCGGATCCAGCGGTAGCTGGCCGGGATCACGATGGCCTCGGCCGCGCCGATCAGGAGGCGCAACAGCACCAGCGCGGCCAGCGTCGTCACCGCGCCCATCAGCGCCGTGGCCAGGCACCAGACGGTGAAGCACAGCGCATAAGGCCACTTGACGCCGTAGCGGTCGGCCACATAGCCCATCGGCACCTGCACCAGGCCGTAGGACCAGAAGAAGGCGGCGTTGAGCCAGCCGCGGTCCACGCTGCTCAGCGCGAACTGCTTGACGAACGCGTGGTCGGCCAGCGCGGCCGAGATGCTGGTGCGGTCGACGAACGAGATCAGCACCCCCAGCGCCAGCAGGCCCAGGATGACCCAGCGCCCGATGCCGACCGGGTAGTAGCTGCCGGTACTGCTTGTCTCCATGTCGTTCTTCTTTCTTTGCTCCGGCTTCAGGCCAGGGCGGGATAGAGCTGCTGCGCGGTCCTGCCGAAGATCCAGGTGCGGTCCTCGTCGCTCAAGGATGCCAGCCCGGCTTGCGCCGTGGCGAGGATTTCGGAGAGCGTGCCGGGCGAGGTCGGGAAGTTCGAGCCCCAGGCCAGGCGCTGCGCACCGAAGGCCGCGACGACACGCGGGAAGAAGGTCTCGGCACTGGCGCTGCCCTTCTTCACATCGCCGAAGATGCGCGGGGTCAGCTTCATGTAGACGTTAGGCAGGTCGGCGATGTCGAACAGGCTCTGCGCTGCGGCATACGGCGGGCCATCGAGCACCTCGGGGCGGCCGAGGTGGTCGAGGATGATCTTCACGTTCGGGAACTTCCCGGCCAGCATGCGCACCTGCGGCAGGCCGATCGGGCCCGTCTGGATGCACATCGGCAGGCCCAGCTCCGCGCACATCGCCCAGGCCTTGAAGCTCTTCGGGTTGTCCAGTTCGCTGGGGTCGAAGTCCTTGGTCGAGCCGCCGGTGAAGATGCGCAGCCCGGCCAGGCCCGCATCGGCCCAGCGCTTGATGATGTTGGCGACGTCGTCGGCCAGCATGTCGACGGAGCCGACGGCGACCAGCCGGTCCTTGTAGGCATTGCAGCCGTCGACGACATAGCTGTTGTCGAAGCCGTAGGTGGTCGAGGAATGCACGACCGCGGCCTTGGCCACGCCGGCCGCGTCCATCGCGGCGATCAGCGATTCGACGGTGCTGGGGCGCTCCTGCGACCAGTCCGAGCGCTTGCCGAACAGCGGGGCGGGCGGGTACTTGGTCTCGTTGTCCGAGATGATGTGCGGGTGGATGTCGATGATCTGCATGGTTCTCAATTCAATGCTGGGTGCGGGCCGGATCTCCGTTCGGGCTGAGGTATCGAAGCCCTCAGGGAAGTCTGGGCGGTGGCCCTTCGATACCTCAGGGCGAACGGAGCGTGTGTCAGCGCGTCACCCTCAGAGGCCCTTGGCCTTCAGGTGCCGGTCCAACCT
>NZ_LYVQ01000380.1 GCF_001984095.1 Pelomonas sp. KK5
CGCGCCGCCTCGGCCGAGCGCTGGGCCAGCGAGCGCACCTCGCCGGCCACCACGGCGAAGCCGCGGCCCTGCTCGCCGGCGCGCGCCGCTTCCACGGCCGCGTTCAGCGCCAGGATGTTCGTCTGGAAGGCGATGCCGTCGATCGTGCCGATGATGTCGCCGATGCGGCGCGAGCTGTCGTTGATCGCGTTCATCGTCGTCACCACCTGGCCCACCACCTCGCCGCCGCGCGCCGCCGCGGTGGAGGCGCTACTGACCAACTGGTTGGCGGTGCGGGCCGAGTCGGCGGTCTGGCGCACGGTGCCGGTCAGCTCGGTCATCGAGGAGGCGGTGCTCTGCAGGTTCTGCGCGGTCTGCTCGGTGCGCTGCGACAGGTCCTGGTTGCCGGTGGCGATCTCGGAGCTGGCGGTGCCGATCGAGTCCACCGAATGGCGCACGGTCCCGATGGTGTCGGCGAGCTGCAGCCGCATCGCTTCGGTCTGCTGGATCAGCGTGCCGATCTCGTCGTGGCGCTCGCTCTTCACCGCATGGGTCAGGTCGCCCTGGGCGATCGCGCCGATGCCCTGGGTCAGCTGCGCGAGCGGCCCGGCCACCCAGCGCCGCATCATCCAGGCCAGGCCCCAGCCGAGGCCGACCACCGTCAAGGCCAGCAGCAGCCAGAAGGGCAGCATCGTCGCCCAGTGCGAGGCCAGCGACTCGCTGTGGGACACCTGGGCGACCACCCAGTAGCCGTTCTTGTCGTTCTTGCGGACCAGGGCGAAGTAGTCGTCCTTGCCGTTCTTGGCGCTGCCCAGCGCATCGGGCACGTGGGCGGCATAACCGTGATCGTCAGCGGTACCCAGCGCCTTCAGCAGCTCCGGCGCGGCTTCCTTCAGCAGCTTGCCCTTCAGCGTCGGGTGCGAGGAGAAGAAGGCTTTCTCCGGGTCCTTGGCCGCGCCGATCACATAGGTGCCGCCGGTGTCGAAGAACCTGGCCGAGGCGGCCATGCCGTCCATCGCCTTGTCGAAGCTGTCCAGGTCGAAGCCGACGAAGAGCAGGCCGATCAGCTTGCCGGCGTCGCTCTTGATCGGCTCGTAGTAGGTCATGTAGGGCCGGCCGAACAGGATGGCGCGGCCGGCGTAGGGCTTGCCGGCCGAGACGGTGGCGAAGGCGGGATGCTGCGGGCCCAGCTTGGTGCCCATCGCCCGCTCGCCCTTGGCGTTCTTGAGGGACGTGGTGATGCGCTCGAAGTCCCCGTCCTTGGCGGCGAACACGGTGGCCACGCCGCCGGTCACCGCGGCGAACTTGTCCACCTGGGTGAAGTTGCCGTTGAGCTTGGGGCCCCAGTCGCGCAGGTCGCCGCTGGCCTCGTCCAGCGTGAAGCTGGGCCCGAACTCCTGGCGGAAGGAGCCGAAGTTGCGCTCCACCAGCACGCGCGAGGTGTCGTCCATCGCGTTCATCGCGTCGACCATCGACTGCGATTTGTCAGCCACCCAGGTCAGCACGCGCTCGTTGGCGCTGCGGGTCAGCATCACGCTGACCACGCCGGTGACCAGGGCTAGCACCAGGGCCAGGGCGACGACGCCGGTGAGCGAGACGCGGCGGGCGATCGATTCGGTTCGCATGGGGTCTTGCTCCGGTAGAAAGAAAGAAGGCCCACCGGGCACGGGGCGCGGTGGGCCTGGGATCAGCTCAGGTATTCAGTTATTCGAGCGCATTCAGGCCGAGATCGAATCCATCAGGCCCATGTCGGCGCTGCTCATCAGGCCTTCGATGTCCATCAGGATCAGCATGCGGTCGGCCACGGCGCCGATGCCGGTGATGAAGCTGGTGTCCACGGTCGCGGAGCTCAGTTCCGGCGCCGGGCGGATCGCGTCGCGGCCCAGTTCCAGCACGTCCGAGACCGAGTCCACCACCGCGCCGACGACGCGGTTGCGCACGTTCAGCACGATCACGACGGTGAAGCTGTTGTATTCGACCGTGGGGCAGCCGAGCTTCAGGCGCAGGTCCACGATCGGCACGATCACGCCGCGCAGGTTCACCACGCCCTTGATGAACTCGGGCGCGTTGGCGATGCGGGTGGGCGGCTCGTAGGAGCGGATCTCCTGGACCTTCAGGATGTCGATGCCGTATTCCTCGGCGCCGAGGCGGAAGGTCAGGTACTCGGCGGCGGGGCCGGCGGCGGCGAGGGCGCCTCCCTGCGAGCCCTGCTGTTGCGTCTGCAACTGGCCTGCGGGACGCACGGCCGGCACTTGGGAGCTTTCCATGAGCGGTTTCCTTGTGTGTGAATCAATGACGCGAGCGGCGCACGAGGCTGCCCACGTCCAGGATCAGGGCCACGCGGCCGTCGCCCATGATGGTGGCGCCGGACACGTCGTTGACCTTGCGGTAGTTGGCCTCGAGGTTCTTCACGACGACCTGCTGCTGGCCGAGCAGTTCATCGACCAGCAGCGCCACGCGGCCGCCTTCGGCCTCGATGACGACCATGATGTTGCTGCTCTTCTCGAAGTCGAAGCGCGGCACGTTGAAGATCTGCTCCAGCTCGATCACCGGCATGTACTCGTCGCGCACCTCGACCACGCGGCCCGAGCCGGCGACGGTCTTGACGGTGTTCTTCTGCACCTGGAAGGACTCGACCACCGAGGACAGCGGCAGGATGTAGACCTCCTCGCCGACGCCCACGCTCATGCCGTCCATGATGGCCAGCGTCAGCGGCAGGCGCACCGAGACCTTCATGCCGTAGCCCTCGGCCGAGTCGATCTCGACCGTGCCGCCCAGCGAGGTGATGTTCTTCTTGACCACGTCCATGCCGACGCCGCGGCCGGACACGTCCGTCACCTGGTCGGCGGTGGAGAAGCCGGGCGCGAAGATCAGGTTCCAGGCGTCCACGTCGCTCATGCTGTCGGGCGCGTCGATGCCCTTCTCGCGGGCCTTCTTGATCAGCTTCTCGCGGTTCAGGCCGCGGCCGTCGTCGCGCACCTCGATGACGATGGAGCCGCCCTGGTGCGAGGCGACCAGCGTGATCGTGCCGCTCTCGGGCTTGCCCTTGGCGGCGCGCTCGGCCGGCGTCTCGATGCCGTGGTCGCAGCTGTTGCGCACCAGGTGGGTCAGCGGGTCGGTGATCTTCTCGACCAGGCTCTTGTCCAGCTCGGTGGCCTCGCCCTGCGTGACCAGCTCGACCTTCTTGCCCAGCTTGGCGGCCAGGTCGCGCAGCATGCGCGGGAAGCGGTTGAAGACGACCGACATCGGAATCATCCGGATCGACATCACCGATTCCTGCAGGTCGCGCGTATTGCGCTCCAGGTCGGCCAGGCCGGAGGCGAGCTGCTGGTAGATGCCGGGATCGAGGTCGCGGCTGTTCTGGGCCAGCATGGCCTGCGTGATGACCAGCTCTCCGACCAGGTTGATCAGCTGGTCGACCTTCTCGATCGAGACGCGCAGCGTGGACTGGTCCATCGCGGCGGCCGGCTTGCCGCCGGCCTCGGCCTTGGCGG
>NZ_LYVQ01000381.1 GCF_001984095.1 Pelomonas sp. KK5
CTTCAGCACGACGGCAATGCCGGGATTCGTGCAGAACTGGCCGGCGCCCATCGTCAGCGAGCCGGCCCAGCCGGCGCCCAGCTGCGCGCCGCGCGCGTCCACGGCCGCGGGCAGCAGGAACATCGGGTTCACCGAGCCCAGTTCGCCGAAGAAGGGGATGGGGTCAGGTCTTGCTGCGCAGAGATCGAACAGCGCGCGCCCCCCGCCCAGCGAGCCGGTGAAGCCGACGGCGCGGATCAGCGGATGCCTCACCAGCGCCTCGCCCACGTCGCGGCGGCCGCCCTGGATCAGCGAGAACACGCCGGGGTGGATGCCGCAATGGGCCACGGCCGCGAGGATGGCCTCGGCCACGATCTCCGAGGTGCCCGGGTGCGCCGAGTGCCCCTTCACGACGACCGGGCAACCGGCGGCCAGCGCGGACGCCGTGTCGCCGCCCGCCACCGAGAAGGCCAGCGGGAAGTTCGACGCGCCGAACACCGCCACCGGCCCGATCGGGCGCTGCATCAGCCGCAGCTCGGGCCGCGGCAGCGGCTGGCGATCGGGCAGGGCGGCGTCGTGGCGACGATCGAGGTAGTCGCCCTGGCGGATGTGCGTGGCGAACAGGCGCAGCTGCCCGACCGTGCGGCCGCGCTCGCCGACCAGGCGCGCGGTGGGCAGGCCGGTCTCCTGGCTGCCGATCCCGGTGATCGCGTCGGCGCGGGCGTCGATCTCGTCGGCGATGGTGTCCAGCAGCGTCGCGCGCTGCTCGCGGCTGCTGGCGGAGAAGGACTCGAAGGCGGCGTCGGCCGCCTGGCACGCCTGCTCGACCAGCGCCGGCGTGCCGACACAGAACCGATGACTGGGGCCGCTGGCCGGTGTGGAGGCGAAGCGTTCATCGCCGGCGATGCGCTCGCCGGCGATGAAGTGCCGGCCGTGCAGGGAGAAATCTGCGCTCATGGATAGGTCCTCGAAATGTTCTTGTCGGTGCGCGGAGCGCTCCCGCCAGTGTCTTGCGAGGCCTCGCCATTTGCATGACGGCCTGCAGAAATCCGATGGCCCGGCAAGCGTTGCTATGACCCTCCCCACCGGGGCGCGTGGACTAAGATTCCGCCATGTTCCAGTTCGCTGAAACGCCGAACCTGCGCCATCTGCGGTTCGTGCAGGTGATCGGTCGGGTGGGCGGCGTCAGCGGCGCCGCGCGCGAGCTTTGCACGTCGCAGCCGGCGGTGACGCAGGCGGTGTCCAATATCGAGGCCGAGATCGGCACGCCGATCTTCGAGCGCAGCGCCACCGGCACCTACCCGACGCCGCTGGGCCGGCAGTACCTGCTGCGGCTGGACCGCTTCTTCGAGATCCTCGATGCGGTGCTGACCCAGGTGGTCGGCAAGCAGGCGCAGGCCGACCGGCTGATCACCGGCACCCAGCTGCGCGCGCTGATCGTCATCACCGAGCCCGGCCGTGTCAACGAGATCGCCGAGAGCCTCGCCATGTCGCCGGCCTCGCTGCAGCGCGCCGCGCGCACGCTGGAGCGTTCGCTCGGCCGGCCGCTGTTCGACCGCACCGCCCACGGCCCGATCCCGAACAAGACCGGCACGCTGCTGGCCCGCGAGTTCCGCCGCGCGGTGCGCGAGATCGAGCTGGCGCGCGGTGAGGTGCTGCTGGATGCGGGCGCGGAGAGCCTGGAGGTCGTCGTCGGCGCGGTGCCGATGGCGGGCTCCTTCGAGCTGGCCGAGGCCACGCGGCAGTTCATGGCGCGGCATCCGGCCGTCAAGCTGCGCCTGGTGACCGGTGACTACCACCACCTGCTCGAGGAACTGCTGAACAGCCGCATCGACATGTTCTTCGGCCTGCTGCGCCGGCCCGACTGGGCCAGCGAGGTCAGCGAGGACGAGCTCTATCGCGACGGCTACTGCATGGTGGCCCGCCCCGAGCATCCGCTGTGCCGGCTGGACGAGGTCACGTCAGTGGAACTCGCGCGTTATCAATGGGTCGTGCCCTCGGTCGGCACGCCGCGGCGCAAGCGCATCGAGGCGATCTTCAAGGGCCTGAAGGCCCATCCCAGCTTCCATATCGAGACCTCGTCGCTGAGCATGAGCCGCGCGATGCTGCTGGGCTCGGACACGATCACGCTGATGACCCGCTCCGAGGTGCAGCATGACCTGAAGCTGGGCATCCTCTGCCAGCTCCACTGCCCCTGGCTCAGCGACATGCTGCCCAAGGGCGTGACCACCCGGAGCGACTGGCTGCCGACGCAGGCGCACACCGATTTCGTCGAGTGCCTGCGGGAGAGCACCGGCGGGTCTCAGCCAGGCAGCCGCGCGGCGGCCTGAGCGGCGCGCATGTCGGCCACTGCGTCGAACGGTAGCTTCGGGCCGGAAACCAGGCCCTGCTGGTAGGCGATGTCGGATTCCGTCAATGTGAGATCTTTCGAATAAGGCCGCTGCGAAACATTGAAGTCGGCCACCGCGCGGGCCGATGCCTCGTCGAAGTGATCCCGCTGCGCGCGGCGCCGCGCCTCGAACAGGGCCTGGCGCGAGGCCGGCGACATCATGTACTCGTAGAGCGCGCCATAGGCGGCCATCAGCTTGACCAGATCGTCCTGCCGGTCGCGGATCGCGTCCGTCGAGGCATAGGCCAGCTGGAAGACATAGCGGGGGAGGGCCTGCCAGAGGTGCCCTTCCTCGATCGCTGCCAGGTGGTCGTCGTTGTTGAGGTGCGAGATGCTGGCGCAGCAGGCGTCGGCTTCGCCCCTCAGCACCGCCTCGTAGCACTGCTCGTTGCTGCCCTTGTCGATGAAGCGGATCGCCGAGTCGTCGATGCCGCGGGCCCTCAGCAGCTGCAGTGTCAGCGTGTGCAGCAGCCCGCCCGTCGGGCCGACGGCGACAGTCCGGCCCTTCAGGTCGGCAAGCGTGCGGATGTTCTCCGGCGCGAAGATCGTCAGCGCCGCCTTGCGCATGCCGGCCCCGATGATCCTCACGCGCGCGCCCTGCGCGATGCGCGAGAGCACCATGTTGTAGCCCGACACCATGCAGACGTCCGCGGCGCCTGCGGTGATCGCATCGAAGGGGCCGGTGGAGCCCGGCGCCTGGATGAACGCGGCGTTGACGCCAGACCGACCGAGATAGCCCTGCCTGTCCATCAGCGCATTCAGCGTGGCGTTCTCCAGGCCCGGATTGCTGACGACTCGCAGTGCATTCGAAGTGGCCGCTCGGGCGATGTACGGCGCGGCGATGACCAGGCCGGTGCCGCGCAGGAAGCCGCGGCGCGTAAGTAACGGTGACATGCAACAAGCTCCTTCGGTCGATGGACGAAGGCTAGCGGCGGCGCGATGACGCGACCCATTCAAAAGCGGTCGGTGGCGATAGGAAGGCTCCCGACTTCCTCGACGCTGGAAAGCCCGCGGGGCAATATGAATGCACGCACAGACCACCCATCGAGGAGACGCCATGTCCACCCATAAAGTCCAT
>NZ_LYVQ01000382.1 GCF_001984095.1 Pelomonas sp. KK5
GGATTTTATGGGGCCGCCAGCCGTGCCTGCATGTCGGCATGGGCCGCGGCGATCAGCCGCGCAAGTGCCGCCTCATCGACCTCGCGATCCGGCAGCCCCAGCTTCACATGCCGCATGAGCCGCCCGCTGCCTTCGAGCAGCCGGTCGGGGTCGTCCAGCTCCGCCCCGCGGAAGAAGCCGACGTTGACGTGCGCGCTGAAGGCGTTGACGTAGGCGAAGGCGGCCTCGCCGGTGCAGGCGGTGGGGTGGCCGTCGTGCAGCAGTTCGCGCACGTCGTCGCCGCAGCCGCGCATCACCTCGAACCAGCGGCGGGCCAGCGCGCCCCCTTCACCGTGCCGTCCGAACCAGGCCTCCACGCCCGGATCCCGCTGCCGTGCCATCGAGAAGAGGAAGAGGCCCTGCGTCACGACGGCCGCTTGAACTTCTTCAGCCGGGCCGCCACCTCGTCCCGGGTCACGCAGCCGATCGCATGGTCGTTGAGCATGCCCATCGACTGCATGAAGGCATACATCGTCGTCGGCCCGACGAACTTCCAGCCGCGCTTCTTCAGGTCCTTGGACAGGGCGCGCGAGGCGGCCGTCTCGGTGGCGTGCTCGGGCGCCGCCAGCGCCGCGGGCTCGAAGGACCAGATGTAGCGCGCCAGCGAGCCCTGCTCGGCCACCAGCTCCACGCAGCGCTGGGCGTTGTTGATGGCCGCCTCGATCTTGCCGCGGTGGCGCACGATGCCCGCATCCTGCAGCAGGCGCTCGACGTCCTTGTCCTTGAAGCTCGCGACCTTGTTGAAGTCGAAGCCGGCGAAGGCCTGGCGGAATGCGTCCCGCTTGTTGAGGATGGTCCGCCAGGACAGGCCGGACTGGAAACCTTCCAGGCACAGCTTCTCGAACAGGCGGAAGTCGCTGTCCACCGGGAAGCCCCATTCGGTGTCGTGGTAGCGGAGGTAGCCGTCGTCGCCGGCGGCGGCGGCGCACCAGCGGCAGCGGGGGCGGCCGTCGGCGGGGAGGTAGTGGGTGTCGGTCGCTGTCGTGCTCATGCCCTCAACGATAACGGGCCGCCAGCGCCTTCAGCGTGCCGTTGCGTTCCAGCGTCTGCAGGGCCTGCACGAGCCGCTGCTCGACCGCCGCCGGCACGCTGCGCGACACGACCAGGTATTGAGGCTCCTCGCGGAACACCGTGGTCGCCACGCGCAGCTGGCCTTCCAGGCCGCTCTCGCGCAGGTTGCGCAGCAGGTTGATGTCCTGGCCGTAGATGGCGTCGGTGCGGCCGGCCAGCAGCATCTTCATCGCCTCGCGTTCGGAGGGCGGCGCATCGGTGGGCACGCGGGCGCGGGTCAGCACCTCCTGCAGCGAGGTGCCCTGCATCACCAGCACCGGCTTGCGGCTGGCGGCCAGGTCTTCGACGCTGCGGTAGTCGGTGGCGTCGTCGGCGCGCTGGAGGATCATGTGGCGGATGCGGAACAGCGGCACCGGCAGGTAGCGCCACTGCTGCTCGCGCTCGGGCGTCTTGAGCAGGCAGAAGAAGGCGTCGAGCTCCTCCTGCGCCAGCAACCGCTCGATGCGGCGCAGCGGCGCGCGCAGCTTGAGGCCGGTGAAGCGCAGGCCCGGGTCGACATGCTCGACCGCCCGCAGGATCTCCATGCACAGGCCCGGCATCGCCTCGGCCTCGGGCGCGTACTTGCCGAGCGCGTTGCTCTGCTGCGCGGTGCGCAACTCCACCACCGGCGCGGCCAGCGCCACGGAAGCTCCGAGCGAGCACAGCAGCCCCGCGGCCAGCCAGCCCGTCTGTCTCCCCCGGCTCTTGCTTCTTGTCATGACCCAAGCATAGTGCGCCTGCGGCAGGGCTCCTAGAATCAGCGGATGGCAAACCCTCAATTCACATGCAGCGTGCTGGTCCAGGTGCTGCCTGAGCAGACCGATGCCGAGCAAGGCAAGTACGCCTTCAGCTACACGATCACCATCGAGAACACCGGCGACATCACCGCGCAGCTGATCGGCCGCCACTGGCTGATCACCGATGCGCGCGGCAAGGTGCAGAAGGTGGACGGCCTGGCGGTCGTCGGCCACCAGCCGCTGCTGGCGCCGGGCCAGAAGTTCCAGTACACCTCCTGGGCACAGATCGACACGCCCCAGGGCAGCATGCAGGGCCGCTTCCTGTGCGTCACCGAGGACGCCGAGGTCTTCCATACCGAGCTGCCCGAGTTCATGCTCGCCAACAGCGCCAGCCTCCATTGAGAGCATCCAGCCCCGCCTGGGACCTGACGGCGCTGCTCAACGCGGCTGATCCACGCGCCGAACTGCCGGCCCGCAACCTCTGGCTCGCCCGCCTGCTGCAGTGGCTGCGCCACGCGCCGACGGCGGCCACCGACGAGGATGCCGCCACCCTGCCCCGCCCGGTGCTGCGCCTGAAGCACCTGCTCAACATGCTGGAGCGCAACCCGCAGCATGCCGACACCTTCGCCGCGATGTGGGCCAGCATCTGGCGCCACATGGACGGCACCGGCCTGT
Organism: Pelomonas sp. KK5; assembly: GCF_001984095.1. Taxonomy (GTDB): domain Bacteria; phylum Pseudomonadota; class Gammaproteobacteria; order Burkholderiales; family Burkholderiaceae_C; genus KK5. The sequence continues at coordinate 2,502 of NZ_LYVQ01000382.1, forward strand.
TCGCGGATGCCGGCTTCGCGCCGCGCATGGCGCTGTGGAGCGAGTTCACGCACCGGCTGCGGCTGAAGGTGCTGCCCGGCACGGTGGACACGCGCGACCTGGGCGAGCTGTTCGCCCAGCTCTTCACCGAGGAAGACGACCTGCGCTGGCTGGAGGCCATCGACGATGCGCTGCTGGCCCGCCTGGCCGCGCTGCTGGACCGCTCCGGCGTGGACGGCCCGGGCAGCTCCTGGCGCGCCGCGCTGAACCGCGCGATGACGGTGCTGGTGAGCGCGGTGCAGGCGGCGGGCCTGTCGGGCCCGCTGCGCCAGCGCATGAGCCCCGAGCTGCTGGTGAACCAGCCCTTCGAGCAGCTCTCCCGCGCCGGCGATGAGCTGGCCCAGGCGCTCGAAGTCGAAGACGGCGACCACGCCGCCGTGCTGCGCGCCTCCCAGTACCTCCGCGCACTGCTGCAAAGCTGCCGCGAGGCGGCGCAGAGCGTGCCTGAGCACCTGGAGGCCTACGGGGTCTCGGTGGACATCATGTTCGAGGTGGAGCAGCTGCGCGTGCGCAGCCAGCGCATCGAGGCGCTGCTGAACTGCCTGGTCTCCGACGAGCCGCGCCGCGAGCTGCTGCGCCTCACCATCAGCCTGGTGCGCTCCACCCATGCGCGCCGCAGCGTGCGAACGCTGTTCGCGCGGCACTACTCGCTGCTGGCCCGCAAGGTGGCCGAGCGCAGCGCCGAGACCGGCGAGCACTACATCACCCGCAACCCGGCCGAGTACCGCGCGATGCTGGGCCGCGCCGCCGGCGGCGGCCTGGTGCTGGCCGGCACCACCTTCACCAAGTTCGCGATCCTGGCGATCGGCCTCTCAGCCTTCTGGGGCGGGGCCTGGGCGGGCGTCAACTACGCGCTCAGCTTCGTCATCATC
>NZ_LYVQ01000383.1 GCF_001984095.1 Pelomonas sp. KK5
CCGCGCGCACCGCGCGGGCCAGCGGCCGGGTGACGGCGCGCACCAGCGTCACCGCCATCACCGCCGCCGCCACGGCGGCCAGCACCGCCACGAGCAGCAGCAGGCGCACGGCGCTGGCATAGGTGTCGTCGGCATTGGCGGCCGACTCGCCGGCACCGCGCTCGTTCAGAGCGACCAGTTCGGCGGCCAGCCTGGACGATTCCTCGTAGGCCTTGCGCGCATCGCCGTTCTGCAGGCGCACCGCGTCGTCGTAGTTGCTGTCGCGCATGTGGCCGGCGATCGTCAGCGTGTGGGTGTAATAGCTCTTCCAGGCGGTGCTGAAGCGCTGGTACAGCTCGCGCTCCCGCTCGCTGCTGACCAGTTTCTCGTAGGCGGTGGCATGGCCCTTGAAGGCCTGGCCGGCGGCAGTCATCGCGTCCTCCGCGGCCTTGGTCTTGTCCGGGTTGCGCGAGGTGACCATCTGCAGCAGGCCGATGCGGTAGTTGGCCAGGTCGGTCTCCATCGCATGGGCGGCGCTGACCGCGGGCAGCCAGTTGGTGCTGATCGTGTGCGAATCGTCCTGGACGGTGCGCAGCCGCGTCCAGGCGAACAGCGCCACGCCGATCAGCAGCACCAGCATGAAGGCGAAGGCCGCGTACAGCTTGGCCGCGATGGTCAGGTTCTTCAACGAGGGCATGGGGCAGTCAGTGCGAATATGAGGTTAGGGTCAACCCAAGGTCGCGCGGATTATGGGCAGCGCCGCCCCGGGGCGCGCGTGAATCCGGCACGTTGTTGGGGCGAACGTGCGGCCCAGGGCCTGCTGAATGGCCGGCACCGTGACGGCCGGCTCATCGCCCAGCATCCGCACCACGCAGACGCCGTCGGCACCGCAACCGGCGGCGGCGCTGATCTGTTCGGTCGTCAGGATGCCGCCGATCGCCACCACCGGCACGCCCGCCACCGCGCACCACCAGCGCAGGTTGTCCAGCCCCTGCGGCCGCCAGGGCATCGCCTTGGTCAGCGTCGACCAGACCGGGCCGCAGGCGATGTAGGCCGGCGCCAGGCTGCGCGCGCGGGCCAGCTCCCAGGGGCTGTGCGAGCTGATGCCCAGGGCCAGGCCGCTGAGCTTGAGCTCGCCGCGCTCGCGCTCGCTCATCGCCAGCAGGTCTTCCTGGCCGAGGTGGGTGCCGTGAGCGCCGCAGGCGGAGGCGAGTTGCCAGTGGTCGTTGACGAACAGGCGGGCGCCGGCGGCGCGGCAGGCTTGCGCGGCCTCGGCGATCTCGGCGGCCAGCCGGGGCGGGGTGTCCTTGATGCGCAGCTGGATGGTGCGGATGCCGGCAGCCAGCACGGCGCGCACGCGCTCGGCGCTGTCGACGATGGCGTAGAGGCCCAGCGGCGGCGCGGGCGGGGGCGGCGTCTCGTGGAAGACCGGCGCTTCGCCGAAGCTGAGCCAGGGGAAAGCGTCGTCGGCAGCGAAGCGGGCGAGGACCGCCGCGTCGGCGGCGACGAAACCCTCGGGAAGCGCCAACGCGCCGCCGCGGCGCGGCGAAGCCAGCCAGCCGCGGGCATGCGGCGTGTCCAGCCAGTCCAGCGCGAGGCGCTCGCGGCCGCCGGTGATGAGCAGGGCCTCGGCCAGGCCGCGCTCGCGCAGCGCGGCGGCGGCGGCCGGCAGCTCATCGCGCATCAGCCGGGGCCGGCCGAGCAGCCCGGCCGCCTCCTCCCGCGTGATGCGCTTCATGGCGCCGCTCCCAGCAGCAGCGGCTCGCCGCCGACCGGCGTGCTGGCCACCGCGAAATCCTGCGGCGCCATCACGCCGGCCCGCCAGGCGGCGCGGCCGGCGCGCACCGCATCGCGGAAGGCGCCAGCCATCGCCACCGGGTCGCGCGCCTGGGCTACGGCCGAGTTCAGCAGCACCGCGTCGAAGCCCAGCTCCAGTGCCTGCGCGGCATGCGAGGGTGCGCCGAGGCCGGCATCGACGATCAGCGTGGCATCGGGCAGGCGCTCGCGCAGCGTGCGTAGCGCGAAGGGATTGAGCAGGCCCTGGCCCGAGCCGATCGGCGCGCCCCAGGGCATCAGCACCGGGCAGCCGGCGTCCAGCAGGCGGCGGCACAGCACCAGGTCGTCGGTGCAGTAGGGCCAGACGACGAAGCCCTCGGCCACCAGCTCGCGCGCCGCCTGCAGCAGCTCGAAGGGATCGGGCTGCAGCGTGTGCTCGTCGCCGACGACTTCGAGCTTCAGCCAGGGCGTGTCGTAGAGCTCGCGGGCCATGCGGGCGAGCTGCACGGCCTCGCGGGCGCTGCGGCAGCCGGCGGTGTTGGGCAGCAGGCGGGCGCCGTTCGTGCGCATGGCTTCGCGGATGATCGCGATGAAGCCGTTGTCGCCGCCGGCCGCCAGCGTGCGCTTGAGGCCGACGGTGACGATCTGCGTCTGCGAAGCGGCGATCGCGTCGGCGAGCACCTGGGGCGAGGGATAGCCGGCGGTGCCGAGCAGGAAGCGGCTGGTGAGCGCCGTGCCGGCCACGGTCCAGCCGTCGTTCGGGGTCAGGTCTTGCTTCATGGCTTCAACCTCCGGTGATGGGGCGGAACAGCAGCACGGCATCGCCGTCCTGCAGCAGGTGGGTGGCGCGCGCGCCGCGGGCGACGAAGGCGCCGTTGACCGCGGTGGCGGCGTCGTTGGGCGCCTGGCCCAGTGTTTCGAGCAGGGCCGCGAGGGTCGTGCCTTCCGGCACGGCGCGGGCCTGTCCGTCGATCTCGATGTTCATCGCTCGATCTCCTTGAGGGCATCCTCCGCCAGCGCCGGCGCGAGCAGCCAGCCGTGGCGGAACAGGCCGTTGATGCGCAGCACGCGGGGCTCGCGCGCGATCAGCGGCAGGTGGTCGGGCAGGGCGGGGCGCAGGTGGCGGTCCAGCCGCAGGATGCGGGCCTCGGCCAGCGCGGGCAGCACGCTGTGGGCCGCGCTCATCAGCTCGACGGCGCTGCGTACCGAGACCGGCGAGCGGTCCTCGCTCTCGATCTCGGTGGCGCCGACGAAGACGAGGTCATCCGGCCGCGGCACCAGGTAGACGCGGTGGCGCGGATGCAGCAGGCGCACCGGCCGCGCGAGGCCGTGGCCGGGCGCGTGCAGCCAGGCGGTCTCGCCGCGCACGCCCCGCAGTGGTAACGCGTTACGTGCGCCGAGCCCGCGGGTGTCGATGGCGAGATCGCACGGCAGCGCGGCGACGTCGTCGACCGGCCGCCGCCAGTGCCACGTCACGCCCTCGGCATCGCGCAGCAGCGCGGCCATCGCGGCGGGCGGATCGATCTGCGCCTCGCCCGGCAGCAGCCACGCCCGGGCCACCGGCGCGAGCGCGGGCTCCAGCCGGGCGAGCGCAGGCGCATCGAGCGCCTGCGCCCGGCCGTCCAGCCGCGCGAGCACGCGCTGCGCACTGC